>JAQVYS010000060.1 GCA_028708605.1 Bacillota bacterium
TCTTTTGATCTTATCGAGATACTTTTCGTCTAGAGTGTAGATATAAGCAGGCAAAATATCAAAGTCACAGTCGATGTTTTTCTCCTTAACAAGCTCTGTCACAAACCTAATAGCATCTTCGTTAGCTGCGGCATATTGCCGGGCTTTTTCTTCGCCAAAATGATTTAATAGCCTGTCGTAGATTAGTCCGTGCTGGGAAGTCAGCTTAGCAGTTGTATGCCCTGTTGTACCGTTAAAGAGCTTAGTGGATTCCAAAACAGCAACTTTTAAACCTGCTTTCTTTAGCAAGAATGCGGACGTAATACCAGTTATGCCTCCGCCCACAATTGCAACGTCTATGTTTAAATCCTCCTCTAGGCTAGGGTAATCATCTCTTTCAATAGTACTTAGCCAGTAGGGTTCATGTTTACTACCAAAGACATCTAGGTTGTCTTTCAATTCCACGCTCTTACCCCCTTCTTAAAAATCCTCTAGTCTAACTTCACCTATTAATGTGATTCTATTTACTTATTTTATGCAAGCAAAAAAACCTAGAGAGTGGCCGAGCTAAAGTATGGCTCTGTTACAAAGTTGCTACTATCAGTTTTCGATGAGACTTAAAGGCAAATAATTTACGTTTGCGAAAGGAGATTGAGGCGATATGGTGTAAGTAAACAGTTAAAACAAGCCGAAAGGGGATCTTTAGATTGTCAGGTAAACTGAAAGTAGGAATTATTGGAGTAGGAGGCATCGCCAAAGGTGCCCACATACCTGGATATTTAAATGTAAGTGATAAAGTAGAGATTTACGCCCTGTGCGATATTATTCCCGAAAGAGCTGAAAAAAGAGCTAAGGAACTTGGCGTTGAACATGTCTTTACAGACTTCAACGACTTGGTTGCTATGGAAGAAATTGATGTGGTAAGTGTTTGCACATCAAACTACGCTCATGCACCTGCAACCATTGCAGCATTAGAAGCCGGGAAACATGTTATCTGTGAAAAACCAATGGCTAAAACTGCTGAGGAAGCAGAAGAAATGATTAAAGCCTATAAAAAAAGCGGTAAGCTGCTCACGATAGGTTATCAGTGGCGTTTTGATCCGGAGATTCAAGCTCTAAAAAGACATATTGAAGCCGGTGATTTTGGCAATATCTACTATGCTAAAGCTATTGCTACTCGCAGAAGAGGCGTACCTGCACGCGGAGATTTCCTAAATCTTGAAAAACAAGGTGGCGGTCCTTTAGTTGATATTGGAACTCACGCATTGGACCTAACTTTGTATCTAATGAATAATCATGAGCCTGATGTAGTTTTGGGTTCAAGCTATAATGAAATTGCTCATAAAGGTTGTTTGAATAACTGGGGCGACTTTGATCCTAAAGATTACCAGGTTGAAGATGCTGCCTTTGGTTTAGTGAAAATGAAAAACGGCGCAACCGTAAGCTTAGAAACGAGCTGGCTAATGAATATCATGGAAGACGAAATTTTCGGTACTGAAGTTTATGGCTCTAAAGCTGGAGCTGTTTTCCACGCAGGTAAACCTGTAACCATTGTTAATGAAGCATATGATAGAGTTAATGTTAACCAGGTTGTACGCAGAAATTCCAACCTGAACGGTTATCAAGCTGAGATTGCGCACTTTATAGATTGTGTAATTCAAGGTAAAGAACCTCTTGTTAAACCAGAAGAGGCGCTAGCTGTTATGAAAATTCAAGATGCTATCTACAAGTCGCAAAAAACCAAACAAGCCATAAAGATTGTGTAAATTAGGAGGACTTTTTAGTGCAGTATCAAGACTTTGGAAATACTGGTGTCAAGGTATCTAGATTAGGATTTGGTGGAATGAGACTACCAGTCGAAGATCCTGACTTTGCTGTTACACTTCTTCGCGAAGGATTTAGGCTTGGTATTAACTATGTAGACACTGCATTGTATTACCTTGATGGCCAAAGCGAAGTCTTAATTGGTAAAGCTCTTAAAGGATACAGAAATAAAGTATATCTCTCCACAAAAAACCCTATTGAAGACTCTTCAGGGGTTAATTGGAGAAAGCGCTTAGAGACTTCTTTAACTAAGTTGGATACAGATTATATCGATTTTACCATATGTGGGCTATTAACCTCGATAAATATGAAAATTTAATCGATGTTAAAGGTGGTCCTATGGAAGAAGCACTTAAGGCTAAAGAAGAAGGCCTAATTCGCCATATCTCGTTTTCATTTCATGACACACCTGAGAATCTCATTAAACTAGTCGATACAGGTAATTTTGAAACTATGCTGGTTCAGTATAATCTTCTAGATAGAAGTAATGAACAGGCGATCAGTTATGCTAAAAGCAAAGGCCTAGGTGTGGCGATTATGGGACCTGTAGGTGGAGGCAGACTTGGAGCACCTTCTGAGCAGATTCAAAAACTCATCCCAAAAGGGACTAAGAGCAGCGCGGAGATGGCCTTAAGATTCGTTTTTAGTAACCCCAATGTTGATGTGGCCTTATCTGGTATGAGCGATCTTAAGATGCTACAAGAAAATGTACGTATCGCTTCGATTGTTGAACCCTTAAGCAAGGAAGAGAAGGATACTTTAGAGGAGATTCTCCGCGAAAAGCAAAGGCTTGCTAATTTGTACTGTACAGGTTGTAACTATTGCATGCCATGCCCAAATGGTGTGGATATCCCGAAAAACTTCACGGCAATGAACTACTTTAGAGTATATGATCTTCTTGATACAGCTAAAAGCACCTATGAAAAGCTTAAAAATGACCAAAAAGCTGCTGAGAGTTGCATTCAGTGTTATCAATGTGAGTCCAAGTGCCCACAAAAGATCAAGATTGTAGAGCAATTAGAAGAAGTAGCTAGTAAACTTGCGTAACTAAACTCAAAAGACACCCTATGGAAAGAAAGGTGACCCCCAAAAGTTAGACTAAAATCTAACGGATAGGGGGTCACGTTAAGGTATTCCAGGGTGTTTTTTATTTGGTGGGAGTAGGCTAAACTAAGTGGGCAAAAGTGGTATAAGATTAAGTGACATCAATGTTATCTAAAGAAGCGTTAGGTTACAAGGCTAAATTTTCTAGATTCTTTAAAAAGTGAATAAACAAATACAGAGAAAGCTATTGCCCTCTTTTTATTTTACCAAGAATAACCGAGACCTAGACGTATATCTAGAGTTGGGTGGAAACCGAATCCTCCGTCAAAATCGCCTCCACCGCCTCCAAAGGCAAATAACATTGAAGCAATTCCAGCGCCACCGTCTAAAGTGAAGCCATTTTCAAAAACATGCTTGTATCCACCAGTCACTCCAGCGCCGCCAACTACAACACCACCGCCAAGTAAAAAGGCACCAAGTCCAGTTACTCTACCTTCTCCATATATCCCCTGCATTGTTCCTGGATTAATGTAGTAACGTAGTCCGGCATTAGCTCCTAAAATACCTAGTATACCAATGCTTCCACCAGCAACAAAGGAAAAGCGGTCGTTCATTTTTGTTTCAAAATCTACGGCCAAAGGAGCGCTTTTTAGGTAAGCATAATAGCTACCATCAATGAGGTTGAGTTTTACGGTTTTAGTAATTGCACTTGTAGAAGTTCCAAAAACTAAAACAAAAACCAAAAGTAACACAGCTAAAATGTTTTTTCTCATATACTTTCCTTCCTTTTCTTAAATCAACTAGCTTAAAGGCTAGTCGAAGTGTATTCTGGTAACAAATGGCAATAATACTTCCAAATTTCTCACGGTATAACATATTATGGTTACAAAACTACATTTTATACATAAGCGATTATGGTTTTTAAATCTTCTTTACAGACAATCTATGCAAAACAAAAGAAGCAACAACTATTGATTCTTAGTTGTTGCTTCTAGGTGAAATATTTTAAATTTAATTTTTTTAGATGTAATCAAACCCAATTGGCCAGGGAAGAGGAAGTGGGAGGGCTTTTTCGAATAGCTGTTGCATCTTTGGAGGAAGATTGTTAGGTAATTTACCACTTAAAAGCATGGTTAGCATGTCTTCAGGGTTTAACGCTATTCTTTCATTTTCATATAGGAGTACCTGTCTATTTTCTTCATCAAAACCGCTTAGCTTCTTTGCCCCATAGAGTTCGGTTAAGTAGCTAGAGATTTTATCGATAAATGGAGCAAAACGGATAATCTTGTAGGTACCAGAAAGAGTGTCTGTCTTGGTGACGCTGGCGTTAATACTAGGCAGTAAACTAAGTAACGTTTTCTCCCAAGACGGAACTGGCCATCTAGTCTCATTCTGGCAAGTATTGGCAATATAAGAAGCTAATTCTATAAGAACCGATCTATCTCCTGCCCACTCGTAGATCATAATTGATCCATCTTTTGTATGGAGACCTTGGATATAGGCAAGAGGCGTATCTCCTGTCTTAGCTAAATAAACCTTTGATTTAGCGTTTACGCAGCGAGCGAGAGCGGCTGCCTCAACGAGGGTTTTAAAGTTAGCTAGACCACGTTTTGTGCGCATTGGCTCATTTAGCCAAAGCTCATTTAGGTATTCTACAGGAGGATCTATAGCAACATCGAATTTGGGGTGTGTGTCTTGTTTAGAGATATTATGCCACTTAACTTCGCCTACGCGCTTGCATCCTGCTCTTTGGTAAAGACCTCTGCCTCCAGAAACTAAGAGAATGTCAACTCCGTTATTTTCCAGATGATTAAAGACCTCGTCTAAGAGTCTACTTGCCAGACCTTGACCTTGGAAGTCAGGATGAGTACATACAGAGCCAAGGTAGCCTACCTTCATAGGCTCGCCAAAATAATTAAAGTCATTAATCCATGTACCCATATGGCTAACTGGCTTTTGAGTTGTTTCATCAACAAATACTAGGAGATTATCTAGATTTTGTTCACTAATAAAGATGGGAAAACAGATGTGCATATCAGGTTCTTTGTTTGAACTAGTTCTAAATACATAATTAATTAAATTAGTTAGGTCTTGAAGTTCCTCTTTTTTAACGCTACGTGGTCCTTCCATACTTATACCTCCAGAGTATTATCTTTATAAGAAATTTAAACACCTTGTTTTTATAAAGAATAGCTACAACCTAAATCCGTGGCTATATTTATTCATTGCGAAGCACAGTTAAAGGTCTTTCTTTTAGAACGTCTGATAAGGAGATAGCACCAACTACAATAACTGCAAAAAGCACTAAGACAAAGGCAAAAAGATTAGTTAATGGGCGTGTCACGAACTCAATCTCTAATAGGTAGACGTTGATGAGCATACTAAGCATATTAGCGAGCCATATACCTATTCCTGCAGCAAGGACGCCTAAGATACCGTTTTCCCAGAGCTGTACATTTATTACGTCTTTAGTTGTGCCACCGAGGCAGCGAATAAGAGCTGTCTCTTTTCTTTTTTCCCACTTAGCAAGGATCATAGTGCCAGCTAAGATGATTAAACCAGAGACTAAAGCAAAGAATCCTAAAAACTGCATAAAACGACTGATCGCAGTAAATATGGTATCAAAGAGAGTAATCAATTGCCCTACGTCAAAAGCAAAGCCTAGGTTTGGAAAGTTTGCCCTAAGTGTAGAAATGACATCCTCGCCTGCAATTCCAGGTTTAGTTCGAGCAAAGAGCAATTCTGTTGAGAAGGCAGGGTTAAGTCCCTGTAATGCTTCGTTTGTAGCATAGCTAGACGCTGTAACATTGATTCCTTTTTGCATATTGCTATAAAAGCCAACTAGGTCAAACTCTCTTAAGTTCTCTCCAATTAAAAAGCCTATTTTGTCTCCGACTTTAAGGCCTAAAGAGGTGGCAATGTATTCTTCCATAACCACTTCGTTGTTTTGTTCTAAGAGTTTGCCCTTAGTATAGTTAAGTTCTGTAGGCATATTTTTTGGATCTACAGCACCAATAAGAAAGGCTTTAGCCAAGATTGATGATCTAGGGTCTGATGCCTGAGATGCATCGTAAACTCTATTATTTACAGTTTCAAGGCTTGCAGTTAGCATTTTCATCGAAGTGACATTTTCTAGGCGATCGTCTTTTTCTAAGAACTCGATCAGACTCTCAGACGATGGACCACTTTCAGAGTCAAGGAGTGCAAAGATATTTGGTGTGTCTTGATCATCTCTTAGCGAATGCATAAAGTTTAGTACGTCAGTTTGAATAAATGAAATCAACAAAATAGCACTGATACCAAAAGCGAGTGCTAGGATTGCACCTGAAGTGCGGCCATACTGGCGGTGTAGGCTACGCCGCGCCATCTTGGCTGAAGTACCAAAAAAGATCGGCAGTTTTAGTATTAACTTTAAAACCAGCTTGATTATTCCAAGAAAGATACTTGTTAAAATCAAGGTAGCGAAGGCAAAGCCAAGGCCAACTGCAGGGGAGTCTATAATAAACCCAATAAAGAGTCCAAAAATTGCAGCTAAAAGGAGTACAATTAAAGCCGTAACCAGTTTAGAGTTTTTAGAGAGTAGTCTTTCGGGATTTTCATCTCGGTAGACTGCTAAAGGCCTAATTTTAGTAAATCTTAGAACAGGCAGTAGTGCAAAAAGGACTGTAACTAATAATCCTAGTAATGAGACTTGCAAAAACACATTTATATTTGGCCTAATTGGTATGCTAATTGAGATAATGTCTTTAAGTAGGGTAGGTAAAACACCAGTTAATGCCCATCCTAGGGCAAAACCAAAAAGAACACCAATAAGCCCCACAAAGGCGATCTGGATAATGATTAAAAAGGTAATCTGCCAAGTTTTTCCGCCGACACACTTCATAATAGCACTCTGCTTGATTTTTTGTCTTGCAATAACCTGGGCTACATTAGCTACCCCGAGGCCACCAAGCAAAAGCGATGCTAGAGATGCTATTAAAGCAACATTACCTAAGATTTTTGCAGAAGTGTCAATATGCGAGGATATTTCGACATAGGTAGAGATAGTTTCTTCTTCAAAGTAGAAAGCAATTTCTTCTTTAGCTGTGTCTATGTCTTTTTCCTCAGTTAGTTTAAGGTAAGCATGCTTACTACCAAGATTGCCGATTTCCGCCTGGGGAGGAGTTGCAGTATAGATGCGTCCCATAAATCCATCAGGGACTGAGGTCTCCTGTAATATACCACGAATTACATAAGGCGTATTTCCTACGATTACTAAGCTATCCATCTTTAGTTCTAGTTGCTCAAAAAGTGAGGCAGATACGATAGCAGCTTGTGTTTCTGAAAGGAGTGCTTTAGAACTACTGCTATCGACAAGTTCTAAGGAACCGTAAAGAGGATAAACCTCTGGGTCAATTACGGTAACTTGCACTGGCATATTGTTTTGCCGGTTAAATGGGTTAAACGCTACCTGATTATAGTCACTGATATAAGTTAAAGTGCCTAAGTTTTGATAATCTAAAAAATTCTGTTGATCGTTGGTTAACTCACTTGGAAGAACAATAGTGATATCTGCTCCGAAAAACTCTTTGACGTTATCTTTAAAGTACGAAATCGCAGAATCTGTATAGATCTTGACAGCAGCGACAGAGGCAATACCTACAGCTAGACAAAGAATAATAATCAGTGATCGTTGCCAGTTACTTTTAACTTCTGCCGGCAATGTCTTTATGGCAAAAGCAACAAGTTGCATAGATATAACCTCCTATGAGATTCTACCGTCTTCGATATGCACGGTTCTTTGGGCTTTGGAAGCAAAATCTAAATCATGGGTTACAAGGACAATCGTTTTCTGCTTCTCTTCGCACAAACTAATTAGCAAATCCATCACTGTTTTACTGTTTTTGCTGTCAAGGTTACCTGTTGGTTCGTCAGCTAAAATAATCGGAGGATCACAGACTAAGGCTCGTGCGATAGCAACTCTTTGCTGCTCTCCACCTGAAAGCTGATTTGGATAGTGCCTACTTCGATTTGTCAGTCCTACCAAATCTAGTAGTTCTCTAGCTTTTTTTGCATCTGCTATACCGTTTAGAATTAGTGGTAACTCAACGTTTTCTAGAGCAGTCAATGTTGGTATAAGGTTAAAGGATTGGAAAACAAAACCTAGCATCCTGCCTCTGATTTTAGCAAGGCGGTTTTCTGGCAAAGTTGTAATCTCTGTTTCTCCGATAAAAACCTGACCTACAGTTGGCTTATCAAGGCCAGCTAAAAGTCCAAGCAAAGTACTTTTGCCAGAGCCCGAAGGGCCCGCAATCGCGACAAATTCACCTTCGTCAATCTCTAGATTGATTCCGCGAAGTACCTCTGTTTCTTTTTCACCATCACGATAGGTTTTACCAAGTTCGATGGTTCGCATTATTTCCATGGTTTTTTCCTCAAGCAACGGCTTGAGTTTTTACACCTCCAACAACACTCTTTTATAAATAGAATCGTAACCGACAAGGGTTAATATGGATTTACTAAGAGTTCTTGGTTGTTAAATACATAATACCTTACCTTGAAGGCAAATGAAAGGAAAAGCTTTTTTGCACTATTGATAACGCCGCCAGGGAGCAGAGCTAATTGTTTTTCGGGTTTTTAAACAGATACTACTAGCAGGGAATAATCATCAAGACTAGAAAACACAAAGAAGCCTTGTTAGTGCTTTCTTGTGACATAAGACTGGAGCTGTTTATAATGAATGTTATCGATATGAAAAAATGGCAGAGCAAAAGACATAAGGATAAAGCGAGGGGACCTAATTCTTATAAGCACTATAGGCAAAAATTGTTTTGTAATATAGGCGCTGTTATTGGTATAGGTTTTGTACTGAGTTTCCTAGTTCCGGTTATTTTAAGCGTACTTGTGTCCTTAGCTATAGTAGCCTATGGCAGAGATTATTTGGCAAACTCTCATCGAAACTATCGCCGATAGCATTAAACAACTATTTTCGAGGTGATTAAACATGGTTGAATGGCAAAATCAGATCAAGGCAATGTCTAGAACGCTTCTTAAGATATTTAATGAGTATTTTCAAAGTCAGCTAATCGAGTCAAGTGAAACCAAATTCGATATTAAAGATGAGATGCTTGGTGCTATGGCAAGTAGCTGTACAACACTTGAAGCAGCCCTTTCTATATATGCAGGATCTCTTTTTAATGATAACTCTAGGAAAGACACCCTAGATATTGTCGAAAGTTTAGTCAAAAGTGCTCATTTAAGGCAGCACGAAGACGGTGCGCTTGGGCAGCCCTTCTATATTATCCCAGGGGAAAAAGAGACTAAGGATATAGCCGAGATTGGAGCTTCAGCAGATGCTCTATACTATTTATACAAATCTGGCAAAATTGATGCAGCAAAGGATGTACTTATAGGTACCGCAAGTTTTTTAGATAAGATGAAACATCCTGAAGTAAAGGGCGTCTATTATAAAAGACCAGATGCCATAGAGCATGATGTACTAAATGGAGACGCGTATGCAGGTGCATCGTTAATGAGGACATATCAAGTAACTGGTGATAAAAAATATCACGACCTTGCAGCAGATGTAGCTGCTCATCTAATCAAGCGCTTTGGCGTACACACAAAAGATTGGTGGCCTTATTCTGAGTTTTTTGATGGTAGCGTCAATGTAGGAAATAGTTTAGGCTATCAGGCGACTATCATTGCTTTTGGTCATGACATTTTATCTGGAATTGAAGACGAGGCGCTAAAGAAAGAGTTTAGTAATGTTTTGGACTTAGCTATGCTAAAGATTATTGACTGTATCGAAGAAGACCTTTCTTTTAAACAGGTTGAGCCTGTTTGGTGGGGGTCTCCTTGGAATCGTAGTGCTGAAGTACTTTTAGCACTGATTAAACAAAGGCATCAAGAAAAAGCGAGAAAGTATGCAACTGTTCAGCTTACTGAGATTACAGAAAATGTTTTGGGACAAGAAGGAATCAGTTATTTTATCCCACCCAAAAAAGACGAAGCAGATCCAAACAGAACTCCAGTTAGCACCACATTTAGAAAGGTTGCTACAATGGCAGGAATCATCAGCTATGCCTATCTGGATCTTTTAGAAAGAGAATAAAAGAGTAATGGTATATTTTACAAGTTTTCATCTCCTAATTTTGGTAACGTTTCTATTGAGATATGGTCATAATGTATGACGGGAAAGACTAACGTGTAGTTAGGTATCTTAGATAAGGGATTTTCCCAGAAGGGAGATTATTTGCCCATGGTAAAAACCAAGCAATTGAAGGTTCTTTGGTGTATGGTGATTGTTCTAGCTTTCGCGTTTAGCGCAAGTGCCTTTGACGTAGCGATAATTGGTGTAAAACCTCATACCACTTCGCAGTGGACAGATGCAGAAAAAATCAGTGGCACTCTTTATAAATCTCTAAGTAACATTTCAAGTGAGGTAAATGCCTTAACAGCGTCGCAAGTCATGAGTGTAGTTGGCGACAGAAGAGCATATCTTGAAGCTTATCAGGGAGGAGTACCCCAACTACCTAAGGTAGATGCCGTAGTTATCGGCGAGATAGTACCGCAAGGGGATACTTTCCTGACCTCACTAAGACTTTATAATCTTTTAAGTAGAGAATCTATTCAATTCTCGTTAAGCGGAAAACCGGGTGATTTAGACAAGACTTTGGCAAGCGGTTTAGCTCAAATCCTTGCTACTAACTTAAATACTGAGTATAAGGTCATCTCTGTTGGAAGCCAAACACTAGATCTTATGACTGCAGGTCTTGGAGTCTTTCGTGGACAGAAATTTAATGTCTATAGAAAAGAAGAACCAGGAGACAAGGCTTTTGCTAAATATATGAAATCACCTCTTGTAAGAGTTGGCGAAATAGAGATAACTGCTGTAAATGGTAGGATCGCAACAGCAAGAATTACCAGACAAGACCCTTATTTAAAAATAAGAACTGGGGACTCTGTCAGTAAGCTAGGTGTAGTAAGCTTTGGCACCTTAGATATAGATTCTAATCCAAGGGGTGCTAGTATATTCCTAGATGGATATTTAATCGGCAGAACTCCGATAACAATTCGTAATATCCCAGAAGGAACCTATCATCTTAGATTTACAGAGTCTCAGTCTTCTGATCATACTGAGATTGTAAAGGTAAGCGGTGATTCAGTGTCTAGAGTATATGTAACTCTACCTGAAAAACCGGGACAGCTAAATATATCTTCAAACAAACCAGGTGAGCTTTACATTAACAGTGTAAAAAAAGGTACTACACCTTTGACAGTTACTCTGCCTAAAGGGTATTACCGCTTGGAATTGGTTGTGCCAGGATACCCAACTCAAGAGCAGAATATTTGGGTAATTCCAGGTATGTTTTCTCCGATACACTTTAATATCTTGGGTTCACCTGCAGAGTCTTACTTTAATTCAAGTCCAAGTGGAGCTTCTGTTTACTTGGATGGTAATTTCGTAGGAAATACCCCTCTAGGTCCCTACTACGTTGAGCCGGGATATCATGATATTAAAATAAGTATGTCAGGATGGCGTGATTTTACCCAAAGATATCTATTTAATAGTGGAAAAAGAGAGCAGATAGAGGCCAAGTTGCTTCTGCCTCCAGGTACGATTACAGTCTATTCTGAGCCAACTAGAGCTACAGTTAAGGTAGATGGAAAGGTAGTTGGCGTTACGCCTCTAACTTACAGCGAAGCAGGCCCAGGACAAATTACTGTAGAGATTTCTAAAGAAGGCTACAGACCAGTAGTTAAAACATTAAATATCTACAGTAATGAAAAGCTTGTACTCGAAGAGACTTTAGAGAGAAAAGTTGGCACTTTAGTAATTAAGTCAGATACAAGATCTGGTGCTAAGGTTTATATAGACGGAAGCTATGAAGGTACTACACCACTTGAAATAGACAGAATACCAGAAGGAACCTATAAAGTAGAACTTTTTTCAGGTAACCTTGCATCAAGGGATCTAGTTTCTGTTAAAGATCGTGAAATCAAAGAGTTTACCGCAAACTTAGTTTCGTATGCTCTTCTTCCCAATGTTGAAAAGAGATTAATGTTTACAATTGGAGCTGATTTTAAGGATTCGCCATTAATTGTAGGTGTAACAGCGAGTAGTCCTCTTTCTAAGGATCTTACTCTTAGTGCTGGCGTAGATAGTTATGGAGGAGATTTTGGCGGAGGATATGGCGAATACGCTCAGTACACGAACC
>JAQVYS010000130.1 GCA_028708605.1 Bacillota bacterium
AACGAGTTTATAACTTGGCTTGGTTTTCAGCCCATTAAGGTAATTGGAACTACTCAGCTAACACCTTATGATGTTGTTGAGATCTTAGAAAAGGAGCCCGATCTAATCATAGACAACTACAATTCAGTCGATGGCAAGCTCCTAGTTGATAACTCAGCTTACGTTCTTTTATTTAACTTCCCAACTAAAGAGTATCCAGAGCTCTTAGACGTATTAAGAGAAGACATGAGGCGATTAGGTTTGTAAGGACTCATTTAACGCGTGCTTTCGTGCTTTAAGAAGAAATTTAGTGTTTGGTTAAGCACTTCTTCTTTGGTAAGGGAATGAGAAGGTAGAACAATATAATCTAAATTAGACTTATCTGCGAGCTCGAGATAATGATCTTGGCTTTTCATATAGTGGTCTAGGATTGTTTCTAGATCTTTGCCGTAGCGTTTTATATAGTTTGCAAAACCAGTGTCTTTGCGTTCTTCAAGCCGAGTTTTAAAAGTATTTCGATCTATTGTCAAAAGGACTACTTTTGTATTTAGTAGATTTAGCGATTCATTAATAGAAAAGACATCCTCCCATTTAAGCGATGGGTAGTAGGCTACATGAGTTAGATGGAATCTTTCTAAAATAAAGATTAGCTCATTAGACGGAAAACCTCGTAACTTGAGAAATTCCTCTTGCATCAGCAGATGATTTGTTATACCATAAAGAAAGTCTATGTTTGAATGTTTGTCCAAAAATCCTTTATTATAAAATTTTTCTAGGACGCGCTGGGTAAGATTTTCGTGATAGATGAGCTTAGTTGACTGAGTAAGGTTGCAAAGATAGTCGCTTCTTTCTATACCATTAAGCAAAGAAGTCTTGCCTGTTAGGGGTATTCCCTCAATTATTAAACCTTGAGCCATATAAAAACCCCATTTCTAGAAAAATAAGAGAATTAATCACTGTTGCAATTGTACCACTTACTATGTTATAATATCAACGTTGGAGAGGTGTCCGAGCGGTTTATGGTAGCGGTCTTGAAAACCGCCGTCCTGCAAGGGACCGTGGGTTCGAATCCCACCCTCTCCGCCATCTTTATCATATCATACAGTGTGGTAATGATGAGCATACACTATGGTAAAACAGCATAAATTTGGAACGCTAAAAATGTTATTGCCAAGCCATTTGGGCTGTGGTAATATAGATTTACAGCTTAACGCGGAGGAATACCCAAGTCGGCTGAAGGGGCGGGTTTGCTAAACCTGTAGTAGGGCGTAAGCTCTAGCGAGGGTTCGAATCCCTCTTCCTCCGCCATTTTATTTGTCACTTTAGAGAGTGACTTTTTTTTTGACTGTTTTTATAAAGGATATACTGAGAAACTAGGGAAATGATACCATAAGGATCAATAAGGAGGTATATTCGTGAGGATTTCTAAAGTAACGATTTTTTTGATGTTAGTATTTTTGATCTCCTCTGTTGCATTTGCAGAACATTTTACTGCTGTACGAGCTCCTAAATCCATGAGAATTGATGGCAAACTTGATGAGTGGGATGTTGTTAGAGAACATGGTATTACTATTGACAGTCTAGACTATTTGGTCAGTGGTAATGCAAGTGAGTGGCATGGGCTAGAGGATATTTCAGGTACTTTCTATGTTATGTATGATGATGAATACCTCTATGTAGCAGCAGAGATTGTTGACGATGAGCTTTATGTTGATTTCCTTGGTACCTATTTATTCCAATCCGATGGTATCCAAATATTTGTTTCTTGGGATGGGTATGGAAGCGGTAGAACTTCCTATTCAAACTACGATTTTCAATTTGGTTTCGCTCCGGGTTTAGATGGTAATTGGCCCGAGTTTCATACTTGGAATAACAGTTACAAGTTCTCGGATATTCAATATGAGTCAACCATTACCGACAAAGGTTATATTATAGAGATAGCCTTCCCAGTATATGAACTTGGAGTATTTCTTGATAAAGATATGTCTCTTGGCTTCGATGTTGGCTTTACTGATACTGACTACCCTGGAGTAGCACAGCAAAACTATTTTATGTATTCTAGATATGGCGATGGTTGGGCAAATGTTAGTCGTTTTCTAGAGTTAATCCTAGAATAGGATAGGCTTTCAAAGCATATCTTTTCTTTAAACAAAACTAGCCTATATCTCTTATTATTTGGTAATAAAAGATATGGGCTTTTTGTTGCTCAAATGTAATAAATGCTTTAGCTGTGTTTTAGAATAAAAGAAAGATACCTCCAAACAGCATATTTTGAGTTAGACTATAAGAGGAGGTGTAGCTAAATTTGCTTTGTCTTTTAATTGCTATATGTGTAGTGATAGTTGATATATTGATCAATCGGCTTTGGCTTGAAAAGACTGATTTTAAGTCTAAGACACTAACTGCAAATCTAATTCGACTTTTAGTCTCCTTAACACTTGCTTTTTTATTTAAACTTCCTCTTGGGCTTTTTGGCATAGAGGGAGGGTTAATCCCTTTTCTTATAGGCATTATCTTGTTTATTGTTAGCGTTTTCTCTCTAAGAACAGCTTTCTCACAAAATGTAGTAGAACAGTACTTACCTCTTAAACAATTAATACGAAGGCCTTTTTGGCAAACAGTAGTGCTCCTGGGCATTATTGTACCTATAGGAGAAGAGTTTTTATTTCGTGGGGTAATACAAAATTTAATGGCCAAAGCTTTAGGGCCTTGGCTTGGTGGGGTGTTTAGTATTGTTATTTTTGTGGGTGTGCATTTTGGGAATGTACTAAGTGGGTTTGAAACTAAAGAGCAGTTTAAACGGATGTTTTTAGGCAGACTCTTAATCACAGGTGTACTTACTTGGCTTTATATCGAATCAAGAAGCATTTGGCTGGTTGTGACTATTCATGCTC
>JAQVYS010000061.1 GCA_028708605.1 Bacillota bacterium
ATCCAAACAATCTACGTATTGGTCAAGTAATCTGTATACCAGGCACAGGTCCTATTCCATGCCCAGGTGGTACCTTATATACAATCCAAGCAGGAGACACTCTCTACAGTTTAGCTCAACGCTATAACACCACCGTAGATGCAATCATTCGAGCAAACCCAGGTATTGATCCAAACAATCTACGTATTGGTCAAGTAATCTGTATACCAGGCACAGGTCCTATTCCATGCCCAGGTGGTACCTTATATACAATCCAAGCAGGAGACACTCTCTACAGTTTAGCTCAACGCTATAATACCACCGTAGATGCAATCATTCGAGCAAACCCAGGTATTGATCCAAACAATCTACGTATTGGTCAAGTAATCTGTATACCAGGCACAGGTCCTGGTCCATGTCCAGGTGGTACCTTATATACAATCCAAGCAGGAGACACTCTCTACAGTTTAGCTCAAAGATATAACACCACCGTAGATGCCATCATTCGAGCAAACCCAGGCATTGATCCAAACAATCTACGTATCGGTCAAGTAATCTGTATTCCGAGGGCTACTTTAGAAGCAGAAAGCGATCCAGATTGTCCAGGCATAATCTATACGATTAGACCAGGCGATACAATCTATCAACTTGCTATTCGCTATAATACCACAGTAGATCGTATCTTGAGATTCAACCCAGGTATCGACCCTAATAATCTCAAGGTTGGTCAGAGAATCTGTATACCAACAGGTAAAGACGATATTGTAGGTAAGAGATGTCAAGTCCTCATGAGGACCAGTTCAGCTCCTAGAGCTGAAGGTTTTGGTATCTATGACTTTGATTGTAACAATGTTTCTGCTCTTGCAACAGGACTACCAGATCCAGACAGCTGTGGCGGAATGGTATATAAACTGTTTGTAAGAGAGAGGAATACTCATAAGTGGCATTCAGCTACAATGTATGTTTCTCCTGACGGTGTGTGGTCAGGTATAGTAAGACTTCCTAGAGCTTTAGATATGTATGATTTAGTTTATGTATCTGCAGAGTCTAGAGAATCCACAACACCAATAGGAGTAGTGGTTCTTAGAGGAGACATCACAAAAGCATAAAGGGGGGGCTAGTAATCTAGCTCCCCTCTAAGCAAAGTTGTAGTTTACAGGTTTGTTCCATTCTCTGTCTTTCTTGTCGTTGGTTATCAACTCACAAGTTAGTAGGAGATTGGAGTGTAAGAATAGCTAGATGCAAAGTGTTTAAACATCTCAAGTATATTTACCACCCTTTGGATTTCTAAAGCGATTCTGTGCCCAGGAGTTCCTAGTAAACCAGCAGTATCAATTAGATCATTTAGAGATTCAATCTCTTGTTCTAGAGCTAGTTCCTCTTTGGGGCTGGCTTTTTTTAATTCTCGATCGGGCCAGGAGCGAAGATCAAGATTGTAAATGGAATCTGCTGACGCTGTTAGCTTTTCTTGCCAACTGTTTATAGTAGCCTCGTCTAGACCAGATTGTTTTGAAGTGAGCTCTAAGCGCAAGGCTAAGTCCTCTAAAATAAGCGA
The DNA here is from genome assembly GCA_028708605.1 of Bacillota bacterium. GTDB lineage: Bacteria > Bacillota > DTU065 > DTU065 > DTU065 > DTU065. Next base: position 1,535 of record JAQVYS010000061.1, read on the forward strand.
GGCCGATCTTTGAGGATTATTCATGGTACTTAGAGAAGGATTGCGATATGGACCTTTTTTCAAGAAATCTTCCTTATCTTCAGCAAGGTGGATAGCAGAAAAGCTTACTTGCCCAGAAAACGGCTGCCCACGAGATGCTTCAATTTGCCTAAGGTATTCTACATTATCGAAGTTGTATAAACCCATCCCAGGCAATGTGAGAGCTTGGTTTTGAATGTGTTTTGCATCATTTGCGATGTGCATCGAAAACTCTTCTGCAGTATAGTTGTAGCTCATTAGCATTAACGAATGGATGTAGCGATTGTCAGTCCAATGTCTATGGTCTTGAGCTAAATCGTTTTTGCCCCAAGTATACGGTGCCTGAACATCAGCTGAAACGAGGATTTTTGGATTAATTGTTTGAACTTCTTTAACAGCTCTATCAACAAAACTGCTTACAAATTGAGCTTTAAATTCTTGATATTGCTTAAAATAGGGTGAGCTTACTGTTATATCGTTAGGTTTTATGCCATTAAAGGCTTCCCAAACATCACCAATATAGTCGCCAAAGCCAAATCCTGTGCTAAAACGAACATAATCAAGGTTCAAACCATCAATATCGTATGAGACAATTTCCTTTATAAGGTTGATTATTCGATCTCTTGTTTCTGGAACTGCAGGAGATAAAAAGGCCTGCCCATACATGTTGACGTACCTACCATTGATATCACGATCGAAGGCAATGATATTATCAAGAAACTGTTCCCAACCAGTATCTAAGCCAAACAAAACTACTAAAGGATGAAGCTCCATGCCTAGTCGGTGAGCTTCTTCGACCATATCTTGTAAAATATCGCCTTTGTAAAGAATATAAAAATTATCAAATTGAGGAACTACCTTACTTGGATAAATCGCTTTACCATTATTAAAAACGTCGGGAATAATTGTGTTAAAGTTCATTGAGTGTAACCATTCCATCATCTCAGTAACGTCCTCTTTAGTGATAATATTTCCGAGATAGATGTTGTCGATCCAGATAGCCCTAGTTTCATTGTTTATAGATTCAAAAGTCATCAAAAAAGTCTCTGTAAGTAGCTCATCAAACTTTACTTTTTTCATAGTTAATTCAGGTTCCTCAGCAGACTTAATGCTTGATTCTAATGTAGTTAGTTCTTCGATATTCTTGTATATCTTGTCATAATCTAGAAGGTCTAGGTTAGTTTCTCTCTGTTTCACTCTTAATTTCAATTCTGGAAAAGTAACAGGAGCAGCTGCGACAAAAGTCGAAAAAACTAATGAAAGAATCATAATTAGTAAAAAAGCTCTTTTTTTCACTAGGTGTCACCCTCATTCTTGTCCCTAAAAAGGGGTTTTGTTATTAATACAACATAGAAGTTTCTTATACCTTTATTGCTGATATAAGACCAACAAATATGCATAAAATTAAGCGTAAATCATGATTTAGATCATGTTTTTAGAAAGCTTATTGTCATTTACAAATACTAAATGAGGTGAATTAAATGCTAAAGAGAATATTGGTTGGACTGACTATACTTTTGTTTTCAGTGAGTTCGTTAGCCACTTTTAATATTGGTTTTCGCCTTGTTATAAGTGGGAGCGTTTTGCCGAGCTTGGTTATGCGTTACGAACATTCATCGGGTCATGGATTGGAGCTAACCACTGGCGTTATACCAAACACTAATTTCGGTTTTATCTTACGGGGGGAAATAGGTTATATATATAGGTATAAAAATCTCTTGGTAGGAATTGGTAGGGGTATTACAAGACACGGTGTAAAGGGTTTGCCAATTTTTGATGATCACATTAAAATTGGCTATACAAAACCTTTATCTGGTGCATCTCTTGATTTAGGTGGCACTTTGTCTTTGGGGACAACTGGACAGGGGTTAGCCCTCTGGGGCGGTATAAATAAACAGTATTAACCAGCAAAAAAGGTTCTTTTCAATTTAGGAAGAATGCGTTATGATGTATCTCATAGGTAATGTGTATTCAAACTGATCTATACAATTGTTTTGCATAATTTATAAAAATATGCAAAAAATACTTGACTAATTACGGGTTAGGCAGTATAATTATGCAAAAGGTACGGTTTGAAAGGAGATTTATGCAATTGAAAAAATCAATTTTGGTAGTTTTGATGGCTTTAGTTTTAACAATAGGTGTTCTAGCTGAAGAATGGGTAGTTGCTGGTGATTATACGTTTCCTCCATTTACATGGGATGAGACTGGTAAAGGTGACTACAAAGGTTATGAGATTGATCTTTCTAGAGCGCTAGCGAAAGAGATGGGTGTTGAGCTTAAACTTACCAACGCAGCATGGTCTGGTCTTATTCCTGGATTAAATAATGGTAACTATGATTCTTTAATCACTGCAATGACAATTACAGAAGAGAGACAGCTTGCAGTTGATTTTTCTGATCCTTATATTAAGGTTGGCCTTCTTGTTGTTACCAAACCTAATAATAATACCATCAATTCACTTGAAGATTTAAAAGGGAAAAAAGTTGCTGTACAAATTGGTTCTACTGGTGATTTGACTGCATCTGACCTAAGTGGTCTAAAACAGATTTTGCGTTATGATACCGCTCCTGAAGCATTCCAAGCTGTAATCAATGGTATTGCTGATGCATCGATTATGGATGGTCCTGTTGCTCGTGACTTTATTCGTCAACAGCCTCTACTTAAAGTAGCTGTACCGGAATTTACAGAAGAAATTTACGGTGTTGTAGTGAGAAAAGGGAATAAAGAGCTTATAAATAAAATTAATGGAGCTCTAAAAGTACTTAAAGAAAACGGCACTCTTGACAAGATCTACAGTGATTGGTTTGCTGAATAATTAAAAGTTAACTTGAGACCGTCGCCGTAGGTGGCGGTCTTATATTTGCTTAAAGGAGGGAGAAAAAATGGGAATTTACAATTGGTTGGTGTATGTATGGGGTAAGATGCCGATTCTTCTTGAAGGAGCTTTACTTACGGTACAACTCACAGCAATCGCAGTAGGGTTTGGATTTATCATTGGCATCTTTGCAGGTATGGGCAGGATCTCAAAAAACAGATTGATCAAATCGATTTCAGTAATTTATATCGATTTTATCCGTGGAACACCTCTTTTAGTGCAGATTTTAATAGTATATATGGGGTTGCCTCAAATAATTGGACGCCCAATCCCAGCTATGGTGGCTGCTATTGTATCGCTTTCTATAAACAGTGGTGCCTATGTTGCTGAGATTGTAAGATCCGGGATTCAGTCTATAGACAAAGGGCAGACTGAAGCTGCGAGATCATTAGGAATGACTCACTCTCAGACAATGATTCATATCATCTTGCCTCAAGCTGTAAGAAGAATCATCCCACCTTTAGGCAACGAGTTTATAGCAATGTTAAAAGATTCATCTTTAGTATCTGTTATTGCCTTAGAGGAGTTAATGCGAAAAGCTCAGCTAATCTATACACGGGACTACCGGCCATTTGACATCCTTATTGCAGCATCGATTATCTACTTAATTATGACACTTAGCATATCTAAGCTTGTACGTTTCTCAGAGAGGAGGCTCAGAACCAGTGACAAATGATGTTGTTATTCAGACTGTTGATTTGAAAAAGAATTTTGGTACTCTCGAGGTTTTAAAAGGAATCTCTTTGACTATCACAAAACAAGAAGTTGTCTGTATTATAGGTCCTTCTGGTTCTGGAAAGAGCACCTTTTTGAGGTGTTTAAACCTTCTTGAAAAACCTACTTCTGGGTCAGTGATAATTGAAGGGACTGACATTACCTCTAAACACTGCGATATTGATCTAGTTAGGACTAACATGGGAATGGTATTTCAGAACTTTAATCTCTTCCCTCATATGAGTGTTCTAGATAACATTACCTTAGCGCCGATTAAGGTAAAAGGAGTCACAAAAACGGAAGCTGAGGACATTGCTATAAACTTACTTGGAAAAGTCGGCTTAAAAGAAAAAGCCAAAAGCTACCCAGGGGAACTATCTGGTGGTCAAAAGCAAAGAGTCGCTATCGCCAGAGCCCTTGCTATGCAGCCTAAGTTAATGCTTTTTGACGAACCGACTTCAGCTTTAGATCCTGAGATGATCGGGGAAGTATTGGATGTAATGAAAAGCTTAGCTTATGAAGGTATGACTATGATTGTAGTTTCACATGAGATGGGATTTGCTAAAGAGGTATCTGATAGAGTGCTGTTTATGGATGAAGGTCTAGTCTTAGAAGACGATACACCAAATAATGTTTTTAATAATCCTCAAAATCCGAGAACAAAGTCCTTTTTATCTAAGGTACTATGACAAAAACAAAAGCACATATCTCACTTGTACTAATTACAGTAATATGGGGATTTAGCTTTATTGCTTTAAGCGATGCAGTGGCAGTTTTAGCACCTGAGACATTACTTTTGTGGCGATTTCTTATTTCTGCGATTACTCTCTTATTAATTAAGAGTTTAAGTGGCAACAAATCAAAACTCCCTTGGAAGGAAGGCTTTGTTGCAGCAATAATGTTTACTATAGCTTTCTTTAGTCAAACAAAGGGGATGCTTTTTACTAGTCCCTCAGTAGCTGCTTTTTTAACTGGACTTTTAGTTGTGTTTACACCTATTTTTGAGGGGATATTTAGTCGGAGGTCTCCAAAGGTAAAGGTGTGGATTAGTAGCTTTTTAGCCTTATTTGGCACTTATTTGCTTGTTAATGGAAGTGCCCAGGCGGAGGCAATTGGAATTATACTCCAAATTACTGGTGCAATCTTTTTTGCACTTCATGTTGTGTATATAGGATTAAAGCCAGAACTTGATTCTATAGGCTTTGTCGCTGCACAATCGCTGTTTATGGCAGTTTTTTTTGGTCTTTTAGCTGCCTTCAACCAGACGCTTGTATTGCCTGGCAAAGCGCTTAGTTCAGTATTATATTTAGGCATCTTAGCATCAGCTCTAGGATTAACTGTTCAAGTCAAAGCTCAGAAAATGATTTCTGCTAGTCAAGCAAGTATCATTTTTGCCTTAGAGCCAGTTTTTGCAGCAATATTTTCTGCAATATTTTTACATGAAGCAGTAACGCTTCGCTCTCTTAAAGGTATGATCTTGATCTTTGGAGCAACTCTAATTGTAGACTTAAACTTAAAGATCAACTGCAAAACTAGATCAATAGAAGGTGGGTTGTAACCCACCTTTTTTGTTTTTAAATTGGCTTAAATAGACAATTATTGTATGAAAAAAGCTAGTGGATGTTAGCTTTACTTTAGTTGTGCGTAATGCATGGCGATTAACTGAGCGATGAAAGTCTATTATGGGGTTAGTAGGTGCTGACCATTAAAAATAGCAAGAACCTCATGGACGTGAAGAGATATGTGCGAATCGCGGTTGAAACAAGACATGCGATAATAAGTCAGCAGGTGCTATAGTACTCTAGGTAATTGAGGAAGAGGTAACTTGTGGAAACAGAAGCAAATAAACGCTAATAAGTCTGAAGGTAAGTATAATCAACTCTCGCCTAAAACAACATTACCAACGCTTAAGTGCTAACTGAGAACGTGCTAGAGCTAGTTATTGTGTTCAGAAGCTCAGTTGGGCTTTCCATAAAATGAAATCCAACAAATGGGTATCTGGGGTAGACAACATGGGACAGACATTTTTAGGAAGTACCTCAAAAGCGTCAAAGAAAACATCAAAACGGTAACTACAAACCAAATCCTGTTAGCTGGGCAGAGATATCTAACGAAACGGGACAAATGATAAATGCGAATACAAGAAAGAGCTATTGGAGAATCTCCAATAGCCCCATTCTAAACAAGACCCTAACTAACTATGTTGTAAGAGGATTAGGTTTTATATATTTTTTTTGATTTTTAACGTCAAATTATAGCGTAAAGAAGGAAACCGTCGTGTACCGAACGGCAAGAGGTCGGCTACTCAAATGATGGGTAGCCGACCTCCTGATTATCTTTTTTTTGATGTATTATTGAAGTTGATCGAGGAGTCTCGAATACTCTCTTTGTCTACGGGCCATTTCTTCGTTCATATCTTTAGCAGCTTCTAGGATAGCTTCTTTAGGACTTACATCCTGCAAGACTGATTTATCGATAGCGAAAGTAACGTAGCGATATAACACATTGACGTTAATAGCATATGGTGCAGGCTCTGAATGTGTAAGTTGACCAAAGATTGCATCCTTTGCATCTTCGTCGATGTTGACTTGTGCTAAAGCGTTTTTGTTGGCAGGTAGCCATATACTACCAGGAACTTGAGCTACGATAGCATCTGATATCTGAGTTTGGACAGGTGTAGAGGTAAACCATTTAATAAATTCCCAAGCATCTTCTTGTTGTGTAGAGTATGTTGAAATACCCATAACACTTGAGCTAGCAAAGGAACCATGGTGAATAGAACCATCAGCTTGCTTAGTTCCTGGCATAAGATCGAGCACCCATTTACCTCTTAATTCAGGAGCATGTTTCAAGAGGTTTGGATATAACCATAACCCGTCTGTGAGCATTAGCCATTCACCTGAGGTAAACTGAGGAATGCCAGTACCCGCAAGAGGGAAGTTGTGGTCTTTAAAGAGACTAATATATTCTTCAAAACCTTTGATAGAATCGGGTTTATCCAAAGCACTAGAAAAACCATCAGGGTTAAAGAATTGTCCACCGTTTTGAGTGATTAGAGTGTAAGCGCCCCACATTGAGTCATATTGCACAGAACCATAATAGAGTCCGAAAACATGACCTTGAGCCATTGCTTTTGGCTGCCATGCTTTGATGTCTTCCCAAGTTTGAGGGATATCCATACCTAGTTCAGTAAGGATGTCTTTACGGAAGGCAGCAGTCATAGCACCGATAGAGACTGGTACACCAAATCTAGTTCCACGGAAGGAAAAAGGACCCATCAAAGCGCCAAATACTTGGGCTTCTAGCTTAGGAAATTCATCTGGCTTAAACTTAGCTAAGTCTACTAATCCACCACGGATACCAAAGTCTACTGTTTCAGTACCTAAAACAAAGATATCAGGGGTATCGCGACTAGCCAAAGCAAGTAAGTACCTGTTGTAATAATCGGACCAGCTCATAACCTCAATATTTACATCGATACCAGTTGTAGCAGTAAATTGTGGATCGATAATGTTTTGAGCTGCAGCTTTAAACTCGTTTGTCCAACCAACATACCAAACATTCAAGGTTTTTGCTTGGGTAAAGCAAGAAAGTAGTAGGACTACAATTAGACTTAACAAAAGTCTTTTGTTAAATTTCAACAACAACGCCTCCTAATTATAAACATAGTTTATCAAAGTAAAAATCAAACTACTTTACAAATTCTTTACAAAGCGCTTTTTTCCTCCGTATTTCATTAATTCAAATGCCACTTAAAGGGACTTTAAGAAAAAAGGAGAAATAAAAGAATATCTTGTTTTAACGGGGGAAATTGAGTTGCTATGGAGAGTGTACGGCTTGAGTTTTTGCAACTTGCTAAGGATTTAGGTGCACTAGATGTAGTGATCTTTGAGATTGACGATATTGTCTTTGATTCTCGTACTTTAATAAAGTGTATGTTTGGTTGTGCTGATTGGGGCAAAGGCCATACTTGTCCATCGAGACTAGGATCATTAAAACCTTGGGAGTATGAGAGGATCTTTAAAAGATATAGTTGGGGAATTATCATTCATTCTCATGATCCCCAGAAGAGCCAAACAATATCATATAAGTTGGAAAGCGAGGCCTTTGTGAAAGGATACTACTTTGCGTTTTCCCTAAGTGACTGCGTTTTATGCAAAGAATGTTTGGGAAAAATTGGCAAAGCGTGTGCGCATCCGAAGAAGGCTCGACCAGCTTTTCATAGCGTTGGCATTGATGTTTTTAAGACTGTCCAGAAATTTGGACTTCCACTTTATACTTTGAAAGACGAAACCGAGCAACAAAACTGGTATTCAGCAGTTTTTATAGAATAAGATACAGCAGGAGCTCAAACTAAGAGAATTATCTTTCTTATAGAACCATTTTTTCTTGAAGAACATGGTTGTAAATGATTGTAACAACAACACCAATGATTGACGGTCACAAATGTAATGAATATCTTGGCATTATTCATGGTGAAACGATCTTAGGTACTACTTTTGTGAGAGATTGTATGGCGAGTTTCACAGACTTTTTTGGAGGGCGTTCCAAAGCATATGAAGATGAGTTTCAAAAAGTCCGTAAAATTGCCATTTCAGAGCTAGAAGCAAGATCTAGTGCAATTGGAGCAAAAACGGTTGTTGGCATAAGTATTGATTACGAAGTTTTAGATCCGACAAATGGCATATTAATGGTTACAGTAGCTATAACAGCTGTTTTGATCGATTAAGTAGGAGGTAGTGAATTGTTAAAGTTATTAAATGGACTAAATGACAAGACTCTAGTATTTATTAAAGAAAATTTTGAGGATACAAACGCTGAGATACTTAACATTTCACAAAACCTAAAGCGTGGTATTACCGAGTTCTTTGGCTTAAAAGGTGATGTTGACAGCCTTCTTTTAGGAGTAGATCCGTGGACGAAACACTTATGGGCAGATAAGCACTATAAAAAGCTGTTTTTTAATCCAGGGCATAGTCCTGGGGATGTGAAGTTTCTCTGGGAGTTTATGAAACACAACTTCTTACCTGCTCTCGGCAAAGCCTACAGGCTAACAGAAGACAAAGCTCATGTTGAACTTGGCGTTATGTTCATCACAAAATGGCTAAAAAGTGTAGAACATGAGAGAGGCGCTAGTTGGGCTGGTCATCCTCACATCTGTCAGAGAATGATTAATTGGCTTATCTTCTTAGAATTAGTAGAAGGGTCAGATGTGATAACAACTGACCTAAAACAAGAGATAGATGAGTATTTGGATAAGCAGTGGCAACTTTTGGAAAACGAATATGAACGACCTGCTAATAACCATCGACTTATATCTATAAGCTTTGTTATCTTAAGCAAGCTCTACCACAATAAGGAAGATGAAATAGGTCCTTGGCTAGATAGGTTAAAAGAAAGTATAGAGATCCTGTTCCTTCCGGATGGCGGGTTTGCAGAGCAAAGCACCAGTTATCACCGGTTTTCTCTAGAAAGTCTATTGATAGTTGCTCAAGCTTTAAAAAATGCTGGTTTAGAGATTGACTCTTGGCTAAGAAGCGCCATAGAAGAAAGCTTAGCTTATTTTGATGCTATCTTAGAGCCGAGTGGCAGACCTCCGGTTTTTGGAGATAACTCAGATGAGGTTTTTTTAATAAGAGAGTGGCCTGAGGAGTTTTGGGACATAGATTATCTTTATGCTTTTGCGCATTCCCTTGATTTAATGGTTAGAAAGCCTCAGAAAACGCCAGCATCTCAATATTGGCTTATAGGACTAGATAAAGAAACACAAGGTGGAAAGCAAAATAGCCCTCTTTGCTCCGCTTTTAAGAATACAGGCCATTATGTACTGAGAAACCCAAACGGTTCTTATGTCTTTTTTAGGGCTGGGGAGTTTGGCCTCTATATTCCAAATGAAACTAGATATGCGCATAGTCACTCAGATCAGCTTGGTTTAGTTGCCTATCTTGATGGTACCGAAATACTAACAGATCCTGGTACCTATCGCTATAATGAAAATGATTATGAGCGGATGATTATGAAAGATGAAAGTTTTCATTCCACGCTAAGAATAGGAGGCAATTCCCAAGCAAGGTACTGTAGCTCCTTTATTTATGAAGATGCGATTAATGCCAATGGCGTGATAGAGAATAATACAATTTTTGGTTATATGGAAAAAGATGACTGGGCCATTACTAGAAAAATAGACTTAGAAAACAAGAAACTAGTTATTACAGACAGAATCAGCGCTGACGCTGAAGCAGAGTGGTTTTTTGCACTTAGTGCATTTCTTAGCCCAAAAACGGTAGAACCTGGAAAGGTTGTACTCCAAGAGATCGGCTCTTTAAGACTTGTTACCTTAGAGATATCAGAGCCAACAACAGCTAAGATCCTTCCAGGTTATGTCTCGCACCTCTATAGCAAAGCCTATCCAAGCCAGAGATTATACTTTAATCTAAAAGTAAAAGGTGAAAAAATGGTGCAGTTTGTTTTTGCGGTTGATTAAAGTAAGATAAAGATAAAAAAAGCAGTGGTTGGAAATTGAACTGAGACCCAGTATGTAGACAAGTAAAAAAGGCCTTTGTGTTTAGCATGCCACTAGAAGATGGTTTCTGTATTCTACAGGAGCCATCTTGTTTTTTGTCCATTGATAGCGGCAATTATTATA
>JAQVYS010000062.1 GCA_028708605.1 Bacillota bacterium
TTTAGCGATTTAGCTAAAACTACGTGCCAATTAACCCAGTACGAGATTAGCAGAAAGTAGCATTTTTATTATTTTATCAGCTGTATAATCTAAAGACCTCATTTTAAAACAACACAATTACGGATGTAAGATAGCTAGAGAGTAAAATTATTTCTTTGCAATGGAGTCATACATAGAAAGGAAGATAAATATGTTTACTAAAAAAAAGTCAGTATTGATTATTGGCATTGGAAGATTCGGTAAATATTTGGCTCTAAAATTTATAGAACTAGGAAACGAAGTAATGATAGTAGATAAATCAGAAGATACAATGACTGACTTAATTCCTTTAGCAGCAAATGCTCAAATAGGTGATTGTACGAATTTAGAAGTTTTAAATTCTCTTGGCGCTTCTAATTTTGATATTTGCTTTGTTTGTATAGGATCAAACTTTCAAACTTCAATTGAAATAACCTCTCAATTAAAAGATTTAGGAGCAAAATATGTAGTCGCAAAGGCTGACAGAGAACTTCATGAAAAATTCCTTTTAAGAAATGGTGCAGATGAGGTTATATTCCCCGAAAAAGAAAGTGCGAATAAAGCTGCAGTACGTTTAAGCTCTCAAAATATAATAGACTTTATTGAATTAAGTCCTGAATACTATATTTTAGAAACAAACCCTCTAGAGCAATGGATAGGTAAAACGATTGCAGAGGTCGATGTTAGAGACAAATATGGAATCAATATATTAGCTATCAAAAGAGATAATCAGATTCATCAACTTCCTAGCGCCAAACATGTTTTCAGAAAAGATGAACAGTTAATTGTCGCCACAAATAAGACAGATTTTGATTCCTTGCTAAACAAGAAATAATATATTATTTATGTATATTGTAATTGTTGGCGACGGTAAGGTTGGCGCATTTTTAACAAAGCATCTTTCTACAGAAGGCTATGACATAGTCGTTATCGACAAAAACCCCAAAGTTATCGAAAATGCAATAAACAGCTACGATGTCGTGGGAGTTTGCGGAAACGGTGCAAGCTATGAGGTCCAGCTAGAGGCTGGGGTTAATAAAGCTGATATCTTGATTGCCGTAACCTCTTCAGATGAGATTAATATTTTTTGTTGCCTCACCGCTAAAAAGCTAGGAGCTAAGAACACCATTGCTAGAGTAAGAAATCCAGATTACAGAAGCCAGCTAATTTTTATGCGTGAAGAACTTGGTCTCAGCATGGTAGTAAACCCAGAATACGACGCAGCAAAAGAGATCGCTAGAATGCTAAGTTCTCCTGCTACTATCACTAGAGATGTCTTTAGCAAAGGCAGAATGGAGCTTGCAGAGATTAAACTACACGAAAACAGCCCTCTAAACGGCAAGAATCTCGCTTTTTTAAGACAGCACAACCTCAAAATTCTAGTTTGTGCTGTAAAGAGGAACGACCAGATCTATATTCCTAGTGGCAATTTTGTTCTTAAGGCAGGAGACAAAATCTATATTACTGGTTCCCCTACTGCTTTAAACAAATTTCTCAAGTTTTGCGGACTCGATCTTGGCAAAATTAAGGATGTAATTATCATAGGTGGTGGAAAAATTACCTATTATCTTGCCCAACAACTAGAAGAGCTTGGTATAAGCATCAAGATCATCGAACAGGACAAGGAGCGCTGCCTAGAACTAAGCAGAGACCTGCAAAAAGCAGAGATCATTCACGGCGACGGTGCAAACCAGGATCTACTTTTAGAAGAAGGTTTAGAGCATGCTGGAGCTATTGTTTCTTTAACAGATATGGACGAAGAAAATATCGTCATTTCAATGTATGCCTCCTCTGTTGGAGTTGGAAAAATCATAACTAAAGTGAACAGCAATGCTTTTGGTAAAATCCTTGATAACCTTGAAATTGGCAGCATTGTGTCACCTAAACAAATAGTTGTTAATCGTATTCTCCCCTATGTTCGAGCTATGAATAATGCAGCCGAAAGTAATAACGTGGAGACACTTTATAAGATTGTCAATGATCAGGTGGAAGCTCTAGAGTTTAGTGTCAAAGAAAACACCAGATTTACAGGTGTACCTCTTAAGGATCTTTCCTTCAAACCGAATATTCTAATCGCTGGAATTGTTCGAGGCGACGAAGTTATAATTCCAAGCGGAAACGATTACATTCAAAAAATGGATAATGTGATCGTTGTTACCACCGACTCTTTTATTGGTGACTTAGGAGATATTTTAAACTAAACTCAGTTAAGAGGTATTCTATATGAACTATAAAATGGTTTTCTATATTTTGAAGAGATTTATGTGGATGACCGCATTGTTGTTGGTACTTCCCCTTGGAATAAGCCTCTACTTCCAGGAGGGCAATGTATGGCCATTTCTGATTCCAATCATAGGCTTATTTGCAATCAGTTTGCTGTTTGGCAAAAAAGAACCTAAAAACACTACCATCTACGCCAAAGAAGGCTATCTTATTGTAGCACTCGCCTGGATCATTATCTCCCTAGTGGGAGCTTTACCGTATTACTTTAGTGATCTTGGACTATCCTATTTAGACTGCGTTTTTGAAACAGTTTCTGGTTTAACCACCACAGGAAGTTCCATCTTGACTGATGTCGAAGCTTTATCTAACGGGTTGCTTTTTTGGCGAAGCTTCACTAATTGGATTGGTGGTATGGGTGTTTTGGTCTTCCTTCTGGCCATTCTCCCTCAGACTAATTCCCATTCCGTTCATCTCATGAGAGCTGAAATGCCTGGTCACCAAGTTGGAAAACTCGTTTCAAAAGTAAAACATACTGTACAAATCCTCTATAGTATATATATTGTAATGACTTTAATACTCATCGTTTTACTTCTTTTAGGGAAAATGCCCCTTTTTGATAGCGTCGTAGCTGCTTTTGCTACAGCCGGGACAGGCGGCTTTGCGATTAAAAATGCTAGTATCGCCTTTTATAATAACGTTTATATTGAAATTGTAATTGGCATCTTTATGATCCTCTTTGGAGTCAACTTTAACCTGTACTTTCTCATCTTAACCTCACATGCTCTAAGCGCCTTAAAGAGTGAAGAGTTAAGGTGGTATCTTGCGATTATTTTAGTTGCTGTATTATTAATTGCCAGTAACATTTACTCTATCTATCAAAATACAGGTGACGCTTTAAGGTATGCATTCTTTCAGGTTTCTTCTATTATCACCACAACCGGTTTTGCTACCACAAACTTCAATCTTTGGCCGAATTTTTCTAAAGCACTGCTTGTTCTCCTGATGTTTGTTGGAGCTATGGCTGGGTCAACAGGTGGCGGTATTAAGGTTTCCCGCATTATTATTTTGTTTAAGACAGGACTTAGAGATTTCAAACGTCTCCTGTCTCCTCGCTCGGTGAAGGTGATTAAGTTTGAAAAGCAGAGCCTAGATTCAGAGCTCGTAAGTAGTATAAGCGCGTATCTTATTGTCTTTATGTTGCTCTTTGTAGCTTCGGTTTTGGTGATAGCTTTAGATAATATTGATTTAGTCACTGCCTTTAGTGCAGTAGCTGCTTGTATTAATAACATTGGACCAGGTTTAAATGGCGTAGGTCCCGTGGAAAACTTCTCTAAGCTCTCAGATATCTCAACTCTTGTACTAATCTTTGATATGTTAGCTGGAAGACTAGAACTCTTCCCAATCCTAATGTTATTTTCACCAGCTACTTGGAGAAGAAAATAACCTTTCAATCGAAGTTTTTAAAAGCAAATACTTAATAACAGAGCTTTATAAAAGCCCTTTCTCTACGTCGAAGAAAGGGCTTTTATCTGCTATTTAACTTGGAAAAGGAGATATAGATTAATGGATGTAATCTTAAAATCTTCATCATCTAATTTCCTACCAGCGAATTCATTAAATATAATCTTGACCCTTACGTCGCTATTTTCATCGAAAAGAGTCATTTCTTCAGTTGGGAGAAATGTATTGGATGCGTTTTTTGACATAATCTTAACTAGCTCATCTTTTAGATTTATAGCGTAGACTTCCTCTTCATCTAATCGGATAACTACCCTATCTAGTTCAGAAAAATATTCTACTCTCACATTGTCACCTAATTTATTCATCTGTCCAGGTTTATAATAGAAAAACATATAGTCATAGCCCTCGATATCAATAGGTTCTAGGTGATTTTCCCGCGAGTAAAAGATCGAGGTATCGTCATAGTTAGTGCGGTATTTAAAACCGAATAACTCAGGCATATCATCTAGAGCAAATCCTTCAGGCAAGTAGTCCACATCTGAAAAAGAATGGTTGGAATTAAAGTAGAGCAAAATTTCATTAATAGTTTTTTGATCTTCTAAGGCAACTAGTGTATTAGGCTTGGCGAACTCTCCATCTTTTACCATCTCGTACTTTTGTAGGATATTTGCAAACCTGCGGTTTTGGCTTTTAATAGCTATATTAAAGGCACTCCACGGGCCAAAAACAGAAAACATCATAATTAATGCTAAAAATAAAGGTAGTAGCACATTTCTATTTTCTCTTTTAAAGACAAAATAGAGCATTGAAATTAAAACCCAAAAACCGAGTGCAATTACAAAGTATCTGTTTTCAGTTACACCATAGGCTTTTATGCGAATACCCACTGAAAAAAACATTAGGAGAATTAAAGGAATGATTAGCCCACTAAGCCACTTAGAAAATAGCTCTACCCATTTATATTTATGTTTCAACGGGTAGACTAGAAAGGTCACTAGAGTAGTCAAGGCTCCATACCACAAAACAAGATTACCAATAATTCCTTCTGGCCACTTAAGTGTAATTAGTATTTTGAGAAAATAGAGGTAGAGTATCCCTGTATAGATGGTTATTAGTGGCATAATAATATATAGCAGTAAAAGCTTTAAAGCTTTTGGATAAGAAATCTCGTTAAGTTTTTCTGTTTTTAAGGGTACACCTGCAAGAAAGTGAATTGGTGCAAAGATACCCATAACTAAAATCCACAGATCTCGGTAGATATGTTTGTACAGATTTGCTGCAAATAAGGCTTCTAGTGTTCCAAAGATTGCTGTAAAGCCAATCCCTAAAACAATTGCAAAGGCGATGGTTATAAAAAACTGTTCAAGTAACCTAATGACATATAGTTCTATATTCTCTCTCTTCCTAATAAACGGAGTGGCTATGGCTACTAAGTATAGAGCAAAACTAATAGCTAGATAACGCGTAAGAGAAACTGGCTCAAGGTAGTAGTAGCTTGTCTCAGAGATCACTTTTGGAAGCCAAAACACAGAATATAGGAGTAGTAACAAAAAAGCTAAACCATAGTAGAATAACGTCCTTTTCTTTGAGGACTTCTCTAACCTCTCTAAGGCAAATTTGGTGATTAAAGTTAATGGTACTGCTAATTGAAAAATTAGAATCGGATTAATTACATCCTCTGGTTTAAAGAAGTTACGCTGTAAAACAAGACAGATAGTTAATAAGGTAGTAAAAGTGACTGTAACAGGAAAGCGTTTTAGACTTCCCAAAAGGGAATTACGGAGCTTTTTTAGATTTGCAGTCAACATGCCGATCACCCCTTTACTTAAGTTATACTATTTAGAGACTTCGCCTTTAAAAGAAATATTCCTAGCAAGAAGCACTCACCCTGAAATGATCTAGAACGTCATCAGTTTCGAATAAATAGCAACTCAAATTACCTTTAGTAAACTAGTCCTTAAAATTTTAGATTAAAGTAGAATAGGTAGGCCTTTTGCCTACCTATTTCTCTATTTCTTGATTTCCCAGTAGCATCTTTTTGGAGAAACAATTTTTGCTTCTTTTTTCAGAGTTGCCATGATTTTATCGACCTCTTTACGATCGACTCCTGTGGCTTCTGCTACTTGGCCTGCGCTAAGAGGCTTGTCGGAGTTGTTAAAATAACCTAGTACTACATTATAATTATCCATTTTTTTCCTCCCTTTACCAACAGAGTATCAATCTTTTAAGATGGCTTTCTAATGATCTTTTGATCTAAAACAATTAAACCTTTGAGACCTATACTATCTTATACACAAATCTCTTGGCGGTAATTACGTAAAGTTACCTGCTAACCTAAAGCTTTTAAAAGAGAGTCTCCTTTATCTTTAACATCATTTTCAACTACTTTCGTTCTTACTAGAGGTTCTTTCTCATAACTTCATATATAACACCAATCAAATTGGGGTGAGTATATGAGTAACAGTTTAGAATTTCTTAGAAAGATCCGGCATTATTTATATCCTTACAGAGGAAGAATTTTTCTCATTATCCTTTTCTCTGCTCTTACCGCAGGCCTAAACCTGCTGCCTCTTCAGGTTATGGCAACCTTTGTTGATGTATTACGTACTAGTCCCGCAAAAAGTACTAGCCAAATCTGGATGAGATATCTCGGGGAAAATCCTGTTTATTATATTGTTGCCTTTGCGGTGATCTATGTAGGCTCTGGTCTAATCATGCAATTATATGGTTTTCTAGTCTCTATCCTAGGACTAAGGATTTGCGAAGATATAAGGAAAGACGCCTTTAGCTGGATTATAGGTTCCTCTAATAATTCGATTAAAGAGGGAGATATTGTTGCTAGAATTATAAATGACATTGATATAGTCAGTGACGCCATTGTAATGCCTTTGAGAGGGATTGTAGTAAGCATTCTAGAGCTTATTTGGGCTTTAATTCTACTTTATACCTGGAGCCCTCTACTTAGCATTGTGGCTTTTTGCATAGTCCCTGTTTTATATCTTCTTGGTAAATGGAGCTACCTCCGCATTAAAGTTCTTGCAAGAGCAAAACAAAACTCCTTAGGTAATCTAACCGATGCTGTAAGTGATGCATTGCGAAAGAAAACTTCAGTAAAGACACATTACAATCAGAAAAACAGCCTAAACCTCTTTCAAGCATACAATCAAAATGCAACGAAATCAGCTAGCGATGTCACCAAGTTTTTTACTAGATACTGGCCGATTATAAGAGCTATTAGCGCATTTGGGGTTACTCTAACAGTTGGGGTTGCATTTAGGCTTCTGCAAATCGGCAAGCTCGCACCTGAAGATATTATGGTGGCTTATCTCTATTGTCAGCGCGTTTACGATCCAATTCTAGATTTTACTAGATACAACATGATGATCTCTTCGGCTGATGCTGCTCTAGGGAGAGTTCTAGAGTTAAAGATTAGTATCAATTAAGCTTCTTTGTTTTTCTACACCTAACTAAGCTTACTTTCTCTGCCCCAATCTTTGAAAAATACCTCCTTTGAGTTAGATAAGCTTTCACTAATATGTGAAACTATTTAGTGAGGAGGTACTAAGTTGGCAGAAGATAACCTTGCCATGTATAAAGTCTTGGATCTGCACGAGATAATCTGCGCTAAGACTCTTTGCGTAAAAAAGGCTACAGTTGTGCTTGAAATTGCACAAGATGACACCTTAAAGGCGCTTTTAGAAACCGGTATAAATGATACTAAAAAGTAGCTGATAGAGCTCCATTGGCTGATAGTGTAAATGTGCATTAACTTAAGTAAGTATAATCAATGAATACTAACTATATAACTATTGGCTTTAGTACACTACTTGTAAAAGAAAGGTCTTTAGCCTTTATTTTTTCTTCTGAGGTAGCAGTGATATAGCCAAACGTTGACGTATAAAAGTAGTCAACAAAATAGTAGAAGCATTATTAATGGTGAGATTGATCCTAAGATAGTCTTACTAAAATTGTCACTAGTTAGTTCTAGAAGGTTAAATAGATGAAAAATGGTCCTTAGCTTATACTGCTTTAAAAGTCCGACGAATTTTTCTGCAGTTACAAAATAAGCACTTTACTGAAAAGAAGCCGTAACAAACACTGCTTCTCCACGGAGACCCGATAAAAAAAAGATACCACCTTAACACCTAGATTATCTAAATACACACTTTATAGAAGAATTAAAACCACTTCACGAGAAGTTACTTTAATAACGACGTTAGACTATCTATAAGTCATTAGGCAATAATAAGACTGGGAGGGATCCGTTTGAAAAATGATCCTCGTCAGATGAATAATCAACTGGAAAACGGTGTTGAACTAACCATGTTCCATGATGATCTAAAAGAACCATCTACGAGAGAAAAGGCTTTACTAATTGGAGAAACTGTCCTTAAGTACCTAAAACCTAGAACCTACACAAAACCAAACAACAGAAGATAGCCTTTTTTATCTATCAAAGGATTTACACCCAGGACCGGAGACCCCGGTCCTTATTGGTGTAAATAAAAACATATTTTGCTCACTAAAAGCATTCATTAATAATAACAAATCTAAAAGAAGGTGAAAAAATGACTGATACAAAGGTTGTTACTTATAAGACAGATAGTGGGCAAGAAATTGAGTTATCTATTGAAATTGTAAGAAAATATCTCCTAAAAGAAGAAAGCAACTTAGCTACAGATAAGGAGATCTATAACTTTATCGCTTTATGTCTTTATCAAAAACTAAACCCTTTTTTAAATGAAGCCTATTTAATAAAAACAGGTACCAGACCTGCCAGTATTGTGATCGGTAAAGATGTTTTTACTAAAAGGGCATCTCAAGACGAGCGCTGCCTGGGTTGGGAAGCTGGTGTAATAGTAAAAAAAGACGTTGAGCTAATCTACAGAACTGGCTCTTTTACAAGTCCTGAGGAGACGCTCCTAGGAGGATGGGCAACGTGCTATAGAGATGGTTGGGAAAAACCTGTAAGCGTATCTGTATCTCTTAGTGAATACCAAAGACTGAGTTTTGACAACGCCGGTAAAAGCAACTGGGAGACTATGCCAGGAACGATGATTCGAAAAGTAGCTCTTGTTCAATCTCTAAGAGAGGCCTTACCTGATAAGTTTCAAGGAATGTATAGCTATGAAGAGATGCCACCTCTTCCTCAAAACCTCGACTCTGCTCCTGAAAAGCCTAAAGCTAACAGAAAGCCTGATGTCAAACTAGAAAAAGAGTACCTAAATACCGCAACAAAGTATGGACTTTCTAAACAAGAAGCAATAAAACTTGCTGAGAGTATTGGTAAAACCAATTGGGATAAGCTAAAAGACAAGACATTTAAGCTCCTTACAAAAAGGTTTGAAACAGATGGAAAAAAGGCTGCAGATGATGCTAAAGTGTGGTTAGAGACCCAAAACTCGGAATAAAAATAACCCCTAAAGGGGGTTATTTTTGATTTTATCTGTCTAGTATCAAGATGCAATTTTCTAATTAGTAATCAAATTTCGATTAAAATCTAATAAGTCCTTGCTTTTAAATAAAATGTGAAGTATGATCGTAACGTTGTGAGACTTTAGACCTAGTTTCATCTAACCAAATTTTCTATTATTGCTAGTTCTCCATCTTGGCAAACAATAAAGTACTCTTGATCTTCTGTGTTTATCATCCAAGCTCCATTTCCTAAGCCTTTGCTGCTAAGATAAAAGATTCTGCCTGACCTAAATTTTAGTACTAGATCACCGGTATCTAGAAGACTTAGGTCGACAATTAGATCTGCCTGTAGCTCGCAGAGGTTCTTAATCAAGTCTTCTTTAGAGCGAAATGTGTGAAAGCGATATAGAGACCATTTTCTTGGTTTTCTTCTTAAGATAGCAAAATGGGGCCCCACGTGGATTTGGATCAGTTGCTCTATCTGCTCATAACTTTGATTTCTTACAGAAAGATACAGATCTGTAAAATTTAATCCAATAACAGTGCCTCCAACTAGAAGCTCCTTAAGCAGTGGTTCTGCTTGCGACTTAAGTTCTTCATAACTTATATTAGCTCGAACCATATATGCTCTCCTTTTTCTATACTTTTATTTCTATCTTATAAGTTTAACAAGCCTTGAAAGGCGTTAACACTTTCCCTTATTATCTCCTAATCAGCTTATTCTAGTCGGTCTTTTTAGTGTCTTCTTATTAACTCAAGACTAGTTTTGTAGATCCTAAATTTTTGTAATGAAGCAGCGTGTAGCAAAAAATTATCTTCTTGGGCAAGAAAAACTTTTTTGTTTAGAGCCTTGACATTTATAATTTTTACTATAAAATAAATAACGATAATGATTATTGTTTGCATTAGTAACATATATAGCTAAACAATTAAGGTTATTGTACATACATTTTTGCTTGTATTTTTTTAATCTATTAGGTCCGATACTCTACTTTCCATTTTCTCCGACTTAGCTTGAATTTTGAGTTGATCTTCAAGTTAAGGTTTTAAATTAGCTTCTAAAACAGCTGGTAAGAAGATGACTTTAGGTAGAGTATTTTTTTATTATACCAATTACATTTACGTTCTTTTTGAGGAGGCAAAAGCTTTTTACAAATCACAAAAATGACAATTTTTTATTTTCCTACTTGCAGGTAATGTTTTACTGTGCTATAAATATTTAGGTTAGACTAAACATTTATTTAATATTTTCTCTTAATTTTAAGGAGGTTTGTTTGTTAATGAAAAACGTTTCAAAACTTTCCCTGTTACTCATCGTGTTTTTGGTTGTTAGTTCTATGGTCTTAGCAGAAACAGAGCGTATAGGCGTTACTCTTAACGCAACAGCTACTATTCCAGCGTTTATCAGTTTTACTTTTGAAGCTATAGATGATCCTACAGGAAAAATATCAGAAACGCTGTTTGGTTCCGAATCAAAAGGGCTACTTGATTTTACTCCTGGGTTAGAATTTCCTCTTGATTCAACTACTAAATTGATAAATAGTAATTGGGAAGCAACTGACTTTGATTACACCGCAGCAGAAAATTCAAGCGTTTATATAAAATCTAATCAAAACTTAAAAACAACTATTATCACAAACACTAAATATAAATACACACTTAAATCTAGTCCAATGAAGCATTCAGCTGATTCTGATACTGTTTCTCTTCCACTACAAGTTAGAGTTCGTAATTATAAAGGGGCATCACCATCGGGTTCAGAAACATGGACTACTCTAGATGTGGACACAGACAATGAAGAGTTTGAGCTAATTGATTCTAGTCTTAATAATAGAGGCAGAACCACTTTTGAGAAAGAGTTCCGTATCCCATATAACATGGATTATTTAGCAGGCGACTACTCAACTACCATAACATTTACAGTTTACACACTCTAATTTTAAGCAAGGAGGCGTGGTCATGAAAAAGCTATCTATCTTTCTAGTGTTTCTTTTTACTATACACGTTGCTACAGCCTCTTTACTTGTGGAGCCAGCAAAGTTTGAATTCGTCTTAAATGGTCTAGAAAAAACAACAGAGGCAATTAGAGTAACAAATGTTACTCAATTGCCTCTAGTGATTAATGTCAATGCTTACGATTGGGATCTAAACGAAAATGGCGATTTAGAAAGCAATAAGCTCGGCACTCTTGACTCAACACTCTCTGGACACATCCAATTTAATCCTAGACGATTTAGTATTGCCCCTGGGCAAACTCAGATTGTTCGAGTGACTATTACTATGCCAGAAGAAAAGCCACTTGAAAGACGCTCGATCATATTTTTTGAATCAGAACAATCCTCTTTTTCCGGTAACATCCAAACCATCTTCCAAACATTAATTGGCACTACAATTTATGCTACAAACACGAAAGCTTCTTCTTCTGTAGAGGTACTAGCTTTTGAACATACTGTAGACGATGAGAATGATTTGACGCTCCACATGTTTACTCAAAATACAGGTGAGTCTCATATTCGCGTAAATGTATCATACGGCATCTATGATTTAGGTAATCAACTCCTCTACTCTGGAGATGTAGTTGATACTGTTTTGCTCCCCGAACAAAAACACACTTTCCA
>JAQVYS010000063.1 GCA_028708605.1 Bacillota bacterium
GAGAGTATCTCCCGCTTGAATTGTATATAAGGTACCACCTGGACATGGACCAGGACCTGTGCCTGGTATACAGATTACTTGACCGATACGTAGATTGTTTGGATCAATACCTGGGTTTGCTCGAATGATGGCATCTACGGTGGTGTTATATCTTTGAGCTAAACTGTAGAGAGTGTCTCCTGACCTTATTGTATAGAGAACTCCCTCACATTGGGGAGTAGAACTTGGAATACAAATAACCTGACCAATAGCTATAGTAGCAGGATCTGTGATCTGCGGATTAGCTGCAAGTAAAGCCTCTACTGTAGTATTGTTTCTTTGGGCAATAACATATAAACTGTCTCCCGCTACAACTGTATAATAACGACCTGCACACTGAGTTGGCGGTTCGGGAATCTGAGATGCGCGAGTTTTTGAAATTCTTATCTCACCACCGACTTCTAATGCTTCATCATCTACTAAATTGGGATTACTCAATAAGATGGTATCAACCGTAGTATCGTGTGCCTTTGCTATAGAATCCAAAGTATCTCCCACCTTAACTGTATAATAATCACCAGAATCCTCAACAGAATCAGTTGTCTTATTTACTGGTAGATAGAGTTCCTGACCTAGCTTTAATTTTTCCGGATCACTAACTTCCGGATTAGCATTTAAAATTGCTTCTACTGTGATTTTGTTTCTTTTAGCAATGTCCCTAAGGGTATCGCCTTTTTTCACAATGTATTTTTTTCCTTGACTTCTAGACATTAAAAACACCTCTCTTCTGGTTCCTTATAGATTACGTTACAAAGAGACATCTAGTGCCAAAAGTCTTTGTGACAGACGTACTAATTTTGTATTGTTTATCATCTGCTTGGCCTATTTTTTTAAAAAAGAAAACCCCGCACCTAAAAAAGTACACGGGGTTAAGGGCCTAAATGGTGGAGGATGCAGGGATCGAACCTGTGACTTCCACCTTGTGACGATGGCGCTCTCCCAACTGAGCTAATCCTCCATATCCAGATTTAGAAACAGCTATTTGGTAAATAGGTCACTTTTTCTTTGCAGTAGTCTTATTGTCATTGCTTTTAGATTTGCTTGAAGAAAAGATATCTATAGAACCGGAGACTATTCCAGTTACAAGGCTGCCAGCTAAAATTGTAGGTATTATGACTAGAACACCTACTACAAAAGCAATATAATGGATCATAGTTAATTTAACCGATATTCCGAAAACAGGTAGCAATACGGCCAATATAACTGATACAATTAAAGCTGAGAACAATACGCAGAAAATGCCAAAAAGCAATCTAACTAGTGGACTTTTTATCTCTTTACCATTAAAGGTTGCTTTTCCATTATGATTTTCAAACCGCATTAGAAACACCTCCACTCCTATTATTCTTCCACAGTAGCTTAATTCCTACAGAATTTTCTATTGTGATACTAAATATTTTATTACTAAGAATAGGTGATCAGACATGACGAAAAAAATGCAAGGGTATTTGTGGTTATTTTTAACAATCTTTCTCTTTAGCACTTATGAGATCATTGGACACACATTGACTAGTTCAACTACAACCATGTTTGTCAATGCTTTCAGATTCTTAATGGGCGGTCTTGTGCTTTTGCCTTTTGCTTTAGCCTATATCAGAAAAAACCATGTCAAGCTATCTAAGAAAGATTATTTACAACTTATGGCACTGGGATTGTTAAATGCTGTTCTTTCTATGAATTTACTCCAGTTAAGTTTTAATTATACTGCTGCATCAACATCAGCAATACTTTTTAGTACCAATCCTCTTTTTGTAGCAATCTTTTCTTCGTTATTACTTAAAGAAAAGCCTAGTAAATCTCAACTTTTTGGTCTTTTCCTTGGCATTCTAGGTTCAGTCTTTGTTACAGGAGGTTTTAAAACCTCAAGCTTGATAGGTCCTCTTCTAGCACTTAGCGCTGCTATCTTGTTTGGTTTTTATACAGTTTCTGGTAAAAACTCAACTAAACGCCTAGGTAGCTTGGTAGTTAATAGCTTTTCCTTCATATTTGGTGGTAGTATTAACTGGATTTTCCTTGCCATAAATAATGAACCGCTTTGGCAAGTAACAAGCGATAATTGGCTAAAGCTCCTTTACTTAGGTATATTTGTTACTGGTATTGCTTATTATGCTTATTTTACAGGCCTTTCTAGTCTTAACACTACAGCTGGTTCTAGTGTGTTTTTTGTTAAACCTGTCTTCGCGTCAATACTCGCTTGGATCTTTTTAAGTGAGGCTATTACATGGAATAAGGCAATAGGTATTGTGATTATTCTTCTTGCCATGAAGTTTGTAATGGCTTCATCTACAATAAAGGATGGGTCCGACATAAAGAAAGACAGTTTGTCGCAAAAACCTACTTTAAACAGCTAACTGCTTTGTAAATTAAGATGGGGAGAGAGGTAAATGTTTGTCTGTTTTGGACTCGTGTTGTTAGTTTGGATGATGACATTTCCTTGTCAGATAGATGCGGTGCCTTTGCCTTGCCAAGATGTTATCGCTACGCACGAAAAATACGTCGAGAATCTGCAAACTAAACAGGGTTATCTTACTATGACTCCACTTGACACTAGAATAAACCCCTACTTTAATAACATTGCTCTCTGGGGAATAGTAGATAACCCAGAATACAGCGACTCCATCAAGAAGTGGGCTATATGGTACACTCAGCATATCAATAACCCAGACAAGTTAGGAGTAAAGGGTACTATCTATGATTATACAGTAGTTGCAGGTGGCGAAGTTAAGCCCACAGAAGACTACGACTCCTCTGACTCATATGCAGCGACCTTTCTTACTCTCTTACGTCTTTACTTCGACACTAACCAAGATAAAGACTTGATGCTAAAGCTTGAACCTTCTTTAGAGTTAATAGCAGGAGCAATCTACGCTACTATGGATCTTAAAGATGGTCTAACCTACGCAAAAGACAACTATAAAATCAAATATCTGATGGACAATTTAGAGGTATGGCAAGGGTTAAAGGACTGGAGTTATCTCTTAGAGCATGTTTTTAATCGAGCAGAAGACTCTAGGAAAGTCTCTCAAGATGCGGATCTTATTTATAAGAGTCTACAAAGCTTCTGGAATGGAAACACTTTTGCCTATGCCAAAGACACCGCAGGTAAACTTTTCAAATCTGACACCTCTGTCTTCTACCCTGATATGACTGCACAGCTTATGGCTATAGCCTTAGATTTTGCCACTCCAGAGCAAACCGCTATTATCTGGACGGATTTTAATCAAAAGTTTCCAAAATGGGTATTATTGCAACACCCCTCAAGCTACCCCTGGACTTTAATGGTCTATGCTGGAGCGAAAGCTGGGGATTGGGAAAGAGTAATAACCTATCTAAACGCAGTTGAGCTTACTTACGGTAGCATGAGTTATCCTTGGCCGTGGTATTCCTCTGAAGCTGGGTGGTATTTACTAACCCTTAAGCAGCTTCCTAGTGAGTATTTAGAGTTAAACTAACATAAAGAGGGCTAACTTTTGAAGTTAGCCCTCTTTATGTTAGTTTTGTTGTCCCTTAAGCAAATTGACAATAAACCTTGAGTATTCTACCTCTTTTTTCTGAATCTCTGCGTTATGCTCTCTTGCAGCTTTGCGTATAGCAGTCTCGGGATCCACACCCTGCAAAATAGCTTCTTGAGCTGCGAATTGTAAGTAACGACGGCGTAGTCTTGGTGCTACTAGACCATAGGTAGAAATATTACCTACATCAGCTGCTCTAATCAAAAGTTCAAGATCTTCTTTAGGCATATCAATATTTAACATAGCTTCGCGATTTGATGGGATAAAGATAGCCCCGGGAATCTGGTTCATTACTTGACGAGAAAACTCTGCTTGGACTTGAGGGTCTGTTATCCATTTGATGAAATTCCAAGCTTCATTTTTCATCTTAGAGTTTCTAAAGATAGTAAGAGCTGCTCCCCCTGCAGAAGCTGTCCTTACTAGCTCACTACCTTGATAGGTACCTGGGACTTGGACCATACTCCATTTTCCCGCGATCTGTGGCGCTGCAATTTTTAAGTTAGTATACATGTTTTGATACTGCACCATATAAAAGAGTTCGTTGCTTGTAAATGCTTGGAAAAACGGAATTTCTTTAGGAATCTTATAATCAACATAAAGACCAACATATTCTTTAAATGCTTCGATAGATTCTGGCGAATCAAAACCAGATTTAGTCAAGTCTGAATTATAATCGTCTGCTCCATGCTGCCACATAAACACGTTCAAGTCAGCGTAAACATTATCTGTCAGGCCATGTTGCAGAGCCATGTTGCTATTTTTGGCTTGTGCTTTAGGCAGGATTGCTCGCATTTCATCCCAAGTATTGATATTAGAAACACCTAATTCACTTAAAATATCATTACGTTGAAATCCCACAGTAATATTGGCGTTGTAAGGTATCCCAAAGACAAAACCTTTGTAAGACAAAGCACTAAAAAACCCAGGAGGTAGATTAAAGACTACTTCGTCATAATCAGAAAAAGTAGCTTTTAAATCGATAACCGCTCCTCTTAAACCTAGTTCTGGGGCAAATAAAGAACCCATACCTCCTAAATCAGGGGTATCTCCTGAAGCAGCTGCTAAAATGAATTTGTTTTCAAAGTCCGCCCAACTTAGATTCGTAAAGATAACTTCTACACCGTATCTTGCAGTGTAATCAGTCGCCATCTGCCTAAAAATATTTAGTTCCTCATTAGTAAGCCCTGTTAGCCAAACCTCCAAAGGTTTAGCTAAAGAAATAATACTAAATATAAGTACGATAAGACACGCAACTACAGTTCTTTTCAAAATAACCCCTCCTTTTCTTAATAACGCATCTCTGTAAATTATTCTCTTATTTAGGTTGATGTCCTTCATTTAAGCATTACTGTCTTTATTTGCAATAGTTCTACCATTTCTATGTAATGGTTTTATTCAAGAGGACGCTAAAATAGCGTCCTCTTTTTACATACTGTTCTTTCTCACCTATCTAGCAGAACTTTAATGTATCTTTCATATTCTCGTTGTTTTCTAGAAATCTCTGCGTTATGCTCCTGTGCTGCCTCTAACATAGCTGTTTTAGGGTCAACATCAGTCAAAATAGCCTTCTGAGCTGCCATCTGGAGATAGCGGCGACGATGTCTTGGCGCAACCAGACCGTATACCGAACCTGTCGCTTCGCTTAAAGCTCTATCATAGGAGATTGCAGTCTCTTTATCGATGTCAATCTTAAGTGCAGCACCACGATTTGAAGGCAAAAACAATGCCCCTTGGATCTGATTCATAATGCGGGCACAGATTTCAAGCTGCGTCTGTTCCGAGGTAATCCATCTAATAAACTCCCATGCCTCTTTTTTCTTCTTCGAAGAATCAAAGATACCTAGTGCTGAACCACCACCAGTTGTAGTCCGGTTTATCTCACCACCTATAACGTAACCAGGGGCTTGGACCATACTCCATTTCCCAGCTATTTGAGGAGCAGCATGGACCAAAGTCATATAAAAGTTTGTATAGTTAAGAGTTACTGCTAATTCACCCTTTAGAAAAGCTTGAAATGCAGGAATCTCTTTGGGGATCTTATACTTAGTATAAAACTCAACATAGTCTGTGAAAGCGACGATTGCTTCAGGATCATCGTAACCTGATCTTGTAAGGTCTTTGTTATAATCATCAGCTCCGCGCTGCCACATAAACATATTTACATCTGCATAAAGAATCTCTGACAAAAACCATTGCAGTGAAAAATTAGAACCATTGGCCTGCAGTTTAGGGAGAACTGTTTTTAGTTCGTCCCACGTTGTAATCTCGCCGATTCCAACTTCCTGGAGGATATCGTCTCTTTGAAATGCTGTCGTAACGTTAGCAGTGTAAGGAACACCAAATATTACTCCTTGGTAATGAAGTCCACGATAAAAGTTAGGATATGTTTGGTTATAAACCTCTTCAAAATTCGGCATCTTGGAAAGATCAATCATGGCACCTCTTAGACCAAGTTCTGGTAAGAATAACCCTCCCGTTCCACCTACATCAGGAGCCTCACCAGAAGCTGCTGCTAGCAGAAATCGATTCTCATTGTCACCCCACGAAAGGGTGGTATAGTTAACTGCAATACCTGTCTGAGCGGTAAAGGTAGCTTCTGTTAATTCTTGAATGATACCCATTTCTTCATTGCTATGGCCCGTTAACCATACTTCAATACTTTTTGCAAAAGTACAAAAACTAACCAAACATATGATCATGGCTGTTATGACTAACTTTTCAAAAATCCACTTAACTGTGAAACACCCCTTCATTAAAGTACCTCCTTGTTTTGACTGATTCATGTAGAAAGATAATTCTGCCGATTGCCATGATATCCTTTATTGTGCAGTAAAGCCTAGAATTACTATCTTCATATAACTGTGTTTGCTCTCTTTGATAAGACCTTTCGTCAAAGATCTTGGTTAAGGAGATAATCGAGTAGGTAACTGCTAGTTGATCAACCTATCAATTTTTCTCTTACAGACCACTACGTACAAACCGCGTGGACCTCTCTTGAAACTTCATGCGGTTGTTTAATAAAGCTGCCACAGAATTCCAGCGCTGATCTTTGCTAAGTTTATTAGTCCTATCTCGTCAGACCACTTATTCGGTAAGGCTAGATTCTGTACGGGACTAGCTGAGTTCCTCAATTGATTCATGGAGATTTTTTCAAGGCTACCTTTGTAGCCTCTTGCCCTTAATGCTCCGTGGATAGCTTTCCAGCTTTTCCACTCACGCATTTTCTTCATTCTAAGTCTCCGACGAATCCAACCCATTAGCTCAACAGACATGCATGGCGCACCACAAAAAAGGAGCACTAGTTAATCCTAGTGCTCCTTTAATTACTAAAGTCTATTCTTACTTTTTCAGTAGAACTTTAATGTATCTGTCGTACTCCCTTTGTTTTCGAGATATCTCGGAGTTATGCTCTTGTGCTGCTTCTAGCATAGCGGTTTCAGGGTCAACGCCTGTCAAAATAGCCTTCTGAGCTGCCATTTGGAGATAACGACGACGATGTCTTGGAGCTACTAGTCCATATACTGAACTTGTTGCTTCACTTAATGCGTTATCGTATGCGACTGCAGACTCTTTATCAATATCGATTTTTAGTGCAGAACCGTGCGTTGAAGGTAAGAACAGGGAGCCTTGGATCTGGCTCATAATACGAGAAGAAATTTCAAGTTGAGTTTCTTCAGAAGTAATCCACTTAATAAACTCCCATGCTTCAGTTTTCTTCTTCGAAGAATCAAAGATACCAAGCGCTGAACCGCCACCGGTCGTTGTACGGTTTAGCTTGCCATCCATAATATAACCTGGTGCTTGTACCATACTCCATTTTCCTGCAATTTGAGGAGCACCATGAACTAAGTTCATATAGAAGTTTGGATAACCAAGGGCTAATGCTAAATCACCATTTGTGAAGGCTTGGAAAACTGGAACCTCAGTTGGGATCTTAAATTTGGTGTAAAGCTCAACATAATCTGTAAAAGCTTTGATTGCTTCAGGATCATCATAACCAGATTTTGTAAGATCGTCATTATAGTCATCGGCACCACGCTGCCACATAAACATGTTTATATCAGCGTAGAGAGTTTCTGTCATAAACCATTGTAGTGAGAAATTAGAACCATTGGCTTGTAACTTAGGTAAAGCTTGTTTTAACTCGTCCCAAGTTGTAATCTCACTAAGGCCAAGTTCTTGGAAGATATCGTTTCTTTGAAAGCCAGTTGTAACTTGAGCAGTATATGGAACACCAAAGGTTATACCTTGGTATTGAAGTGAACGATAGAAGTTAGGATAAGAACGACTATAAACTTCTTCAAAACCTGGCATTGTGGAGAGGTCGATCAGGGCGCCTCTTAGTCCAAGCTCAGGCAAGAACAATGCACCACCGCCGCCTACATCAGGAGCCTCACCCGAAGCTGCTGCTAAAAGATAACGGTTCTCGTTGTCAGCCCATGAAAGGCTTGTAAAGTTAACTGCAATACCGGTTTTAGCAGTAAAATTAGTCTCTGTTAACTCTTGAATAATCCCTAATTGTTCATTCATATGACCTGTTAGCCATACATCAATAGTCTTTGCAAAAGCAATTGAGCTAAGCAAAGATAAAACGACTACCAATATGGTCAGTTTTTTAGACAATCGCATAATTCTGAAACACTCCTTCAATGATATAAATATAGTTACTTAGACACTCTGTCACCAGACAAATTTGTCAGTCTTATTTTAAATACGTCACGCGTTAGCATTTCACCTTCAAGATTTCTGGTAGAATTAGATATCCTTTTCAGTATAGCCATAACTAGTATTTACCGTTATAATAATTCTATAATGAAAATCATTTTCATTTAGGAGGAATAATGATGATCAAAAAACTTAATATCCTCATGCTAGTTTTGTGTCTAAGTCTAGTTAGTATTGCAAAGTTGCGTATCGTTACATCGATTAATATTCTTGATGACTGGCTTAAGGTTGTCGGCAAAGACAAAGTAGAAGTTCATACCTTAATTACAGGCTTAGAAACTCCTCACACCTATTCCCCGCGTCCTAGTGATGCTCTAGCTTTAAACCGTGCAGATGGTTTTATTGGAGTTGGACTCGGTCTTGAGAGCTGGCTTCAGCCACTTATAAAAAGTTCTGCTAAAACTAACTTACCCATCTTCTATCTTGCAGAGAACATTCACTTAATCAGTGAAGAAGAAGGCTCGCACGATCATAGTATTGATCAGGCAAATAACCACTTGCACGATCATAATCCGCACGTCTGGTTAAGCCTAGAGAATGCTCAACAAATGGTAGGTTTCTTAGCAGAAATCCTGGGAACGCTTGATAAAGACAACTCTGATTTTTTTAACACCAACGCCGAGGACTATATTCACTCTCTAAACGAGTTGGAAACTAAGTACAAGCAGAAATTTTCTTCGTTAAAAGACCTAAGGCTAGTTTCCTACCCCGCATCCTACCCCTACCTGTTCCAAGAAATGGGTATTGATGAAGTTGCACGGGGAGAAGATACACATGGTCAGGAACCTTCAGCCAAAAGAATAATTACCCTAGCTAATCTAATGAAAAAATCAGATATTAAGACTATCGTATCTGAAAAACAGTTCTTTTCACCTCTTCCAGATGCTTTAGCTAATGAAACCAATGCAGAGATTGTCTATCTTTCGCCTCTATTAATAGGTGAGCAGAGCTATTTAGAACTGATGGAAAGTAACTACAAAGCTCTCTATACAGCATTGTCTAGAAACTGAGACCTAGCAAGATTCTAGATTCCCGTCTAAGAACAAGCCAACTTTCTTCAATTTTTTCTGTTTCTTTGTAAAAAGGATGAACCTTTTGCTGGTAGAGACGTCTATTAATTTACAAGCCAGTTAAGACATTGTCTTTTTACTAATCTGATTCGCATCTATGCCTCCTCGTTTTATCTACTTTCCTCTTTTTTAATAGAAAGAACGCCAGTTAGTCCCCTGGTGTTCTTTCTGTTTTTAAACATATTCTTTGCTAATTATCATAAACTTTTTTCTATTTGATCAAGTTCCTCTTGAAGCCTATCTAGTTGATCTTCGATATCGTTTTTTAATGTTACAATATCATCCCTTATAGAATTTAGCTCATGGTCTGTTGTGCAATCCTTGTACCCTTCGAGGCGTTTTTCTAATACTTGG
Organism: Bacillota bacterium; assembly: GCA_028708605.1. Taxonomy (GTDB): domain Bacteria; phylum Bacillota; class DTU065; order DTU065; family DTU065; genus DTU065. The sequence goes on from JAQVYS010000063.1 coordinate 9,701, forward strand.
ACTCTATTTGTCAGAACATCTAGTGAACTAATGATTGTCGCAAATCTGTGTTCCAAAACATTTCCTCCCTATTAGATGATTTCAGCTTCTGTAGTAATTTAATGGATAAGTTATAAATCCTTCTTAAAACTAAAATGTCTAGATTAAGCGTTAGGGAACTTGCGTTATTTGCACGTAGAGCTTAAACAACCTCCCTAAGCCAAGACTCTACCTTACTCCACAACTAACACGTGCATTTGTATTAGTTGCAGCAGATAACATGCAAGCGTCAATAATCTCTTGAGCTTTTAGGCCGTCCATAAAGGTAGCAGGTTGGCCTTTAGATATCGCTTTTTTTCCTGCAACTTCTGCCACAAATGATTCCATCATATGAAGCATAGCAAAGTCGCCAGGGATATAGTCTGTCCCAATCAAACGGTAGTCTTCGCCCTTTGGAGCGTGCCATAGCTCATCTTTTAATCCCCTAGAATACAGAACTCTTATGGCGCCTTCAGAGCCAAAGATCTCTATGGACCATCCTCCAATGCCTCTTGTAACTCTGCTTGCTACGGCTATACCCGAAACTTGATTTTCTGTTTCGAAAATAAGAGAATTAAAATCATCTACCGTCATGAAAGACTCTACATTAGCATTTTTTCTTTTGGGCTGGATAGCCTTGCAGTGAGCATAGACATTACTGAGTTCATCCCCAGTTACATACCGATAAAGATCGAAAATATGAGAGCCCATATCTCCTAATTGTCCTGATCCAGCTAGTTCTTTGTCATCGCGCCAAGCACTAGGACGTACAATAAGGCCTGAATCGTTCTCTGCCCAAAGCCTTGCATGGAAAAGCTTGCCAATTAGATTTTGTTTTAGTAGTTCTTTTGCTTTAATTGCACTTTGCAAAAATCTAAAGGTAAAACCAACGTGATTTATCACTTTGGTTCTTGTAGCACCATTGACCATTTCTATAGCCTCTTGAGCATTAAGTGCAAGAGGCTTTTCACAAAAAACGTGTATACCTTTACTAGTTGCAGCTAGAGCTATCTCCTTGTGTAGTTTGTTAGGTGTTGTAATTGTAATCGCATCTAAAGCTTCTTCCGCCAACATTTGCCTGTAGTCAGTGTAAACACTAGGTATATTTAGTCGCTTGGCCTGAGCCTTAACTTTTTCGGTTCTTCTTCCTACAAGAGCAACAACTTCAGCATCTTTTGCCATTCTTAGTCCCGGAACATGACACTCTTCACTCCAATAGCCCGCCCCAACAACCCCAATTTTTACTTTCAACAAAGTCACCACCTCTAACGCAGCAATGTATTAATAAGTGGGGTCAATAGACCCATCAAAAAGCCTAAAAGCCCTCCTAACAAAGTTATAGCACCGAGTTCCTTTTGGGAGATACCAAAGATCAGTTTTTCAAGTTCTAGAAGATCAAAAGAATTAATTTTTTCCTCTATGATATTGGTGAGATTAAACTCTCTAAAGACTCCAATAAGAAGGTCCGGTGCTCTTTTTTGATAGAGATTAAGCGCCTTCATTTTTAGATCTCGCCAACTCTTTTCTCCATACAGATTATAGATTTTCTGTAGTTTTACCTCTTTTGTTTGGTTAGTTAAACTTAAAATAGCACTGTCTACTTTTTCCTTAGTTCTTTCTGAGCAAATAAACTCTACTAAATGATCTTTCGAAAATAAGTTTTCGATGTTTCTTTTTGAAAAGAACAGCTCGGTGCCTTGATATACAACTAGTTGCAGGCTATCTTCGCCTATTTTTTCTAGTAATTCTTCTGGTTTCATTAACAAAAATCCATCGATTTTACTTACAACAATACCTGTTAGATAAGATTGATTTTCAGGTTCTTTAACAAAGCTAATAACCGCTTGGCCTAATTGCTTTGAAATTAGAGAAGTGTCAAGAAACATACCAAGAAGATTTCTTAGT
>JAQVYS010000064.1 GCA_028708605.1 Bacillota bacterium
ATTGGACTGTCTATAACGCTACGCTTTTTCACATAGACACCCCTCTCAAAAGAATCGATAAAAGGTGGTTCTAGAGGGAGATAACAAAGTTCTTTAAACTCTATCTATAAATAATGAATTTATTTTTAGAAGGGTGCAGAATGTAGGATTTTAATTGGAAAGGCAAAAATCAAATTACTAACACGAGTTAAATCTTCGTGGTGGTGCTCGTGAATGCGTTAAAAGGCAAATTGAAGTGTTTCGCCAGCTAGGGCTAGTTAATGTTTGGCTGCGCAAAATCTTTTTTGAGTTGTTAGCGTAGAAACTCACGAAGATTTGAGTAACTAGATCTATTTGGTTGAGCTTGTCCTTTTTCCCATCTACGAATCGTAGAACAATCTACTTCAAGCTCTTTAGCCAACTCCTCTTGTGTCAATCTGAGTTTTCTTCTCTTTGTTCTGATTTCGGTACCATAGTCGGAAGTAAGAAATTGTAGATAATCATCATAAAGTAAATTCGGAGAAATACCTATTGCTTCAGCTATGGTATTGCAGCTCTCCACTGAATGAAGCAGCTGATTGTTCTCATACCTGGTTATAGTGGTTCTATTGAACCCAGTCTTAAGTGCTACATCTTCCTGTCGCATTCCTTTGTCTAACCTGTAGTATCTAATTCTCCCGCCAATAGAGGATAGATCCGATTCTTGCTTTAAAGGATCAATTTCTTCCGAGTAAGAAAATGTTTCCGTTACGTTACCATTGCTAATGAGGTTTTGATGCATTTTCGTTCAATCAAGAAAACTCGTTTTGAACATCATCTATATGACCCTATTGGCTCTGATAAAGAAGGCAATGAACTATCCCTAATGGATGTTATTCCTTCCGATGAACTAGTTTTAGAGGAAGTAGAAGATCGGATGGAAAAACAAAAATTATATGAAAAACTAGCTTATCTAAATCAAAGAGAAAATTTAATTTTAAAACTGCGTTACGGTCTTACTGATGGAGTGCGCCATACTCAAAGAGAAATAGCTAAGTATCTAGGTATTTCTCGTTCGTATGTTTCACGCATTGAAAAGAATAGGTTTCAAACCGCAACCTATTCTAACGGAGTGGTCTTTAAATAAGAGGGGAAACTTTGTGATGTGGCGAAATTAAACGTGTCATTTTTAACGATCTAATAAGGGGGAAGCAACTATGCGCAAGAGGTTTTGGTTGATTTTTACTTTATTGTTAATGCTATCCTTTGGGGTACATGCAGAAGTGCTTTACACACAAAGTTTTGATGGAGAAGGACTACCTGAAGATTTTAGACCTATTGAGGGGACATGGGTAGTAGAAGACGGTCGTATAATAGGAAACTCTCTTAGTGGCTCAGTGCAAGGACGTGTGATTTTTGGCCCAGAGCTCGAAAACTTTGTCTACTCTGTGGATGTGACTTTTTTAAGTGCAGTCAATGATAGTCGCTGGTTTTCAATCTTTTTTAGAGCAACGCCAAATGGCATGGCTCCTTATCATATGTTTACAGTAAGACATAATGCAAGGCTCTCAAACGGTACTGAGCTTGCCTTTAGAAATCCAGCTGGAAACTGGGATGTTAGAAGAACCAACAATTATAAAGAAAAGTTTGAAATAGGTAAGACTTACAGACTTAAAGTCGCGGTAACGGACAATTACTATTTCTACTTTATTAATGATGAATTAATGTTTGTAGCTTATGAGAGAGGCTACCGTGATAATGGTGTCTTTGGCCTTCATGTAAACGGCTGTAAGGTTGCCTTTGATAATATTGTTATCGAGTCATACAACTCAGCTGACTATAAAGAATTTGAAGAAATAGCGGTTCAGGAGGTTAGTCCGATCTTGCCCCGTGTAGTAGCTCATAGAGGCAATTCTTCAGTTGCACCGGAAAATACTCTTGCAGCTATCCAGTCTGCTATCGATGTCGGTGCGGATATGGTAGAGATCGACGTTTATGCTACAAAAGACGGTGAAATCGTCCTTCTTCACGATGGAACTCTCGACCGCACAACAAACGGCAGAGGTTCAGTGCAAAACTTTACCCTTGCACAGTTAAAGGAGCTAGATGCAGGTTCTTGGAAAAACGCAAGATACGCAGGTGAGAAAATCCCAACTTTGCAAGAAGCACTTCTTCTAGCAAAAGATCAGATCCGTGTAGTGATTGAGTTAAAAACTGTGGGACAGGAGCTTAAGGTTAGAGATATTGTTGAAGAACTTGGAATGAAAGGTCAGGTAGCAGTTATTTCCTTCCACACCGCTGCTATTCGCACATTCCGTCAAATAGCTTCAGATATCCCAGCTGCGATTTTAATAGGAAGCGCTAATTCTTACGCTGATATTGAGCGTATCGCAAAGTCTGCTAACACTAATATTCTTGACTTGGCACATAGTCTAGTCGATAAAGAGTCTGCGGTTTACTTTATTGAGAGAGGTTATTCGATCTGGGCGTGGACAGTTAATAATGAAGCTATAATGGAACGAATGGCTGAATGTGGTGTAACTGTTTTAACTACTGATGTACCAGTAACAGCTTTAAAGACTTTAAGAACCGTAAAAGACTAATGAAAATGGGGCGGTCTGTCCGCCTCATTTTTACCTACAATAAACACAGATATTTGTTGCAGGGGGTTTAGTAAATGCTTTTTTTGACACTGCTACTCGTTTTTCTGCTACCTTGTGGAGTCCTTGCAGAGTCTGTAAATCTTGCACATACAAAGCCATATGTTATAAATATTAATTCGGAGTCATCTTATGCTGATTACAAGGCTAGTGAACTAACCGATGGTAAGCGTGGCCTTAACAGTATCTTCAATGCAGCATGGCAAGGTCATTCAAAAAAGGAATACCGCATTGTCGTGGTAGATTTAGGAGCCACATATCAGATAGACAGAGTTGATATTGGTTTTTTACAAGATGAAAGTTCTAATGTTTGGATTCCAGGAAGCTTAACACTTGCAGTATCAAATGATGCTCAAGCGTGGCAGGTTGTTACTGAAACAAACTATTCAACAGAAACCCTCACTCGAGAGAATCAGATAGCTATCCGCAGTATAGATGGAAACAAGGCTGCTGGTAGGTATGTTGCAATTTACTTTAAAGTTAGCTTTTGGGTCTTTCTAGACGAAGTTGAGATATTCGGACACCCTGTAGCATTAGCTAACAAAACGTCCAAATCAACTCTTGAGGATATCGATTTTAATGCACTGTATCACGAGTTAATTAATCACTTCAACGTGGCCTACTATGAGGTAGCAGAAGGGGACCTGATGAGAGTATCTGAAGAAACAGGCGGAGCTCATGATATTCTTTTAGTCTATGACCAAGCATCAGGTGTAATATGGAATGAGATGTATGCTTACCCATACGTCGCCTACCTTGATGAAAACCTTAAGGCGCAGGACTGGTTCTTTGACACCTTTCTTTTTCTAGCCTTATCTGCCCCTAGTGGACGAAACTTTGAAGCTTATAGTATAGCAGACAAGTACGATTGGTATTGGTGGTTAGAGAGGGTATTTAGTACAGGTGGAGGATTTGATGCCTTTAATAGAGCTGTAAAGAGAGCAGGAGAGGAACTTGGAGATACAGAGTACAAAGCCAAAGTGATTGTCATGATACCTTACCCTGCTGAAGTTCCAAACCGTCCTTTTGATGATAAAAAGCCAGGCTTTTTGAACCCTCAGATTGTAGGAACGGAGGAAGCCGTTAAAAACCGCCTGCAGGTTGTCAAAGACTATATTGAAGAGGTGCTTTCTCGTTTTGATGAAAAAGACTATGATAGATTAGAGTTAATTGGGTTTTATTGGCTTGCAGAAAACCTAGATAGAGATAGTCTAGACAGACTTTACCTACCAGGGATCGGTGATTTTATTAGAGAGCAGGACCTTAGATTCTACTGGATTCCATGGTATTTAGCCCCAGGATATAGTGAGTGGAGAGAGCTTGGTTTTGATGCTGTGATGATGCAACCAAACTACATGTTTGCTGAGGTCCCCAATAAATCTAGGTTTATCTTTTCAGCAGCAGAGGCGAAAAAATACCAGATCGGTCTAGAATTTGAAGCTGATCCTAAGATTTTGCGAAGTGCGGAAGAAAGAGAACTCTACTATGACTATTTTAGGGCAGCAAACACTTTAGGATATGGCAATGATATCTTGCGAGGATACTACCAAGATGTAGTGTTATACTATCAAGCAGCACACAGTAAAGATCCTGAGATCAGACGAATCTACGATTCAACTTATGATTTTATAAAAGGATTGTACACAGAAAAGTTTGAGTAAAAAACCGCCAATGGCGGTTTTTTACTTTGCTATGTGAATAATGTTTGTTTCTGCAAGGATGCTTTTTTGACGATTTTATCAGCCTTCTAAGGTATAAAGAAAAAATCTAGGTGTTTAAGCTTCTAGAAGATAAAAAGACCAGGAAAAGTCCAAAAGGAACAACTACCTATTAAAGATTGGTCTAAAGAAAATCGTGAAGGTTCCTAAAGAAGGCTCAAGTACTTTGAAGGCACAGACCTAGATGCAAATATTGCCTTTCTTAGGTAAATTCTAGTTACCACAATGTGTTTTTTGATTTTAAAAAGTAATTGCTTAAACTGCTGTATTAGCGTCAAAATCTTTGCAAGCTTAAAACTAGCAAGCCTAGGTATTAGTACCTATTTTACTGCCCTGCAATTAGGCAAAGAAGAAAAAGTGCAGGACTATTAATGAATCAGTAGTAATTTTTATAAATAAGGTTAAGTTCTTGTACTATTACTACTCAATGAAATGGCTAGACATTAAAAGGCTAGCAATTAGAAATAGCAGGGGGAGTTTACCATCGATTCACACTTTCTATTGCCGATCGGCGATATGACTGTCGCCATCTCTAGTGCAACTGATCTTATTGATGCTCGTTTAAACGGACACAACAAAAGGGTAGCCTTTATTGCAAGTCAAATTAGTGAATGTTTAGGACTATCCTATGACGACCAGATAGATGTGATTCTTAGTGGTTTTCTTCATGATGTAGGTATTATAGGTTTAAAAGACACCTCGTGTTTGTTTGAATTAGATAAAGAGGACTCTATCCATGCTGAAGTGGGGCACAAACTTTTAACGACGATTCCAGAACTAAAAAAGCTAGCCATTATCGTCAGAGGTCATCACGTGCCTTATGAAAAAAGTGAAGTGCAAAGTGATGAGGCTTTCAAATCCCAGCTGATCAATCTAGCAGACCGTATAGACATTGTTTTGGACTACAATAGAGAGCCACTTAGTCAGAGAGAGGCAATCTTGAAGTGGATTAATTCCAAAAAAGGCTCAAGGTTTCACCCGGAAATTGTGCAAGCTTTCAATCAGCTATCTGGCATTGAAGCATTTTGGTTTCACCTTTTTGCTGGGGATTTTGACGAAGAGCTTTTAGAAAAAGCAAATAATAGGACTCTTCGCCTTGATACTAAAGGATTATTGCGGTTTGGTAAATTTTTCAGCCAAATGATCGACTTTAGAAGCCCATTTACTGCAACTCACTCAAGCGGCGTAGCAGCTACTGCGGTGTTTTTAGCCCAAAAAAACGGTTTTCAGCATAAGGATCAGACCTTAATGAGAATAGCCGGCTATCTCCATGATGTTGGTAAACTTGCTGTGCCAAATACAATCTTAGAGAAAAACGGTAAATTAACTAAAGAAGAGTTCAATGTGATTAAAAGCCATACCTATTACACCAAGAGTATTCTCGGGAAAATAAAAGACTTTCAACAGATCTCAATCTGGGCTTCTTTGCACCATGAAAGATTAGATGGTACTGGTTACCCCTTCCACCTACAGGGGCAAAGTATTCCTCTTGGTTCAAGGATTATGGCCATTGCTGATATTTTCACCGCTTTAAATGAAGATAGGCCTTATCGGGAGGGCGTTTTAAAAGGCGATGTTATAAGAATCTTAACAGATATGGCAGAGCGCGGTGGTATCGATATCGAACTTACTAACCTCGCACTTAAGCACTACGATGAACTAAGTGAAATCTGTCATTTTGAACAAAAAACGGCTAGAAAAGAATATCAGGCTTTTTGGGCTGTTAGTTAATTTTGAAATTGGCATTAGACAACTTTAAATAGAATAGGTTTTTATCGGGGGATACTATGAAGATTACCTGGATAAAAACTAAAGACAAAGACCAGGCGTTTGTTGCCTGGTCTCTCTTTGCTGATTTACGTCTAAGGGAGGGTTTAGATGAGAGCTCTAATCTACACGAGAGTGAGCACCGCGGGCCAGAAAGATGGCTACAGTTTAGAAAGTCAAAAAATAGCTTGCCAAAAGAAAGCTAAAGAGCTAAAGGCAGAAGAAGTCATCTACCTCGAAGATACTTATAGTGGAATAGAGCTAGAAAGGCCTGCCTTAACTCAGCTAAGAGAGCTGGTCTTAAGAGGAAAAGTTGATGCAGTAATCTGTTTAGATCCTGACAGATTAAGCAGAAACCTTGCTGATCTACTTCTTATCACTAATGAATTAGACCGCTTAAATGTAGAATTGGTATTTGTAAATTTTACCTGGGAGTCCACACCGCTTGGGAGGTTATTTTTAGAGATGCGCGGTGCTATAGCTGAGTTTGAACACGCTCTAATTCGCGAAAGAACTCTTAGAGGTAAGAGACAAAAAGCAGCTGAAGGGGGTCTGCCAAGCTTTGTAGAGCCTTATGGCTACCGTTTTAATTCGAAAGAGGACTGCCTTAATATCATCAAAAAAGAAGCTGAAGTTGTCTCTTTTATCTTTGGTGAGTACAATAAGGGCTTTGATAGTGGGAGATCGCTTGCAGATAAGCTAAATAGACAGAAGATCATGGCACCATCGGGCACAACTTGGCACGCTTCTACGGTTCTAAGAATTCTTTCAAATAGAACCTACTTAGGAATTCTCGTAGTTGGAGGAGTCCCAATAAAAGTTCCGGCAATTATCAGCGAAGGCGAATTTAATCAAGCACAAGAAGTTAAAGCTCTAAATAAAAAACAGGCAATTCGTAAAACTAAAAAAAACTATCTTTTGCAAAATTTAGTAACCTGTGGCCTTTGCGGTGCCACACTAAAGATATCTGCACACTCTGTGCGCGAGAAATCATATAGTTACTATGTTTGTCCTTTAAGAAGGCAAAAAGAGTGCAACCTTAAGCCTTACGCAACTGATAAGATCGATAATCTAGTGTGGAATGAGTTTATGCAACGGTTTCGAAATGCAGCTCCCAGTTTTGTGGAATATGGAAAAAATCAAGCAAAACAACGCTTAAGTGATCTATTGCAGACTAAAATAACGGAGCTTGGTAATATTAAAAATAGAGAGAAAAAATTGCTGGAGTTGGTGGTTTCTGACGTAATTGATTCAGATGCATACAGGGAAGAACAGTTAAGTGTAGAACATAGGAAAAAGGTTTTGTTAGCAGAAATATCCAATTTAAACGAGCAAGATGAAAGTCTCTTTAAACTAGATTTAGAAGTTCCTAAAAGATATCAAAAAAAGACGCTAGAGATTTTTACCGAAAAAATAGTCATAACAGATCAAGATGAGATTTTAATATATACATTGATCTAATATTTTTTGTGTTAAAAAAACTAGCCATTGAAAAGAGAGCGATATGTAAAATTCACAAAGCAATGCTTTTAGATGGTTACAAATAAGAGGAGGCTATAATGCAGAATCGTTTAATTCCTAATATATGGTATGAAAGGTTATGGCAAATCCCAGTTAACGATCTGGTAGATATTGGTATTAAAGGGGTTATCGTGGATTTAGATAATACTTTAGTTCCGTGGAAAAAGGACCCATCTTACGCTACTATAGAGACTAGAGAGTGGTTGAAGCGACTAGAAAGTGCTGGGATTGATGTTTGTATAGTATCTAACGGAGGAAGCAGCAGAGTGCAAAGCTTTGCTGCTGAACTCGGTATCAAAGCTGTAGCAGGGGTTCCTAAGCCTAGACGTACACCATTTCGAAAAGCTATGTCTTTAATGGGTACAAGCCCTACAGAAACAGCTGTAGTTGGAGATCAACTTTTTACTGATATCTTAGGTGGCAACAGATCAGGGTGTTATACAGTTTTAGTAACACCTCATGACGAAAAAGAGTTTTTTTATACAAAGATTGTAAGAATATTAGAAAGAAGAATTAAAAAGCGTCTCCAATCTAAGGGTCAGTTTCCTGAGAGGAAGGGTAAAAAAGCATGAAAAACTGCAAAGGCTGTGGTATTGATCTACAGAGTAAAGATCCGAATTTACCAGGCTTTATCCCAGAAAAAGTAGCCGCAAGAGCTGATGTCTGCCAAAGATGCTATAGATTAACTCACTATGGGGATTATACAGCTTCGCCTTTATCAGAGAATGAGTATCTTGAAGCGGTTTCTCGTGCGGTAGAGGATGCTCATACAGTCTTTCAGGTTTTTGATATTATCGATTTTGAGTCGAGCTTAAATCCAACATTTGAAAAAATCCTCCGCAAAAAAAACACAGTAGCGGTGATTACCAAATATGATCTTCTCCCTGTAATAACTACAGAAGACGATGTTAAAGAATGGGCAAAAAAACGCATACCTTATGCAGACGATATTGTTGTAGTAAGTGGTAAAAGGGGTTGGGGTCTGGATAACCTAGGCAATATGCGAGGCAGAGTTACAGCTGTTGTTGGCACCACTAATTCCGGAAAATCTACTCTTATCCAAAAGCTTGTAGCTGATGCAAAACCAACAGTCTCTGCAGCACTAGGCACTACTTTAGGCAATCTTACCTTCAAGGATGAAAAAGGTGTAATTATTGATACTCCAGGCTTAAAACCAAAAGGTAGACTTCTTGAAGTGCTTTGCCCTAGCTGTAGTGCAAAGCTAGTCCCTGATAAAAAAATCAACAGTAAATTGTATGAATTAAAGCAAGATCAAGGCTTAGCTCTGGGAAACGTCTTCTACTTTAGCCTAAGAAGTGAGAAGCCTATCATTGCTATGGCTTACGTTCCTGAAATGATAGAGATCAAAAGAGTTAACAGTGACAAAGCTGACGATTTTCTAAACTCTCTGGATACGAGTGAAAGCCTGCTATGCGAGGAGTGCAGATCTCATATTCAGTTTACAAAAAGAGACCTTAGAATAGGCGATGAAGATTTAGTTGTTCCTGGTCTTGGCTGGGTGTCTTTTAGGCACACCCCTGCAAGTGTAGAGGTTATTTGCCCCAGTGAGCTTAGTTTACCTAGAAGATCGCCTCTTGTAAGGAGAAAAAAGCATATAAGTAATAATAATAGAATAAGGTAAATTAGCAAATGATCTTAATTAATACTTATAATCAAAAATAAGGAGGCGGCTTTTTGTATATAGTTAGAACAATATGGAATTATGATGTGCATGTATTATCTTCACTCAAAACCAAGATCTATAATATACGCCAATCTTGTCCTCCTAATCACAAAATTGTAGATCTCGGTCTCATTTCTAGAGATTTTGGGTTAGAGTTAGTCGTATATTTGCAGGAAACCTAGGAGGGAAGCAGGAGATGGATATTTTTAAGCAAGTAACAAAAGAAGATGCTAAGCAGATCTTAGAGATAGCACTCTCTGGTGGAGGAGATTTTGCGGATCTTTATGTGGAAAACAAAGCAGTTACAAGCGTTGTATGCGAAGAAGATCGAATTGAAAATATAACAACTGGTGAGGACAGAGGAGCAGGAATTAGAGTTATTGATGGAGACAGGGTCATCTATATTCAAACCAATGATCTAACTCTTGGAGGATTAAAAAAAGCGGCTAACGATGCTGCTGTTGCAGGCGGAAAAAGTAAAAAGGTAAGTGTCAAGGATTTTGTTGAAAGTGAAGTTTTAAAAAGCAAGGTAAAAAAAGATCCAAACTCTGTAACGATTAGTGATAAAACTGAGGTCGTAATGGCTGCAAACAAGGCATGTAAAGCTTACTCAGAAAAGATTATTCAAGTTACAGTAGCTTATGTTGATAGTAAAAAAGATATCATTGTGGCAAATTCCGAAGGCGTATTTACTAAAGAAGAGCAGATCTCAACTAGATTTGCTGTTAATGCAGTAGCTAGAGATGGAGAAGTTGTGCAAACAGGATATGAGTCACAAGGTGGTATTCAAGGTTTTGAGATTGTAAGAGATGCAGAAAAGCTAGCAGAGCTTGCAGGAGAAAGAGCTGTTAGAATGCTTAACGCAAAGCCTGCCCCAGCAGGAAAAATGACTGTTGTTATGAGCTCAGAGGCTGGAGGGACTATGGTTCACGAGGCTTGTGGACATGGCTTAGAGGGCGATCTGGTGTTTCGAGGCATGAGTGTCTATGCAGGGAAACTAGGCGAAGTCGTTGCATCAGAGAAGGTAACTGTTGTTGATGATGCTACAATAGAAGGTCGCTATGGTTATTTTGGGTATGACGATGAAGGGACAAAAGCTGAGAAAACTGTTCTGATTGAAAATGGTGTTTTGAAAAATTATATGACTGACCTACATTACGCAGAAAAATTAGGACTTAAGCCTACAGGAAATGGCAGACGTCAGTCGTATGCATACAGGCCTGTTCCAAGAATGAGTAACACCTACATTGCACCAGGCAATGATGACCCAGAAGAGATTATTAGTTCAACTGAAAAAGGCCTATACGTAACAAAAATGGGTGGAGGTCAGGTTAACACCACAAACGGGGAATTTGTTTTTGATGTAGCTGAAGGTTATTTAATCGAAAACGGCAAAATCGGTAGCTTAGTTAGAGGTGCTACCTTGATAGGTAACGGTCCTCAGGTGTTAAGAGAGATCGAGATGGTTGGAAATGACTTGGGATTTTCTCTTGGAACATGTGGTAAAGAAGGTCAAGGAGTCCCTGTGTCTGACGCTCAGCCTACCATTAAAATAAAAAGTATCACAGTAGGCGGCTTAATTGAGGAGGAACAGAAATGAACTTAAAAGATATTAAAGAAATAGCGATGAAGGCTCCTCAATTAGGTGCACAAGCTGAGATCTTTGTGATGCGTAGCCAATCTCTAGAGCTTGCTGTTTCAGATCAAAAGCTTGAGAACATGGATAAGAAAAATAGTCAAGGTGTAGGAGTTAGAACGTTGATCGATGGCAGAATGGGCTTTGCTTTTAGTACGGTGCTATCTAAAGCAAGCGTTGAACAGGTTTTAAGGCAAGCAATCGAAAATGCTAAAGTCACTGCTCCAGATCAGTACAACATTTTGCCTGCGAAAAACGTAGCAATTGGAAAGAAAGAGTCTCTCTGTAACGTGAGTTTTGAAGAAAAACTGGAGAATATCATGTTAGCAGAAAAGAAGGCTAAAGAATATGATTCCCGAATAGTAAAGGTGCAGCGTGCAGGCTACAGCGATTCTTTGGCTGAAATTATGCTTGCAAGTTCAGAGGGCGTAGAGGCTGAGTATACAAACTCCTATTACAGTGCATATGTTTCCAGTCAAGCTGAAGATGATGGCAATGTTGAAGAAGGCAGTAGTTATGATGTAGCAAGAGCCTTCAGTAAGCTCAATTTTAGAGATTTAGGCGAGGAATCTGCAGACAAAGCTGTTTCGATGCTTGGCGCAAAGCCGATAGCTTCTCAGAAGATTCCACTAATCCTCGAT
>JAQVYS010000065.1 GCA_028708605.1 Bacillota bacterium
GTACTTGCTCTAAGGCTAGATGAGATAATCATATTTTCAAACTCATAATCAAAGCTTACGATTACTGGCATGGTGCTTTCGAAGGTAGTCGCTTTATAAAACCCGGAAATCCTTGAGTTTCTAGTATTCTTACCTTTTGGCGATCCATGTCTCAAACAAATGCACTCTAGATATTCGCAATTGACATCTCCGAAAACTACCATTCTATCGGCTTTACATATCCCTTTTAAATCGATATCCCCGACAACTTTTCCCGATCCTATTACAACTGAGTCCCCATCAAAGTCGCCTGCAAGCCTGAGCTTTTTTACCACTGAGCTTTTAATGTCAATATCACCTGCAGCGTAAATTGATCCTGTTTTACTGTTTGTAAGCCAAATATCCCCCGCTGCAAGAATTCTGCGATAATTTCCCTCCATGCGCTTTTCGCCAAGAGCTATGGTGCTTCTCACACCTACACCTCCCCATCACTTGATTGATCAATAAGATGCTTCTTAGAATCTTTCACTTCATCAAATTCTTCATCAAACTCAAAATTGAAGCTCTTCCGGTATTTTATTTTCATTCTACTTGAGATATCATTTAGGCGAATTTTATCTACAGTCTGAATTCTTTGATCTATATATACTGGCGATTTTTCATCTTGTATCACCGCAAAGAAAGTAGCATCAAATTTTAGTAGTAAACAAAGATAATCAGTTTGTTTGATATCTTCAAGATAGTCCTTCATACCGAGGCAGAGATTTTCCACATCTACAATTTTTAGATTGTGTTTTATGTAAAATATAGAAAGAGCCGTTAAAAAGAGCACTTCGATAAAACTAAAAATTCTTTTTTTAAAAACCTTAAAAAAGATTTTAATAAGCCTGTCATCAATCTCTTCAATAATTGCAAGATCCCTTTCTGAAAAGACCCTCTCTGAGATCTCTGGAGACAACATTTTGGCAAGTTCCTCCAGGGAATACTGGTCTTTTAGTCTTTGGATTGCTCTAATTCGATTTAACATCTGTGTTTTTGGAAAAAAGGTTTCCTGTCCTGTGTAGCTAGATTGCTTAATAAACCACTCTTCAGGTATTAAGCCTTCTCTCTTCCAGCGGTATAGTTGACCATAAGAAATCCCTGTTTCCTTAAGTAAGTCTTTTTTTGATATTAGCATCTCTCTCACCTAACGTAACATTGTTTTGTTGTGTTTAGTATAGCAAAACAATGTTACGCTGGCAACCCTAAATTTTGAAAATTTTCGATTAAGTTAACAAAAGATCCCATGGACAGAATCCTCTGGATCTTCAATCTGTAAAAATAAAAGAAAAACGCCCGAATATCGGGCGTTAAATCTCTAATATTTTCCCTTGTTTAACTACGGAATCAAGGATAAATTTGTCTCCGTCAAAATGTCCAAGAACCAGGTCTGCAGGGCTTCCTACACTAAAGCACCTACCCTTTTTACCTTCTAAATATTCAGCTGGGCGAATGCTTGCCATCTCCCAAGCCTCTTCAAAAGTAGCTAAACCGCTTTTTACCATAAACTCAATTGTCTGCAAAAGAGAGCTCGCAGAACCAGCAAGTAGCCTTGGGTCAGAAACCATCTGCAAACGGCCCTCCTTAGTAAGCTCTACTTGCCCACCAATAAGGCTTTCGTAGATACCAGGCGCGCATCCTGCAAAACTCACAGCATCGCTTACAAGTATCGCCTTATCTTTTTTGACTTTTAAAAAGACAGATATAACAGACTTTGGCAAGTGAAAACCATCAGCAATAAGTGTTACCCAAAGATTATCATTCGCAAGCTGGTCCCAGATGTAATTAGGGTGCCTTGGTAAAACTGGGTGGGCGCCGTTTCCAAGATGCGTTGATAGAGTTGCTCCGCTTTGTGCAGCTTCTATTATTTCTTGAGTATTTGCAGCAGTGTGTCCTATTGCAACCTTAATCCCTGCTTTTACACACTTTTCAATGACATCAAGTGTGCCTGGCCACTCAGGAGAAAGCGTAATAATCTTGATATTACGCTCACAAGCTTCTTGTAAGTCTTCGATTAATGACCAGTCAGGCTTAGTCACAAATTCTTTAGGGTGAGCGCCCCTTGGACCATCTTCTAGAGAGATAAATGGTCCTTCTAGGTGAAAACCAGAAATGAAACTCCCCCACTGGTTTTGCTTTTTAAAGCCCAGTAAAAACCTCAAGCGTTTTTCGATAGCTTCCTTGCTATTGGTTATAATCGTTGGCATAAAACTTGTTACGCCTTGTTTTGCTAGGGCTTTAACCGCTTTTTCCATATCAAGTGAAGACAAGGTTTCACTATTAAAGTCCACTCCAACATAACCGTTTATTTGGATATCGTAAAGACCAGGCAGGATAACCTTCTTGGAACTTGACTCTTGGCTAATCCTTTTGATTTTACCTTCTTCTGTTTCGATAGTAATTGGTGTTTTACTTAGATGATCAATCCCTGAAATCATGACCTCTAACCCCTTCTAGGTCTTATTTTTCTCCATATGAGTCAATATCTAGAAATAATGTACAGCTACTTTGCGTCCTCAAGATCGAAGCAGGACACTCTGTAGTGATTGGACCATACAAGGTTTTTGAAACAGCTTCTTTTTTTGTTGGCCCAGGAACGATACAGTATTGCTTATCGCTTCTAAGAAGCGCTGGTATAGTTAAGGTTATAGCATGAGTTGGCACCTCATCTAGAGAGTCAAAACAACCATCGTTTACCTGCTGCCTTCTGCATACTGCATCAAGTTCTACTACTTTTGCATCAAAAGGATCGTTAAAATCAGCCACCGGTGGATCGTTAAATGCGATATGGCCATTTTCACCAATACCCATAAACACTATATCAATAGGTGCCTCATTTAAGAGTGCACCGTAGCGAGCACATTCTTTTTCCGGATCGTTTTGTCCATCTATGAGGTGGATAGTACCTGGGTTTACCTTATCAAAGATACTTCTCTTTAAAAAATTGCTAAAGGTCTGCGGAGCATTTGCTGGAAGCCCAATATACTCATCCATATGGAAAACTGTAATTTTGGACCAGTCGATCTCCTTAACCTTTGTTAGCTCCTCTAAAAACTCGTTTGCAGAAGGAGCTGCAGCAAAAATCATTCGAGCTGATCCTTTCTTTTTAAGAATCTCAAGAATTCTCTCAGAACCTTCTTTGCAGGCGGCCTTTCCTAGATAAGCCCGATTCTCATAAACCTCAACCTGTAACTTATCATATTTACGGCTAAGCTTTAATCCAGTCTCACTCAAAGTGATACCTCCTAATTTCCTTTTTGCTTTGGAAAGCTTATATCCTTACAAGCTTTTTATTAGGTCCATTAAATGATTAAGACAATCCTTAGATGCAGCGTAGCCACCTTCAGAAAAGTCGTTTCCTCCAGGTCGCATTAGCTGGTCCTCAGAAAGTTTTTCTTTTAACCTATAGTGGGTTTCTACAGCAAGATAGCCGGTATAGTTATCTTTGATTAGTCTTTTAAAAAGACCTCTAAAATCAACCTCTCCTAACCCTATCGCAACTGCTTCAACCTCTCCATCTTTCTTGATAGCATCTTTCAAATGAATATGGCAGAGATCGTCTTTTAAAAGTTCGTAAGCATCAGGGAAAGGCAATTCTTCCTCTAGTGCCCAGAGATTGTTGCCTGGGTCATAGAGTGCATAAAGATTAGGTAGGTTCTTTCTGTCTAACAGCAGACTAACCTTTTTGGCAGTAGAGGCGTAGACAGAAGGATCATACTCAACAGCAAGTTTAATACCTGTTCCTTCAAGTATCTCATTGGCCTTTTTGTATTGCTCTATGATCTCCTTTTTCGCCTCATCAAATGGCTTTCTAGCCCAAAAGCTAAAGCCCCGGATCAGATCTGTATCAAGAAGTTTTGCAATATTTATATACCTTTTTAAGAGTTCTAAATGCTCGTTAGCTTCTGCTAGAGCTAACTCACACTTAAAAATCGGGGCAGAAAGACCACAAATATTAACATTGGCATTTTTTGCCTTCTCTTTAATCTCCAAAAGCTGCTCTTTATTAAGCTCGTGAAGAGGCTTGCCAAAGACGCTCCGAAGCTCTACGGCATCCAGATCATACTCTGCTACTAGCTCTAGAGCTATATCAAAATCTTGAGCAATTTCGTCTGAGATAATACCTAACTTAAAATTTCTGGGCATTCAAATCCCCTTTCATAACCGTACTGTTTTGCCGGTGTCTCGGCTTTCATTTGCCGCTTCGATAAATCTAACAACCTCTAAACTCTCATTGATATCGAGAGCGATTTTTTTGGCTGTAAACATCGCCATGATTCTCTCTAAGAGACTTGCATAATAAGGTTTTTTCTTACTATAGACATCGACAAACTCGGTAGTACCAGTGCGGTGGACAAGCCCGCCAAACTTTGAATTACCTGCACGGTTGCCACGAATGGTACCAATGCGACCATCTGACCAGACTCCCACAACTAGATCGTGGTCATCGTTTGTTGTAGTTGTTACCTTAGTGCATCCTGTACCTAACGTTGCAAAAAGCATATCCACTGTATGGATACCATACCAGAAAAAGCCTGGCTGAGTCTCTTGAATTGCCATCGGTCCGTAAAAGTCTGCTCCAATTACAGTACCTTTACTTTCATCTGAAAGAACCTCTGTTAAGGCTTCGCTAAAGCGTAAAGCAGATGAGCTCATTAGCGGCAGATTATGTCCTTTTGCAAGCTGAATCATCTCTCTAGCATCTGAGCTTTTTACTGCAAAAGGTTTATCAATAAAGGTAGGTTTTCCAAAAGGAGCAATTCTCTTAAATTGCTCTAGATGCACTCTGCCATCTACTGATTCAAGCAAAATCGCGTCTGCTTCTTTTGCTACTTCCTCAGGGCTATTTACAATTTTTACGTCATATTTGTTTTTTAGTTCTTCTGTATAGCCACTCACGCGACTGATACTTAGTTCAAAATCTGGTGAACCACCAGGAAAAGCTACAACAACCTTACCTCCCGGAACATGATACTCATTGTTTTTATCATTGAGTACGCTTGTAAAGGCTATTACATGAGAGGTATCTAAACCGATTATGCCAAGTTTTAATTCCGCCATGTTAATACCTCCAAATTTATTAGTTACTCTCGACTAAGAGACTGTTTTTTTTTAAGTAATCCTTACTTAAGGACAACCTCTTTACCAGTTCTAGATGACTCATAAATGGCAAGCAATAAATCTACAGCTACACGTGCGTCTTCGCCTGGTACCATAGGTTCTCTATCCTCTAAAATAGCTTTTGCCATGTCATCTACTAAGATATAGTGGCCTCCAAGGCTAAGGTTTTGGGGATCTGATGCTGCACTCTTTTCGGCTTCAACTGATGGTGCAGTTTCTTCACTGTTTAAAAACTTCCAAGTTTTAAAGCCATTATCATCAAAAATAATCGAACCGTTTTCGCCGTGTAATTCAAACCGAGTATCTTGCCCTGGATAGACTGATGTTGTCCCTTGGATAACACCATAGGCTCCGTTTTTGTATTTTAAGAGAGCCACTGCTGTATCTTCAACTTCGATATCTCTAACTAAAGTTCCACACCTTGCAACAACAGAATGAACCTCGCCCATCATCCATTGGATCAGATCAATACCGTGGATACCTTGGTTCATTAGAGCTCCTCCACCGTCTAATTCCCAAGTACCGCGCCATCCAGCAGACTTGTAATACTCAGGGCTACGGTAGTATTTTAAATAGGCGTCGCCTAAAACCATTTTGCCAAACTTACCACTTTGTATTGCCTCACGTGTTTTAATAGCTGCAGGCAAAGTTCTCCTCTGGAAAACTCCTCCAAGCTTTACGCCGTGGTTTCTGCATGCGTCAATCATTGCTGTAAGCTTATCTTTTGTAATCTCTAGAGGTTTTTCGCATAGCACGTGTAGACCAGCTTCTGCTGCTGCAATAGCAACTTCTCCATGGATACCACTTGGAGTACAAACAGAGACCACATCTATATCGTCTCTCTTAAACATTTCATGATAGTCTTTATAAACATGCTCTACTCCATACTCATCAGCAAATTTTTGCGCTTTATCTACTAAAATGTCACAAACTGCAACTAGTTCAGTGAGAGGATTATTGATTATACTCTTTGCGTGAAGTGGTGCAATTACACCGGTTCCTACGATAGCGAATCTAATTTTTCTCGACATGGTTTTTCCCCCTTGTTTAGTTTAATTACAAACATTCTACTTCTGATATACTCCACTTTTTATAAACATCCTTTACGTTATGCCAATTTTGCCAATTGCACTTAATAGATAGCGGTATTTACAGCTAGACGAGCTTTTTGTGATAAAAAAACCTAGATAAAAGGCACCCTGCAAAATGCTAGGATGCCCTCTTCTTAAACTAGATGCTTTGTCTGCCACTTACTCCCCTTATAGCGCAAAACAAAGACAGTGCTTGTTACAAACCAATCGATAATCATAGCAGATCAGAGACCAAAAAGCTTAAACCAAAGGTTCTAGCAAGCAATATACCAAAGCCCAGTCTAGAGATCCACGTCGACTCTAAAGCGAATATCATATTAAACCTAACATCATATGCTGCTCTTAGAGCGTTTGGTAGTGTAAATGCTAAAGGATAGACTATACAGCTAAATACCCCATGAAGAATAATAACCTGTCTTGCCATGTGAGCTGTTTTTGGAGAAAGATTATCTACTTTGATAATTAAGGGTAGAAAGAAAACGATTAGACCAAGGAAAAAAGCCCTATGCAGCTAAAATGGGTTAAACCTTTTGCTACAGTACTCTTAAGCTTTCTTTTTTGGTTGAGTCTCATGATAACGAGCTTAGCAAACAACCTTACTCCCTTAAGTCGCTCAGCTAGTAAAATTGCAACACTTTTTAGCCACGTTCTTCTTTGGTCTTTCGGTCTTTTTGTAATTTTTGTCTTTATCGTTAAAGATACGCGAAAGGATCTAGTTAAATTATTAAAACTAATTATTATACCAGGCATTTTTTCGTTGTTTCTCTTCGGTCTTGTGGTTTACATCGACCAATATAGTCTAATCTTTAGCCCAAGCACTATTAGCATCCAAAGGTTAGAGGCAATAGAATGAGATCTTCTCTTTGCAGAGGAGCTTTGGATTACTACAAAAGACGGAAACCTCTTCCAAGGGTGGATAGTAAAAAAAGAGCACGATATTAGAGCTCCTGTTGCAATCTTTTTTGCAGGGCAAGGTAGCGAAGCTTCAAGATATCTAAAGTTAGCTGATAAAATTGAGGGATTCTCTGCTGCTTTTATTAACTATAAAGATTACGGTTTGAGCGAAGGTGTACCAAGTGACAAGGCTTTATTTGCAGATTCAACTACTATCTACGACTATCTAGTTCAAAGAGACGATGTAAATGCAGCAAAAATTGTAGCTATCAGTGGGAGCCTTGGAACAGGTATTGCAACCTACCTTGCCTCTCAAAGAGATCTATTAGGAATTGTTTTGTTTTCTCCCTCTGACCAAATTGCAGGAGGCGTAGCTCAAGACATTCTACCATTTTTACCTACTAAGTTTCTTTTTAAAAACAAATTTGCTATACTACCTTTTGCCACATTGATAGATACGCCTGTTCTGGCAATAATTGGCGAGGATGACAGAGTCATTTTCCCCAAAAGGTCTCTTAAGATCCTAAATAATTTTAAAAGCGAAACAAGAATCGAAATTATCACCGGAGATCATTACTCAATTTACGAAGAGCCTTACAGCTGGGAGGTCATCAATCAATTTTTATCTAGCTTAGAGGATTGATTGTTTAGTGGTTCGATCTCTATTTGGGATCTAAAAACTTCTTTATTAGTCTCATAGTTAGTGCCTTCAATATAGACTAGGTTAGAATCAAGATCAGAAATGTCTCGAAGTAACTGAATTGTATCTCCACACAGCGCCTCGGTTATAAAGTTTAGCTCTAGAGCCTTTACTATATATCTCTTGTGGGTATCTATAGGGAAGCAATCCATAATATAATCCACGTACTTAGTGTTATTTAGATGGCCATTTACATCGATATCGCTATAGCCCACTACTTTCTTATAGACACTCTTTAAATCTCCAAAAGCGCTTAGTTTTCCTAGTTTATTGGAAAGGGCTCTGTCAGAGATAATCTCAGGGAAATCCTTTGCAATAAAGTCTAACTTAGATAGCCTTCTAGTTTTTAAGTCCAAGACTACCCAGATAGAAGAGGCTTTTGCAATGATGTTTTGGTTTTTGTCGCGTACTAAAAAATCTCTTTCAACGTCAAGCTTCTTAGGGGTTTGTGGCCAAGTTTCAATCGAGATCTCTTCGTTTAGACGGGGAATCCTAGATATCTCTAATCTTGCTCTCATCAATACCCATGTTTTGTTGTATTTTTGGGTCATTTCGCAAAAGCCCATACTTAAACTTTCAGAATGTAGGCTTGCCACGTCCTGTAGATAACCAAAAAGAGCGCTGAGCTTTAATCTATTATTAAAATCTACATCGATTAAATCAACGTGGTAATTTTTCTTAAAAAAAGAATTACTTGCCATATCTATCACCTGTTTTTACACAATTAAAAACCTCTCTGCTGAGGTTTCAGCCCAAAAAATAGACCTTCAGAATCTGTAAAAGACTTTCTTTTATTATAACTGAGAACCCTGCGAGTTTCGCAGAGTTCTAAAAGTTGCCTTATCCAAAACTACATATTGAAAAATAGTCTGTTAAGCAGCGCTTAGCTGTGCTGGGTTTGTGACATCGAGATAAAAAGCAGTAACTGTAGCTGTTATATAAGGATAAACCCAAAACATCACTAGTCCCCCTAAAAATGCGTCTAATATAACCCAACCTAAAAAAGAAAGTACAAGCACAAAAAACCTGCTTCTTTCTCCATCCATGGTTCTTCTGCTTTCTTTGAGTACTTCTATTGCTGTTAAATCAGGATTATCTGCAAGCACTAAAAACGACATAGAGTAAGACAGACTTACAACAACCGCAGGAATTACTGAGATAATACCCCAAATCAGAGTAAAGGTTTGACCGAATCTAAAAACCCATACTAGGATTTTGCCAACAAAGAAAAAAGCAAAAAAACAAAGACCAATAATAAGAGACATTAACAGGGATAAACCGATAGCTCTAAAAAAGAGACTGAAATAATCAAAAACACCTTTAATCTCTGTGTCCTGTCCGCGAAGAAGCTTAAGAAAGTAGCTTGAACAGCCAATGATTAAAACCGGTGCTATTAGTCCATACAAGAGCCAAAACCAATTAATACTTTGAAGGCTCGTTATGTTAAAACTTAGAGTAGGCAAAACTCTTCCTTGTGGCATTCTGTCGAACACATCAATCGATAATTCCGATCTGTACCGATAAAAAAAGAATGCTCTAGAACCACTAATTACCTGAAATAAGTTTGATAAAAAGTGAGTGAGGTTTTCAAAATAAGCAATTGTCACAACAATAAGGGATGCCCAGTAAGTCTCGCGCAGATACCCCTTTGCAATCTGTTTTAAGTCTTTTGAGTCTCTCATTTTCATAACCTCTTTTCTTTCCTTATACTAAATAGCAAAGGATCTGTTTTTGCTGATCTATAGACCAAAGCTAGACTCACATGAACGTAAGTCAGTTTTGACCTTCTTTTTTATATCTTACGTTTTTTCAGCGATATTCCTTTTGTTTTCCAACATTTTCATATAATTTGTCTAGCCTTAAATGAAAAGACAATTCCTACTTATCTTAAACTCTTAAAGTTGTAATAATTGATAAAAGAAAAAGCCGCCTATTGTTTTCTGTGACATAAGCGGCAAATGCTTCATATTGCTTTTTCTATCTATCACTTTTTTTATCTTACAACGTTTCTTAAAGTACCTAATTTTTCAATGGAGCACTCTACCTCATCACCTGCCTTAAGGTACTTAGGTGGGTTAAAACCCATGCCAACTCCAGCTGGAGTTCCGGTAGAGATCACATCGCCTAGCTTTAATGTAAAGCCTTGTGATAGTTCACTTATTATCCTCTCCAAACTAAAGATCTGATATCTCGTATGTGAGTCTTGTCTTAGCTCTCCATTGACGAAAGCCTTAACATCTAATTCCAATGGACTATCGATAGAACTCTTATGGACAAGGAAGGGTCCCATTGCAGCAAAGGTGTCAAGGCTCTTTCCTTTTAGCCATTGTAGATGGCGTTTCTGAATATCTCTCGCAGTAATGCCATTTAGAATCGTATAACCAAAAACATAATCCAGAGCCTCTTCTTCTTTGATATTTAGTCCTTCCTTGCCGACAACTACTGCCAGCTCTACCTCGTAGTCAAGGCTATCTGT
Source organism: Bacillota bacterium (assembly GCA_028708605.1). Lineage (GTDB taxonomy): Bacteria > Bacillota > DTU065 > DTU065 > DTU065 > DTU065. The sequence goes on from JAQVYS010000065.1 coordinate 10,301, forward strand.
AAAATTTGGGTGTGAATCGATCTCCATATCAGTGCCTATAATATCTGTACAGGCTTTACTAAAAAAGACTGGATTGATAGGAGCATCACTTGGGCTGGCTATAGAATGAGATTCTTTGATATGGTCAGCATAGTTTAAGCCTAAACAGATAGCGTTTCTTGGTAGTTTTGGTATAGGTGCTAGAATCTTTACCTTATCTAGAGAAAGCGCTTCGTTTTCGGGGCTTTTCTCAACGTACTTTTTTACATCATCTAATGCTGTTTGATCCGCTATGGTTATAAAATCAAGAAGTGAGTGAATGTTTTTTTCTAGGATTAAAGATAGTTTAAACACCTTGGTCTTATCTTTATTTAATACTCCAACTACTTCTTTTTCTTGATACTGGAAGGTTGCAAAATACATTTAATCACCCTTTAGTCTTTTTTTCCAGTGACGTTCTCTTCTATAGCGGCTTCTATGGCAAGTGCTAAACCTTTTACAATCAAGGCTAGATCCATACTTGAAAGGCGCTTATCTAAAACCTGACTTGGAAGATAAGGAACATGGACAAAGCCGCCTTTTATTTGAAGGTTATTTGTTTCTATATAATGCAAAAGGCTGTACATAACTTGATTGCAGACAAAGGTACCTGCTGTGTTGGAGATAGAAGAAGGGATGTTTCCATCTCTAATTCTTTTAGCGATCTTTTTTATCGGTAATGTGCTAAATAAAGCAGCTGGTCCGTCTTCAGCTATTGGCAAGTCTTTTGGGAAGTTTTTCTCGTTATCAGGAAGAGCTGCATCCTTAATGTTGATAGCAACACGTTCTATAGAAATATCAGTTCTTCCTCCGGCTTGTCCCACACAAATTACTACTTCAGGAGTTTCTTTTTCAATCAATGCTATTAAAGTCTCAGTAGACTTATCAAACACAGTAGGAAGGATCACTTTAACAAGCTCTACCCCACCTATCTCTAGATTTAAGTGTCTTACAGCTTCCATTGCGGAATTAAGCTTCTCGCCTCCAAACGGTTCGAAGCCTGAAATTAGTACTTTCATATTTAATGGTTTCACAACTTTGTAGTTAAACTAGAAAAAGTAATGATACCTTCCCTCCCCTTCTGTTTTAAAATCAACTTTTAGTTTTATTACTAAACTTCATTATGACATTTTCTTCTAAAATAAACTAGC
>JAQVYS010000131.1 GCA_028708605.1 Bacillota bacterium
ACGAACTGCACCTGTGGTCTTAATAGTCCCTGAAAGATCAGTGTTCTTTCCAATTATTGTGTCCACTGCTTTAGAGCTATGTGTCCTCTTTTTGGCATCTTGCATATTCTTACCCTCCGGCACTTTTTTCCGAAACATTTATCTACAACTCCTATGGTAAATAATTAAGTGGGTTTACGTCCCGACCATTTACTCTAACTTCATAATGAAGATGATCTCCGGTTGAAACACCTGTATTTCCAGAATAGGCAATTAACTGGCCCTTTTTAACAACATCACCTTTTTTAACCACAGATCTAGAAAGATGCCCATACAGAGTATCAATACCATTACCATGATCTATCTGCACCAATATCCCATAACCAGTAACCCAACCAGCTTTTTTTATAATACCGTCTGCAGTTGCCTTTACCGGTGTTCCTTTTAGAACACCTATATCTACGCCGGTATGTCTCTTTCTTTCATTTAAAATTGGGTGATTGCGCCAGCCATAGGCTGAAGATATATAGGCTTTAGCTGGCCATATGTTTGGCGTATGATCTTGGTCATATTTAAGTTTTGCTAATCTGTTTTTGGTACTGACACTTACTGCTTCAAGATTTGCAAGCGACACTTCTATAGAAGAAATGCTACTTTGTAGATCTAAAAGCAATTCTTCTACGGTCTTATCCTCGTCTCTACCTATATCATATTCAAGTGTTTTTGTCGCAGCCAAAGCAATACCTGAAAAAGCTATTGTGGACCTTAGTTCATTTATATTTAACCGACTAACTGTAGATTGATTTCGACTAGTTTGCTTAAAAACAGGGATAGTAGCTACATTAACTGTTTCTTTTCTTTCGGGAAGAGGAGGAAGCTGAACTGGTCGGTTTCCGGTTTGTTCTAGCATTCTATTAACATCAGTAAACGCATTTTCTAGTTGCTTTACTTTTAGCTTCAAGTCTTCTGTCTCATCTATTAAAGATTCCACAACTTCTTTTTGTTCTTTTGATGTGTCTAAAACAGCTTCATACTGGGTATTTTTCCTCTGTAACAAATCAAAAGTAGTTGCATAGTTGTTTCTTACAGAATAATAGTTCCAGAACACTATTATTGTAACTAAAATTGCAGTGGAGAGAGCAAACACTCCAAAATAGAGCCCTAAAACTGGAACTGATACAGTCCTAACTTCCCCATAACCATCAGGCACTGTCATGAGTGTTAACCTCTTGCCTTTATTCGCACGGTAAAAGGCTAAAAAACGCGAAATTAACCAGAACACTCTCTTCCCTCCTTTCTCATTACAAAATAACTACTATGTACGTGATATTTCCTTACAATTTCTCTAGTTATTATTTCTCGTTAAAATCTGTTAATCCTGCCCAACTATATTTATAAGTCTCTCGCCCTAAATTGCTTAAACGAGAGGAGGTCCGGTGCTGTTTGTCTATACGCAAAAAACATTACTTTTAAACAATTATTTAAAAATAATAACTAAAATTGTAGGCAATTGTTTGTACTGTCGGACACTTAGGTATTGTTCTGCACTTTTGCCTATCGCTTAATGTTCTTCATTGCATACACAAATTGAAAGTGGAAGCATCTATCAAATGAGAAAATACAATTCTCATTTCCTTTATCTTCTATATATTATTTCCCAAAAACTTGGTATTTTAACCAGCAAATTGCTTCTTAAGTTTTTCCTCTAATTTGATTGTTAACAAACCTATTTCTTTTTCCTTCCTTATTATATAAGAACAGTTTCAATATCGAATGTTTCACGTGAAACATTCATTAAGTTTCATCCTTCTTACTTTCTTTCTCGTAAGAAAAACAACCTGCTAGAGCTTTCGCTCTTGCAGGTCATTTTTCTTCAACACCTATTGAATTTAATATTCGCTGAAGATCCTCATCATCATAAAACTCAATTTCTATCTTATTAACCTTTTTTCCTGGTTTTATCCGCACTCTTGTCCCCAGATGCTCTCCAATACGCTCAGAGATATCTCTAAGAAAAATATTGATTTTCTCTGTGCGTTTTTTGGCCTTTGGAGTGGACTCGATAAGCTCTCTTACAAAATCTTCTGTTCTTCTAACACTCCAACCTTCAGCTATAACTCTGTCACAGATCTGATTTTGGACATTTCCATCAGCTAGTGGGAGCAGTGCTCTTGCGTGTCCTCCAGAGATTGTTTCACGTGAAACATTCTCTTTTACATAATCAGATAGCTTTAATAATCTAAGTGTATTAGCAATTGCAGTTCTGCTCTTTCCTACTGAGAGCGCAATCATTTCTTGAGTCATCTCAAACTCATCAATAAGGTTTTGGTAAGCTTCGGCTTCCTCTAAAGGATTAAGATCCTCTCTTTGAAGATTCTCCACTAGCGCCAACTGACTCATAAGTTTATCGTCGAAATCCCTAATTAGTGCCGGTATTTGATGTAGACCTGCAATGTTTGCAGCTCTCCAGCGACGTTCTCCAGCAATTATTTCAAACTTATCATCGACTTTTCTTAAAAGAATTGGCTGCAACAAGCCGTGTTCCTTAATTGAAGAAGCTAATTCGTTAAGAGCATCCTCATCGAAATTCTTCCTTGGCTGATAAGGATTTGGTACAATTTGAGTTATTTGTATCTTTTTTACATCGTCCAGATCTTTCGAAGGTAAAAGTGCTCCAAGCCCTTTACCTAGAACCTGTCTGCTCATTTTTCAAAACCTCCTGAGCGAGTTCTCTATAAGCACTAGCACCTTTTGAATCCGAAGCATATTCAAGCACAGAAAG
>JAQVYS010000009.1 GCA_028708605.1 Bacillota bacterium
TCGTGTAGATAACTAAAGCTTTCATAGAACTCCTTCTTTCTTTAATTTTGATTAACATTGTCAAAATTACTAGCTATGTTAACGATATGTTTATTTTGGCAAATTTTAATAGAGAGGCGCTTCAAATCGGGGCACTTTGTTAACTAAAACCCACTATTAAGCCAAAGAGTAAAGGAGATTTCCGAAAATAGAAGAAGCCAAAATGAGTATCATAAATAGTAAACTGACTAGATAAATCAAAAAGGGGGCGTCTTTGATGAGGGTTATTAAAATTGTGGCCTTATTAATAGCAACTCTACTAATTGGGAAACAGGCTTTTGCAATTAGCAATACAGAGATTTTAGCTTTTGAAGAGCAGGTTTTAGATGCAAAAAAGCATCTAAAAGACCTTGAATACGAGACTATCGAAAGACTCATAGATATGTTAAAGGCAGAAAGCGGCACTGCAGAGACGATAGAGCAGATAGAACAGCTCTTAATAGAGTCTTTAAGTGTTGAAACTCGTGCGATATGGCTAGATAGTGTCAACATGAATCAGCTTGTTACTAGAGAAAAGATAATAATGTTAATGGATGAGCTTCAAAGCATGAATGTAAACCTTATTCTTGCTGATATCTTTGGCAATGGACACAGCGTTTTTCCAAGTAAAGTTGCGACTCAAAGAGAAGCTTTTGCATATTTTACTGCTGAAGATATGGTACCTATCATGATCGAAGAGGCCCACAAAAGAGGGATCGAATTTCATGCTCTAGCTAGTCTTTTTGGAGTAGATAGTCATGGGATAACGCCTTTTATAGATCGTATTGAGTGGTTTGATCGCACTAAAGATGGCAGTTACCTTACTGGTATAGAAAGTTTTGAAGCCTTTATGTCACCAGTACTTTCTGAGGTGCGAGAGTTTTTCATGGAAGTTATCAGGGAGATCTTAGCTTATGATATAGATGGACTCCACTTAGACTACATCCGTTATGGGCGAAATGTTGGTTACCATCCCAAAGCTTTAGAACTATACAAAGAAGCTGGGGGAGACCCAGACAATCTAGATAGTCCAGCTGAGTGGGAGAGATTTCTCCAATTTAGAGCCTCTTTTATCACATCATTTGTAGATGAAGCAAGAATAGAAATGCAAAAAGCTAAACCAAACCTTCTACTTTCAGCTGCAGTAGCTTCTAACCTGACCTATGCTAAAAGAGAGGTTGCTCAGGACTGGGAGGACTGGGCTAAGAAGAGACTCTTACATTTAATATTCCACATGGGCTATGTGGAAACGAGTAGCCAATACCAAACTGCCATTACTAATGACACTGGGCCAATCAGTGATCTAGCTATCAGCTTTACTGGGATTGGCTTATATGCAGTAGACGAAGCGGAACTGCAAACCCAGCTTCAAGTAGGTCAAAATAACCCTATATCAGGACAAGCGCTGTTTTCTACAGTTCACCTTTTGCCACAAAAAGTGGAGACTCTAAGAAATGGAGTGTGGAGAAGACCAGCTATGCCTACCTTTAGAGATCCACAGAAAGCAGCGATTTTTATGATTAAAAACCTAGCCGAAAGGTTTGATAGTCTCGGTGTAGAGATAGGTATAGATCGTAAAACTAATCTTGAGATAGTAACTCAGCTCTTAGAGCTAGAAGCAGCTATAACGGCATGTAATGTCCGTCCATGGGACAGTCGCAACTTGCAGGAGGGTTCTTCAGAGGAATACAAGGAAATAGAAGCAGTTTTAACTAAATTTAACGCTTTAAAGAGACCGATAAGCAGGCTAGAGCCACCTACAAGACAAAGAGGTTTAAACGATCTAAAAAAAGCTGAGCGTTTAATAAAGGTATTACTCCACTATAGTAAGCCCTTAGAAACTGAAAACTAATAGATAATTAAGGGGTAGGGGAGCAGACGCTCCCCTACCTTCTTTAACTTGATTATTGGGTATTTGCTTCTATGGGATTAAACTCTACATTGACTACTGCATAAAAGTTGTACAGCTGTGCATTGATGGAAGGGGAGTAATCGCCACCTCTAAAAATGCCTCCATATTCTACTGCAAAGATTTCGTAGAGGGGAAGCGCTTCTCCAATCTTAAACGAAGGCGAGCAGCGTCTTATGGCATAGCCACCTGATAAGATTGGGTCGTTTATATCGTCTAACTTTAGCTTCGTCGGTCCTGCAAAAATCGTACCTTTTCCTTCAGAAAGAATAGTCATTTCAAACACCTGGTTGCCTACTTCCTGGCTCGTTTTTTCTAGAAAGAGGATGATGGTGGTATATTGTCCTGGGTATACTGTGCTACTAAAGATAGGATCTGTTAGATCTGGCTCCATTACGGTATCCCAGTCAACTTGCGAGAGGCTTTTAGGCTTTCCGTTTTTATAAACATCAACCCAAATCCGCACAGAGACTTCTTCTTCAAACATTTTTTCGTGGATGTGAAGCTCTACAAGGGTGTTTGAGATTTGAGTAAGTTTAGCATAGTCTTCGAAGGTCATCTCTTTTGCTCTGATGGTAACACCTTCGCCTAGACCTATACAACTAAGGAAAACAATTAGAAAACTAAAAATGAAAAGTTTTTTCAAGTCGCTCACTCCTTAAGTCATGTAGTTACCTACTGTCTTCTAAACTCCTTTTTGGATACGGACTAAAAACGGCTTTTGGTAAGATCCTTGGAAGATTTAGCTTAGAGAAGATGGTGCTTTTAAAGATAGAGTGGTTAAAAAGCGTAAACATTAATAAGGATATTATGCTTAATGGAGTAAACTCTACTTCTGCACAGGCTGTCTTGGCATTATTTTGGCGTTTTTAGAGTCTAAAAAAATTTATACGGGTATAAGTTAAATAAAGCGACGCGAAGCATAATAGGCCTTTACTGCTGCTACGATAGAAGCGTTTTTCTTGGAGTACTTAAAATTGCGTGAACTCTATCTTGTGTTTCAATGTAGTGTTATGGGGCTTTTGCATCTAAAATAATGTCAATCGAGTAGGTGATTCTAATTTCAAAGTGCGATCATGATAAGTGTTTGGATAATAGTTGTATTAAGAGGGTACCTATTTTTTCCAACCTGTCTTCAGAGGAAATTATCGAGGTAGCTCAAGTTACCACAGACAGAACCTTTCAAAAGGGAGAGATTATCTTCTTTCAAGGTGACATCCTCGATAAGCTTTATGTAATCCATGAGGGTAAAGTGAAGGTTTCAAGAGTTTCAGAACAAGGTAGAGAACAGATTATTAGAGTGTTAGGGCCTGGTGATTTTTTAGGGGAGCTTGTACTCTTTGCGCCCTCTCCTGCCAATAACAGTGCAGAGGCTCTAGAAGAAACTGTTGTTTGTGAAGTGCAAAGCACTAAGATCAAAGAGCTAATGCTTTCGTCCTCCCAGATTGCACTTAGGGTATTAGAAGAGGTTAGTCAAAGGCTTGAACAAGCAGAAAACCTTGTAGAGAGTATTGGTCTTTTAAGTGTAGAAAAGCGTATTGCTAAAACCCTTCTTGAGTTTGCTTTTGAGTCGGATCAGATTAATTTGCCAGTCAGCAAAAAGGATTTTGCAGCACAACTAAGTATCAGTCAGGAAACTTTGAGCAGAAAGCTTACTTTCTTTCAAGAAAGTGGTTTGATTAGCCTTTCTGGTCAAAGAAAGATCACAATACTGGATCGGGCCGGACTAGAGAATTTGCTAATAGAGTAGTTAAAAAAACACTAATGAAGTTGCCCCAAACAGAGCGACTTCTTGTTTGTTTAGAGTATCTTGTAGGCAAAATCCACTCCAATAACAGAACTCGGCAAAAAAACGTTTAGGAGAAGGGAATAAGTACCAGTTATTAGAACTTAAATATGACAGTTGGTAGCTAGTTGCTTAATTTCTGGGAAAAAGACTATAATAGTCCTAAAGGTTAACAAATAAGTTTAAAGGGGTAGGAGAATAAAGGTACAGACAGTTTATCGGGTTTTAATGCTTTTTTGACGTTTGGGAAGATCAGAAAACGAGCCTTTTTTTGTAAAAGCGTGTTTAGAGATCTTGCGAAAAAACACATTAGGAGGTTATTTGATTGGCAAAACGTGTCAGGATTATTTCCGATACTGGTTCGGATCTTCCAAAGGATCTCTGCAAAGAGCGGGGTATCGAACTAATAGGAATGGGCGTTGAAATTGACGGGGTAGCACGTAATGGTTTAGACGTATCTGCTGCCGAAGTATACCAAAGGATGAGAGATGGCGCAGTACCACATACTAGTCAAGTGTCTTATAAAGACTTATTAGAAGCGATAGAAAAAATCATTGCCCAAGGCGATATACCTTACTATGTCTGTTTTTCTAGTCGGTTAAGTGGTTCTTTTAGGACTGGACAGATGATAAAACAGGAATTGAAAAATTCGGATTTTGTTGTTTTTGATTCCAAAGGTGCAAGTATCGGCCATGGTTTACTGACCCTTGAAGCTGCAAGGATGGCAGATGCTGGCGAGAGCCCTGAAAAAATCACAGAGAGGTTAGAGTATCTTTCAAACAAGATGGAGCATATTTTCGCCGTTGATGACTTGGTCTATTTAAAGCGCGGTGGACGTATCAGTTCAATGAAGGCTATCATCGGAGGTATGCTTAGAATAAAACCGATTCTGCATTTTATAGATGGAGCAATTCATCAATTTGATAAAGTTAGATCAACAAAACAGGTAATCAGTCGTATGGTAGAGATTATGGAAGAGCGAGCAGATGATATTGACTCCCAAGATTGGATTGGTATAAGCCATGCCGATGACATCGAGTTTGCAGAAGAGCTTAAGGCTGCTATTATCAAACGGTTTGGTAACAAAAAGTTTCTAATAAATGAGATAGGTCCTGTAATCGGTGCTCATTCAGGACCAGGTACTTTAGCTTTGTTTTTCCTCTCGAAAAAACAAGGCGGGTTAGAGTCATAATCCCAAAGTAGAGGATGTATGCTATGAGTAGACGACTGGAAAAAAGAAGAACTGTTCTTAGAAACAGAGAAGTAGATCTTAACAGAAAAGAAGAAGAAAACTATAACTTGGAGTTAGAGATAGATCAAATAAAGCGGGAAATGAAGATTTTAGAGACACGGATTGACTATCTATCACGCAATTAGGAGGAAAAAGATATGGACTTTCTCGAGCAAAGAGGTCTACCTTTAACAGAAGAAAACTTAGCTATTTGGCAAAAAGATCTCGAAGCACGAGAACAAGCTGCCAAAGACCGCAATCAAGACCTTAAGCATACAAGGACAGAGATTTTAAAAGAATATAACCTACTTAAGAGAAAAGAAGCGCAGCTCTTTAAAAGAAGAGCTGCATCTAGTAGGAGATCTTGGTCGAGACCTCGTGTAGGTCGTAGGTATTTATACGAGGTTATTATTGCAATTAATGTTGCCATGTTTCTTTTAAGTCTGATATTTCCTAAACTCACCTTTTATCTTGCACTCTATGGACCTATGGTGTTTATTAAAGGTGAGTATTATCGTTTCTTTACAACGATGTTTATGCATGGAAGTATCCTGCACATCTTCTTTAACATGTATGCCCTTTTTATTTTAGGAGATCAGCTGGAAAATTTACTTGGGAAGACGTCTTTTGCGATCCTTTATTTTGGTTCAGGAATAGTTGGAGCTGCAGTTACCTATTTTGTAAACCCTTTGATTTTATCAGTGGGAGCTTCAGGGGCGATCTTTGGACTTTTAGGCTTTGTGCTCTATGCAAGAGTTTTTCGCTACTCAGGCATAACTCCAGCGATCCAATCGTCGCTTCTAACAGTCCTTGGCATCAATCTTATTATAGCGATACTACCAGGCTCCAATATTGACGTCTGGTCTCATATCGGAGGTCTTCTTGGAGGCTTTTTAATTGGTATGATCATGGGACCTTCTGGTGGATACTTACGCAGCGAAAAAGATAAAATATCTCAAGTCTCTTTAGGGGTACTTGGTATAGTAGTTGTTTTCCTCGCTGTGTTTTTTAGATTTAGAAGCTTTTAGCGGTCTTAATTAGCTTTGAGAAGGTAAGAACTTCGGTCATTAACCTTTCAGTATCAGTCTCTCTATTAAAAGAAAGGCCAAGATACGGAACGTTGTATAGTAAAGCTAATTCACTAATTGCAGGTTTCGCAACAATTTCGGGCATACAATTAAGCGGATAGATTTGGACGATACCGCTTGTGCCAGACCGGAGCGCTCTTCTTGCAGAGGCAACACTTAAAACACCATCTCCGCCGACTTCAAAGTTTAAATATGGAGCGCTGTCTTTGTCTCTTAGGCCTTGGGAAAAAACCTTTAGGCCTTTTTTGTTTAATTGTTTGATGGGGGTGAGATTTTGCAAAAAGCGAGCTATAGTAGGTTTTATGGCGCACTTGAGGTAATGAGAGACGCCAATTCCTTCGATAACCTGTAATCCAGAGTCTCCTAAGAGTCGATCTACAGTGTAGCGGTTGGCATATGGGGTAATAGCTACATAGATTTCCCCCACAGTAATCACCTGTGGCGCTTTTTTGTCTCCGATGATTTCTTCAAAGATCTCTTTGGTGTTATTTAAGCTAAAACGCATTTTTCTAATACTTTTTGCATCATCTAGCCCTTTAAGTCCGGTTTTGTAGGCCTCCTCGGCAACTTGCCCGCCAAAAGGTCTAGCTAGAAGATAGAGCCTGCGGATCTCTTCAGCAAGATGGAGTTTTGTGAGAGCGTTTCTTAAGATGGGGATTGTGTCTTGAAGGTTAATTGGCTTTAGAAAAGAAAGAGGGCTTTTAATCTTCTTTAAATGATATTGTTTTTCTTCGCTGCAAAGCTCTGCAAGATCATGCCAAAAGCCTACTGAATGATCTATACCTGTAGTAAGCCAATTAAGGGAGATATCAGGAGATACTCTGCTTAACCTCTTTGGTAGCTTTTCCTTCAGAGCAATACTGTACCAACCAAACGCACATGGACCTTCGCCATGCAGCATAAGAATTTGAGCGTCAACTGGACCGCCTGCTTTTTTATGGGCATTTACAATAGTCTCTTCGAGACTTCCAGAAATTAAGGCGTAAGGACAGCAAGTCTCAGCAAGATCCTCGCAGCCTCTTTTTAAGGTTTCTTCGGTAATGCTCTCAGGTGCTCTTGCAATACTATCTGCTCCAAGATCAAAAACCAGTTGCTTGACTGTTAGGTTTAAAGGTTCACCCATGTATGGCCAGGTAACGATGGTTTGTGGTTTTGGTTTTGGATTTTGGACAATACTTAAGTGAGGTTTGAGCTTTTTTGTTCTACTATCTACACAGCTATAGACTGGCTCTACAGTATTAAGAGAAAAGTTCTCAGCCTTTTTTAAAGTCATCTGAAGAATATTTTGCTCTATTAAAGTTGCAATAGTTTCGAATCTAGTTATAAACCCACCGAGATCCACTGTAGTGTCGGAGATAAAATGCCAAGCAAGAAGCCCAAGATTTTTGGCTTTATCTACAAAATATTCGCCTTGAAAGCTATCAGGGTGGCAGGCGAAGTTAGAGAGAACTATTACGCCAGCTAGTTTATCCTTTCCCCAGTTTAGGAAGGCTTCGCCTTGGATATGTGTGTCATAATAAGAACCAAAGGGCAAACCTTCTTTAGTAAAATACCTATCAGGCAAGTCAAAAGGTGTAACGACCTGAAAACCTTTGTGTTTAAAGAACTTTTTAATATTTAAAGAGAGGAGGGGATCCTCTAAGAGGTAGCGTCTGGCGATGATGCCAATTCGAGGCTTATCTTCAAGCCTTATTTCACTTGTCTTGGCAAAGTCAGGTGTAGTAACAAAGGCATTTATAATATCTCGCCTAGAGATTTTAGGTAAGGATTTGCCATTTTCCCTACTTGCCTTTTCTAATTCATTGACGATCTCTTTAATGACAGGCAGGAGATCCTCTTTATTGGGCGAGAGAAGATCAGGCTGGATAAGATAAGGGAACTTACCAGATGCGTAATCTGTAATCGAAGAAAGCGCCCTTAATGCTATACCTCCTACATCTCGGTATTTTGAACAAGCTGCAGTTTTTTCTACCTCTCTCCACAGGTTAGGGGCGATAAGTACATCAATCTTGTCGTCAATAACAAGCTTGTGGCAATGAGCAATGTAGATTCTTACTGGAAGACAAGTCTCATTGCTACCTAAAAAGAGTGCCTTTTCCCATAACTCTGGGGTGGTCGTATTTGACGAAACAATATCTAAGTTTAGCTTCTTTAGAACGCTTGCGATCAATTTTACCTGCGGAGTTATTCCGGAAAACACTAAAGGAATGCCTATTTTCATGCGTTTACACCTGCCAGAGAATATTTGTGTTCTGCTGTTTTAGTTCTGATTTGTTGAAAGACGGTTTTTGCCTCTAGAGCATAGATGGCAGCACCAATTGCACCAGCTCCAACTAAAAAGCGTTTATCATTTGCAATATAATAGTCTTGTTCTTTTAAGTCTAAGAGTGTAGTAAAGGCCAGAAGCAATGCTGGGTTTAAGAAAGCTCCGCCTTGAAAAACTACAGGAGTAACCAAAGTTTTTCCGTGCATAGTGTCAGAGATAAAGGTCTTTGCAAGAGCAAAGCATGCACCAAGAAGTAGGTCTTTAATTAAGGCTCCTGAACGCATTTTGTGTACGATGTCAGTTTCAGCAAGCACTGCGCAACGAGAACCAATTCGGGTAGGCTTTGTAGACTCTAAGGCGAGTTTTGACGCATCTTCAAGGCTTAGATCAAATCGTTTGGCTAACTGCTCTAAAAAAGAGCCAGTGCCTGCGGCACAGCGATCATTCATGGCAAAATCTAAGCTTGCAGCTGAAGAAATAATGATCTTGCTGTCATTGCCTCCTATATCGATCACAGTACCAACATTAGGGAAGATTTTGTCTGCAGCCCTATAATGACAAAGGATTTCAGTCTCGTACAAAGACTCATCTCCCACAAGCTTTCTACTTAAAAATCTTCCACCACTACCTGTTGTCTTTACGTAAAAAGGTGCGTTAGAATCTGTGATATGGGTCTTTAAAATGCTTAAAATCCGTTTAGATTGCTGGTAAAGATCTGAGGAAGTTAGTTCCGTGTGTACATAAACTACATCTTTGCCATATAAAAGGGCAGCTTTAATCTGTCTTGAGCCTGCATCAATACCCACAGCCCAGACCTCAGTTGAAGGATAAGGGATTGAGAGTTTTTTAGTGATCTGTTTTTTCGAAATCTCTGGAAATGAAATATTTACCGTATGACTTACGCCAGCTTTTCCAGCACCTTCACATCGTCCTCCAAGAAAGTAGGTATTACTTTCTTTTTGAATCACGGTAAGCTCGCAGTTATTGACGCACCCTGTGCAGTAGGCGCTCTCAACCTTATAGTCTTGTTTGTTTAAGCTAGTCAGAGTTTCGTTAGCGAATTTTGCTCCGTTTTCCCTAGCCAAATAGGCCATTCCTATGGCACCTATACCCTGGCAGTGAGGTGGTACATAGACAGGTTGTCTAATCAGTTCAGACAGGGTAAGGGCTAGGGCGGAGCAATTAGCAAGACCACCTAAAAAGAAAACAGGAGATTCAAAGCTATGTTGTAAAGTAGCCCCATAGTTTTTTGCAACTGTTCTAAGGTAATTGCGCATAATTGCTTCTGCTAGACCTTTAAGCCTATAATCTAAAGGAACACCGTTTTGACCTGCATGTCTAAACGAACGCCTAGCAAATACGGTACAAATATCTTCAAGGTTTTCTGTGCCTTTGGCATTTAATACACAACTATTAAATTCATTAAAATCAAGAGAGTTTTCTTGGATTGTGTGTCTAAGAAACTCACCTGTTCCTGCGGAACAAATACTGTTCATATTAAAAAAAGTCGGAATCCCGTCTTTTAATTGAATAAGCTTACTATCTTGACCGCCAATTTCAATAATTGTTTTTGGCAGTGGTAGGTTAAGTTTTTTTGCAAGAAAAACGCTACCTTTAGCATGCGCAATTATCTCTGTGGTTGTACATTTGGCACCTAAGATGTAGCTACCAAGTTTTTGGCCGGAGCCTGTAACTCCGATATACTCTGGTTTGCCGTAGTCTTTAGTGTATTTTGTAAAGGTAAGAAGCAACGTTTCATGCAAAGGCTGATCAGTTAAGAGATATTCGATAATTATTGGTGTTAAATTGCCACTAGAGTCGATACCTGCGATCTTTAAGGTAGTTGAACCGATATCGATACCAATACTTAAGCTCAAGTTAATCTCCCCTTAAATTTCCTCTTTTTATGATGCCTGAAAAGTTTAGAGATATGCAGAAACCATCTGCTAAAGTGCTTGTAAATTAGAGGAGAGATAAAATAACGCTGTTACGCGATTTACAATTAGTTTGTTTTTAAGCACCCCCTTTTTTTGTTGTACATTCAGAAAGCGAGCCCTTAAAAAGGGCTCGCTTCTGGGATAATTTAGTTATGGAATTCAAAAAACTATCTACCAAGAATTATCAAGCATTACGATCAGGCAATCAATTAATTCTACCTTTGAATTTTGAAATGCTTATTGCTGAAGATGACTCGGTTAGACTACTAAGCTAGGTGCTTTACGGACTAACCTACAGAAAGCTAGATAAAGCCTACTCCCCCAAAATCAGTAGACAATTTTGTTTGGGTTTAAGATTAGCTTTGGGTCAAAGGCCTCTTTGATTTTTTGTTGCAGGCTGATTTGGGTTTTTCCAAGGCTTTCTTTAAGGTAGGTCTTTTTTAAAAAGCCTATGCCATGCTCGCCAGAGACTTGGCCTTCAAGCTCTCGTCCTTTGAGGTATAGTTTAGCCATTATCTGAGGAAGGATCTCGTGCCACTTTTTCTCTTCTAAGTCGTCACGCAGCAGATAGATATGGACGTTTCCATCTCCCGCATGGCCAAAGCTTAGTATACGGAGGCCAAACTCTTTTTGTAGGGTTTTAGTATAAGAGACTAGCCTTACAATTTCTGCTTTTGGCACTACAATATCTACCTCGTCAAGCTCGCTCATGGCTTTTAGAGCTTCTAAGAAGGCTCCTCTAGCGTCCCAGAGAGGCTGTTGCCGGTCTAGTGTATCTGCAAGATAAACATCTAAAGCGCCAGCTATTAGACAAATATTAGCTACAATATCACAATCAACCTCGAGTTCTGCCTTAGTATTTCCATCAAATCTAAGGAGTAGATAAGCGGGGCTAGATTTATGAGGAAAGGGTCTTCCTAAGTATTTTTCAGCTGCCTCAATAATCTCTTTTTCCATAAATTCTACCGCGTTTGGAAGTACTTTGCTTTTTAATATTAGAGGAACGGTCGAGATGGCTTTTTCGAGTGAGGCAAATGGAACTAAAAGTGTTGCAGTTTTCTTAGGTAGAGGTAAAAGCTTTAGGATAATCTTTGTAACTATGCCAAGGGTTCCTTCAGAACCGATAAAAAGGTCTAACAGAGAAAAGCCAGATGAGTTTTTGCCAATTTTCCCACCAACATCAATTACTTCTCCTGTGCTTAAAACAACCTCTAGACCCAGAACATGGTCTCTTGTAACCCCATATTTAATTGCTCTCATGCCACCTGCATTGGTCATCACATTGCCACCGATGGTGGCACTTTTTTCGCCAGGGTCAGGGGCATAAAATAGACCTAATCTCTCTACTTCCTCTTGGAAGTTAAGGAGGCAAACGCCAGGCTCAACTATTGCTGTAAGATTATCTTCATCAATCTCTAAGATTTTGTTTAGTCTAGTTGTAAGGAGGAGGATACCACCATTTACTGGAACGCAGCCACCACAAAGGCCTGTGCCAGAGCCACGTACCGTAACAGGGATCTCTTTTTGATTGGCATATGCCATGATTTTACTTATCTCATCTGTAGAAGAAGGAAGTATCACACAACTGGGAAATTCGAAGATGCCAAAGAGTTCATCATGGGTATAGTCTGGATTTATCTCATCTCCTATTTGGAGAGAGTTTCTGCCGACAATTTGCGAGAGGTGTTCAATATCTAGTTGAGTTGTCTTATGCATTAGGCCACCTACTTTCTGCCACTAGTGTTTTTACTTCTCTTAGTTCCTTAATTAATAACGGCAAGATCTCATACATATCGCCTACCAAGCCAAAGTGGCAAGTATCAAAGATCGGTGCAGTTTTATCTTTATTGATGGCAATAATAAAGTCTGAGCTAGACATACCGGCAACGTGTTGGATTGCTCCAGAGATGCCGCAGGCTATAAATAGTTTTGGCCTTACTGTGCGTCCACTCAAGCCAACCTGTCTTGTCTGAGGTGCCCAGCCTAGCTCAACTAGAGGTCTAGTTACAGCTACCATTGCGCCTAAACTTTGAGCTAGTTCTTCGATTAGGTTTAGATCCTCGGCTTTTTTGAGACCTCTTCCAACAGCAACAAGGATATCTGCTTCAGTAATGGAGACTTCCTTTAGTTTAGGCTCTATACTTACAAAGCGGATCCCAGATTGCAGCATCTGAGGCTTTATGTCCCGATAGCTAATTTTTGTTGGATGATCTAGAGATGGTTTTGCTTGTTCCATCACTTTTGGCCTTACTGTAGCGAGTTGAGGCCTGTGGTTTGGCGTTACGATCTGGGCCATGACATTACCGCCAAATGCCGGTCTTATTTGGACAAGATCACCATTTGGTTTGACATCGATAAAGGTGCAATCTGCAGTGAGGCCAGTTCTCTGTCGTGTTGCAATCTTTGGTGCTAGAGACCTACCGACCTGGGTAGCTCCGATTAAAAAGATGCTTGGTCTAATATCCGAAATTAGATCTTCTAAAACAGCAGTATAGGGCTCTGCTCTGTAGTAGGAGAGTTCTTTATGGTCATAGATATAGATGCCATCTACAGGGTAGTCTGAAAGTTTTTCTACCAGTTCCTCTGTCTTAGAGCCAATCAAAACTACATAGAGTTTTTGGTTTAATTTAGTAGCAAGCTCTCTGCCTTTTGCAATTAACTCAAAAACTACACCAGAGAGCTTTCCATCTCTTTGCTCAGCAAAGACTAAGACATCCCTAAAACTACTGATATCGGTTTTTTTAGAAGAGTCTTGTTTAATAAAAAGGGCATCTGTAGGACAGATCTCAATACATATTTTACAGAGCCTGCAGGTATCAAGTATCTCGAGTTTGTCTTCAAGTATTAATGCGTTAAAAGGGCAACTTGATGTACACTCCCCGCAAAGGATACATCTATCATGATCTACAGCTAAATAGCTCATATAATTTTAAGCTCCTTTAACTTTAAAATTGTTTTTTTCACAAGAATATGTGGATTTTCTTCCAAGATCTCGCGACTGATAACAGAAGAAGGAGGAAATATCCGTTCTACTTGAGTTGGGGAGCTTGATAGACCGAAGTACTCGTCTTCTAAAGCAGCAGAGCCTTGGTTTTGTGAAAGGTCATTGTAGTTAAGAACCGTAATCTCTCTGTCTTTTGACGAAAGCTTTAATCTATAGGAGATAAGCCTTGGCTGGTAAATGTCTCTTGCAACAGTAAGTAGTGCAGGGAGTTGTAAACTTTGAGTTTCAAGCGTATCTAGCATGTCTGTAACTACAGTTAGCGAGTTAGGTGAGACATCTTTTATACCTGTGACGTAGCAGATATGGGGTAGTCCTAGGAATTCTGCAACTGCTGGGCCTACTTGGGCAGTGTCTCCATCAGTTGTTTGCTGTCCTGTAATTACTAGGTCGAAACTACCGATTTTTTTTATCCCTTGGGCTAGGGTATACGCGGTTGCAAGGGTATCTGCTCCTGCAAACTTTCTGTCAGAAAGCAAGATGCCTGAATCGGCTCCCATATAGTAAGCCTCTTTAATAACAGCTTCGGCTTGCATAGGACCCATGCTAATGACTATGACCTCGGCACCTTTTTCCGCTTTTATACGTAGAGCTGTCTCTAACGCATACAGATCGTAAGGATTTAATCTACTATCTACACCTTCACGTTTTAAGACACCCTTTTTTTCGTCAATGGCAACTTCGGTGGTGTCTGGTACTTGTTTAATGCAGACAATTATACGCAAATTAACGCTCCTTTCTAAACATTTCTGAATACTTACTTATTTTACAATTAGCGTAAAATACCTTTATGCTTAATTGCCACTCTTCTACTGAAAGGGCTAAGGGAGAGTTAAATGCGTGAAAAAAAGTGACAATTCTGGGTTATTACTCAAAATATTGCTCTCTTATATAAAGAAAGTTAATTATGTTCAAAAAACTCAGTTTTCTCGAAATAGCTAGTTTTTCTGAGGTATTGCTTGGTTTTGATGATTACAACGAATTTTACAATTCTTGTTGTTTGTTTTATACTTGAGAAAGTTAGCCAAATGATTAGCAAGCAAATACGATTAGAGAGGGATGTTTTAAGAGAGGGGATGTTTAGATGGATAATATCTATAAATCCATGCAAAAACTTCGCGCTGAACTAGAAAGTTATCTTGGGGATCGCGATATAGAAGATAATGATCCTAGGCTAATCCAGCTAGTAAACGCAATTGATACTCTTTCGGTAGAGCTTTTTACAAAAGAACTAACAAAAAAGTCAGAAAGTAATAGAAACATTCTCTCGAAAACAACCTGTATAGATAAGGAAAGTATAAGGAAACAGTCAACAAATCACTGAGAAGAAACAGGTAAAATCCTGGGTCTTTAATATTGCAATAGATAGTAAAGTCGTGGATTTTGGTTAGACTAAATGTAAACCTATAATAGGTCTTATTTACAATTTGGGTTAACATATGTATACTTGAGGCAAATCGGCTAGTGAGGTTTTAAAAATCTCTCTAGTCTTTTTTGTCGAAAGTTCTTCAGGTAGAAAATACTATGATAGAGGTGATTTATAGTGGACTTTTGGTATAAAGAGGCCCAAACAAATGATCTTCTGTTAGGAGTGAGGGTAACTGATATTTTACACTCAGAAACGACTCCCTATCAAAGGCTCGCAGTCGTAGAGACTGTTGAGTATGGCAAGATGCTGATCCTAGATGGTGCTATTCAATGTACTGAGAGAGATGAATTTCTCTATCATGAGATGATAGTTCATGTACCAATGCATGTTCATCCTAACCCAAAAAGAGTATGTGTAATTGGTGGTGGAGACGGAGGCAGTGTTCGAGAAGCGTTAAAACACTCTTCAGTTGCCAAAGTTAAGCATGTTGAAATTGATGGTGCTGTTATAGAGGCTTCAAAGAAATACTTTCCACATTTAAGCTCGGGTTTTTCCGACCCTAGAGTCGATGTTTTAATTACTGATGGCATTGAATATCTTAAAAACTGTGAGCCAAATTGCTTCGACGTTATCATTATTGACTCGACAGACCCTGTAGGACCTGCAGTAGGACTTTTCTCTGCTGAGTTTTACGGCTATGCCTATAAGGCTTTAACGTGGGATGGAGTTATTTGTGCGCAAACAGAGTCTCCTTTTGCTTCTGCAAATCTGCTTAAAAAATGTTGGCATAATATGAAAGTCCATTTTCCTCAGGTAGGAGTTGCAACAGGGTTTATGCCTACCTATCCAACTGGTTTTTGGACATACACAGTAGGAAGTAAAAAGATGGCACTTAAGGCAAATCGCGAAGTTACTATTAGGGGTAAGTATTTTACTAAGAGTCTTATGGAAAGAGCGTTCGATCTTCCTCCATTTTTACAGGAGATGTTAGAAGGAAGTAAAAAGAATCTCTAACAACGAATAAGTGGTTTAGAAGATTGTAAGTATAAAATTATAGGTTAATTTGCTGTTTAGGAGGCAAAGTTCGTTTGATGACTACATTACTTGGCTCCAGAGAAAATGGCGATATTGTTGTTTGGGGAGTTCCAATGGACTTTACAGCAAGCTGGAGACCTGGATCTAGATTTGCTTTTGATGCAATTCGGCTTGTCTCATCTAGCCTAGAGTTGTATAGTCCATATTTTGACAGATCCTTAGAGGATGTTGCATTCGAAGATAGAGGCCATGCCAAGCTAAACTGGGGAGATGTAGGTGGCTCGTTAGAACTGATAAAAGAGCAAGCTAAAAGCATTTTAGAGTCAGGCAAGAAGCTTATTTCTGTAGGCGGGGATCACTTGGTAAGCTTTCCTTTAATACTTGCCACAAAAGAGTTGTATCCAGATCTTAAAGTGGTGCAATTTGACGCCCACACAGATTTAAGACAAAACTTTTTAGGCTCAGAGCTTTCTCATGCAACAGTTTTGCGGATGGTAGCAGATAGCTTAGACCTTATGAGTGTGGCCCAGATTGGGATTCGCTCTGGTGAAAAAGAAGAGTTCTACTGGGCAACGGGAAATACTCATTTTTACCCCGACAAAGACTTTGATGTTGTATCGGCAGCCAAGGAAGTAGTAAAGGTATTTAAGAACAAGCCTGTTTATGTCACTGTAGATATCGATGTTTTAGACCCAGCGTTTGCTCCTGGGACAGGAACCCCAGAGCCTGGGGGATGCACCAGTAAAGAGCTCTTTAAGGCTCTGTATATCTTGATGGAAAACCTTAATGTTATTGGCGCTGATCTTGTTGAAATAGCTCCTGACTACGATAACTCTCAAAGAACTGCTTTTTTAGGAGCTAAGATAGTTAGGGAAATGATTTTAGGAATAAGCAAATGAATCTGAAAAAAGAGGGGCTATTCATTGAATAGCCCCGTACTTATTAGGTACACTTTGTTATTAAGTTGCAGAGCGCCTTGGGGGCCCTGGCATCTTTTGCCACCTGCCCTGAGGATCTAGCTTTAAGAGCTCACTAACAGGTACAAAACGGTAACCTTGCTTTCTTAGTGCATCGATTACTAGAGGGAGAGCTTCAGGCGTATCTGTAGCACTGTCGGAAGCGTGGAACAGGATAATATCGCCTGGGTGTACTTTTTTTAAGACCCGATCTACAATGGCGTTTGTCCCTGGTTTAGTCCAATCTAGAGAGTCGGTACCCCATTGGATAACAGTGTAACCTAGACCTTCTGCAGCTTGGATAACCTTATTATTGTAATCTCCGTTAGGCGTTCTTAAAAGCCAAGGCTTTACCTCTAACACTTCTTCTAGAATTCGAGAAGCTTTGAGGAGTTCTGTTTGGATTTCAGATGCAGATAGTCCGCTTAAATTTACATGTCTTTGTCCGTGGCTGGCAATTTCGTGCCCGCCTTCTTTGATTTTTAACGCAATTTCTTGATTGCGTTCTACCCAAGGACCAGACAAAAAGAATGTGGAGGTAACTTCCTTTTCTTGTAGAATTTTGAGAACAGGTTCAGGTACAAGGGTTCCCCAGCTAATATCAAAAGTTAAGGCTACAACCTTTTCCTGTGTTTCAATGGAATAGACAGGAATTAATCTAGTAGCACCTGCGGTAGTTGCTATAAGTGGGCCTGAGATAATGCCTGCAAGCAGTGCAAGGGCAAGTATACTAAACACTAAAAGATGCTTACGTGAAACGCGGAATACGTAAATCAATTCCGGTTCACCTCCCTAAATAAGATTCTCTCTAATATATATGTCTTGTGGTATGCTAGATATTGATTAAAAAACAAAAACCGGAGGATAGGAAATGAACGCTAACTGGGATGCAATTTTGTTTGACATGGATGGAACTCTAATCGATATTAATATGAAAGAATTTTTAAATGAGTATTTTGGTCTTTGGCAAAAAGCAGTGGAAAAGTTCACTAGCAAGCCAGGTGACTTTGTCAACAATTTAATAGTTGCAACTGACCAAATGGTAAAAAATACTGATCCAAACCTGACAAATGAAGATGTTTTTTGGCAGACGTTCTCTAAGTTTGGCTGGGATGACCAGGTTTATAAGCCTGTTTCAACTAAGTTTTATGAGAATGAATTTCAGTCCCTAGATTATTTAATTACTCAAAGACCTGTTATGATAGAACTAGTAGAAAAAATAAATGGTAAAACAAAACTTGCTCTAGCTACTAATTCGGTGTTTCCCAAAAAAGCCATTCTTTCTAGACTTACTTGGGGTGGGTTTAAAGAGGAATATTTCGATTTTGTAGCTTGCTATGAAGAGATGCATTTCTGTAAGCCAAGGCCAGAGTATTTTTTAGAGATTGCTAAAGATTTAGGTGTTCATCCCGAAAGATGCTTAGTAGTTGGCGACGATCCCCAGTTAGATTTAGTTGCCCATAAGCAGGGCATGGAGACTTTTTTCTTAGATACCTATGATGGGCAAAACGCTGAATGGGAAGGCGAAGCTATTCATGTTGTAAGTGAAGAAGACCGAATTAGGGGAAGAGAAGTCGCGGATCATTATGGAGACATAAGTGATCTAGAGCAGTTTATTATGGCAGGATTAGAAAAATAATTAGAGAACAATTAAGAGTAGACAAAAACAGAGGAGGGAAGGTAGCCTGATTTTTTGCACGTGCAAAGAAGAGGCGCCGGTACTTTTGAAAAAGAATAATTATGTCCTGTTTGTTGGGCTATTAGTTCTCCTAGTGGGCGTTATAGTTAGCGCAGACACTGATTTTTATAACCGACGCACATGGCCTCCTATTTTGGATCTAAATGTCTCTAATCTTGAAGTTTCAGTCGCAAATGTTAATCTAGATTCAATGAATGCTTCTTTGGCAGCTAATAATTTCGAACCTATTGTAGGTCCGTTGTGGGGATATGGGTACGGTACATTTACAAAGAAAGTGCCTCACGACAAAGTTAACTTTGGTCTTTATACTACTCAGCTATTTAAGACTACCGTTAAAGGCGTAAAAAAAGCTAGCTTTGGTCTTCATACTGTAAGATTGCAGGCAAATAAAGACTTTGGCAACAAAGCCTTTACACTGTCTCCAAAGGCAGGTGTTGGTCTCAGTTTTGTTACCTTATCTCTAAGACATAAGGAAGTTGATGATATCTATTTTGAGCCTAGAGAAGCAATTGACAGAGGTTTTTATATTAGCGGCTCGGTAGGTTTTAATGTTCACTTTAATGTCAATCAGATATTTGCTTTTACAGGTTCTGCAGAATATTTTGGTGGGTATAAGCTGTTTAAGCCTATTCAGGATCTTGACTCATATACCGGTTTTAGATTTGGTTTAGGTTTAGTTACAAGCCTGCCTTTTTAAGTTTTTTTATATGATAGGAGTGTTTATTTATGGCATGGGTAATTGTAGTTCTAGTTTTGGTAGTGTTGGTAGCAGTCTTTATAGCTATGAAGAAAAAAGGCGGCGGGGAAGCAGAGAATGTCGAAGCCAAAATCAACAGAGCGCTAATTCAAGAAGACGGTAACAAAGTGATTGTACAGCTTTTTGTAGCTACCTCATACAACGATGACCTTAAATGCTTTTTTAGTACAAGCAAAGACAAAGCTCCAACTAAAGAGGATCTTAAAATTCGAGACAAAGTTGTCCTAAAAGGCGTTTGGGACCAATCAACAAACCCATATACATTTAAGGTAAAAGAAATCGTCAATACTACACAAAATAAATCATTCAAATCCTAAAGAGTCCATCAAAGGGCTCTTTGTCTTTAAATGGCTTTTTGAAGATCCTCTGTTCTGGATAAACTACTGAAAAGAAAGTAGTTTAGGAGGATGAATTTTGCAATATCTAGCATTACTTGCCAGTGCTTTAAGTGGTGCTTTTATGGCTCTGCAAGGTGTCTTTAATTCAAGACTCACACAAAAAGCCGGGCTTTTTAGAGGGAACCTTTATATCCACCTGATTGCAGTGGGTTTAGCTTTAGTCTTGTATCTGATTTTACCCCATCCTGTGATAAGAGAGAAACTGACTTTTCTAGATTTTATGGGAGGCTTTTTAGCTCCGGCAATTATTATGCTAGTGGTATATGGCATTACTAAAACAGGAGCATTTTCAGCAACAGTTGCAATTGTTGCGGCGCAAACACTTTCTGCGGCGCTTCTTGATAATTTTGGGCTTTTAGGATTAGAGAAAAAATCATTCACTTTTGTCGAACTCTTAGGTGCAGTATTAATTGTCTCTGGAGTATATTTAGTCTTAAAGATTAAATGACATTCCTTAGAGCATTTTGCTTCAATCTCCATAAAATCAACTAAGAACTGAATATTCTTAGCTATTTACAATAATGTTGTCTTGAGAATTTCTTGCTAAAATGCTAAGATAATTTAGTTGACATGAATGGGGGAAGTTGCTTTGAAAGAAAAGATCATGTTGCATATTGAGGCTTACCAAGTTGATGAATACGGCAAAAAAGAGCATGTTGTATCTTTGGATACAATTGGACAAGCTAGCTGGATTGATAATCAGCTTTGTTTAGAGTATGAAGAAACTGAGCTTATCGGGGTAAGAGGTACAACTACGCAGATTTGGCTACCCCTAGAAGGTGATCAAAAGGTCACTGTTAAAAGGCGAGGTGCTTCTACTTTAAGGCAGGTTTACGCTAAAGGCCAAAAAGATTTAGCCTCATATGAAACCCCCTATGGCAGAATGGAAATAGAGATTATGCCTTGGAAAGTTTTGATTGAAAGAACCGATACAGAGATAAGTGTTCAACTTGGCTATGATCTTTCAGTCAGTGGCCAATATGTTGGCCAGCACCATTTAAGTATCGCCGGGAAACTAAGTGTTTCAAACTAAAGGGGGTACAGCTTTGTCAGAAAAAAAGATTTACAAACCACAATTTCATAAGCTGATTTCTGAATGGGTTTCTCTTTTATGGCAACATTTAGGTGTGGTGGTAATTTTAAGTGCTATTGGATTTTTTGGTTCCGCGCCAATTATAACAGGCGGCATTATCTTTATTGGGCTGTATAACTATACCAAGCTTTTAGTCGGAAAAGAGCTGGCCTTACGTGAAGATTTCACTTCTGCTATCAAGGAGAAATGGAAAAGTGCAACAGCTCTCTTTTTATTGATTTTTATTGTTCTTGCAATAATTGTATTTGATCTGTATTTCTTTTGGAACTTTACAGTTAGAATATTTTTCTGGGTAGGCATTTGGTTTGCCATTATTTTTATGATGGGTGCAATCTATATGTTCCCAATGCTAGCCGACCAGGATGTGGGGCTAAAAAAGATTATAACCCGTTCTTTTCGGATGGCTTTAATAGACCCGCTTTTTAGCTTTGTTGTCGCACTCTTTAGCCTGTTGTGGGTCGCTCTATGTATTGTCATTATTCCAATGCTTGCAACCTTGTGTTTGGCAGGTCTTGGTCTATGGACAAACATTGCGTATAGAGAGATGGTATTAAAAGTTGATAGTATCCTTGCTCAAAAAGATGAAAAACAAGATAGTGATTTAGAGTAATAACATTATTAAAGGAATAAATTTTTACTTCAAGATAGAAAGGAGTAGCGACGGCAGTTCCTTTTCCGAGATCACAATTGGTTTTTGTGCCGTTTGCATGTGTAACTGTGGCGAAATTTATTTTTGTTACCGGTGGAGTTGTTTCTTCGCTTGGTAAGGGTATAACTGCAGCGTCTTTAGGAAGGCTTTTGAAAAGTCGTGGCATTTCAGTGACAATAGCAAAGCTCGATCCCTACTTAAATGTGGATCCAGGTACAATGAGTCCCTTTCAACATGGAGAGGTTTTTGTCACCAAAGATGGAGCAGAGACTGATCTTGACTTAGGACACTATGAAAGATTCACCGATGAGGAGCTTACTTATTTAAGTAGTTTGACTACAGGTAAAATCTATTGGTCTATTCTCAATAAAGAGCGCAGAGGTGACTATTTAGGGGCGACCGTACAAGTTATTCCTCATGTTACAAATGAAATAAAATCTCGGATACACCAGATTGCTGAAGAAAGCCAAGCTGATGTGGTCATTGTAGAGATCGGTGGCACTGTTGGCGATATCGAGAGTTTGCCGTTTTTAGAAGCTATCAGGCAGATGAAAAGCGATGTGGGTAAAGATAACGTTCTTTATATTCACGTAACCTTAGTGCCTTATATTAAGTCTGCAGAAGAACTAAAGACAAAACCAACTCAGCATAGTGTCAAGGAGTTACGCAGCATTGGCATTCAACCAGACGTCATCGTTTGCCGTTCAGATAGACCTTTAGGCCAAAAGATTAGAGCCAAGATTGCTCTATTTTGTGATATAGATAATGACGCTGTTATTCCAAACGTTGATGTAGAATCGATTTATGATATTCCTTTGATCTTTGCAGAAGAGGGCCTTGATGAGATAGTCATCAAAAAGCTCGAACTTAATTGTCTTGATCATGATCTAAATGAATGGCGTTTAATGGTAAATAGAATTAAAAACCCTAAACACTGTGTAAAGATTGCAATAGTTGGAAAATATGTCGCTTTGCCTGATGCATACCTGTCTGTTGCAGAAGCTCTAAGGCATGGTGGTATTGCAAATGATAGCCACGTGGAGATCAAATGGGTAGATTCAGAAAAGCTAGAACAAGGTGAGGAAAGTCTTGTCGGAGCCTTTACAGATGTAGATGGCATTTTAGTTCCTGGCGGTTTTGGTGTTCGTGGCGTCGAAGGCAAGATTATGGCCATCCAGTACGCAAGAGAAAATAAGATACCCTTTTTTGGCATCTGTTTAGGTATGCAAACTGCAATTATCGAATACAGTCGCAATGTTTTAGGCTTAAATAAGGCAAATAGTTCTGAGTTTGATCCCAATACTCCATACCCGGTTATTGACTTACTTCCAGATCAAAATATGAGTGAGATAGGTGGAACGATGAGACGTGGTAATTATGCCTGCAATATCGTTTCCGGAAGTAAATTGGCACGGATCTATGGAACTTCAACGGTTCTAGAGCGCCATCGTCATAGATATGAGGTTAATCCTGTTTTTGTAGACAAGCTTAAGGCTGCAGGTCTAGTAGTTAGTGGCGTATGGTCTGACAAAGAACTGATAGAAGCTATTGAGCTGCAAAATCATCCTTGGTTTATTGCAACTCAGTTCCATCCAGAGTTTAAGTCCCGTCCAACAAGTCCACATCCACTATTTGCTAGCTTTATTCAGGCTACATTAAAAACACATAAATAAGATTTTAAAATAATAGGTATAATTTAATGCCTCCCTACCCAAAATCAGATTAGTTGATTTTTTAGGGAGGCATTTTGATGAGGATTAAGATGGTAATTTTTGCTATTTTAGTACTTTTCTTTTGTAACATAACTACTAGAGCTGAAGTCGTTACCATAAATGGTGTAACTAAGGCAATTCTTACTCGTATAGTTACAGAAGGGGGTAAAGACTATCTACAGTATAGAACCCCAGAAGAGGATCTTCACATAGCAGAGATTGATTTGAATACTCAGATTGTAGCCTATAACGATAAGCTAATTACTAATCAAGACCTAAAAGAGTTGATAGAAGATAGCCAGTATTCTGCATGGGTTTGGTCATACAATAACAAGATCTCGAAGATGATGATTGCTAAAAACGTTTACAGTATCAGGATTAAAGCAATAGACCCAGCCTTAAAGCGTTTACTTTCTGTAGACGGAAGATGGTATAATGTATCGTGCGATGTAGCACTAAACCATTTGATTGCGGGCGAGTTAGTTAATGTTTATCTATCTTTTGATGGTTCTTTAGAGAGAATACTACCTGCAGAGCCTATGGCTTTGTAAAGCTACAATCTTAATGCGGTTAAACTATTAGCATAAAAAGGAAAAAGCGGATTCTCATTAAGAAAATTGGTAAGATTGCCCTGCTTGAGCAGGGCTTTTTTAACATATCTTTAATTTACCAGACTAAATTTTGAACAAAAGCTTACCTTTGGCAACATTATTTGTAGAAAAAAAGCAATGTCTCCTTTAATTGGCGACATTTTTGTTATATTATATAGTAGTGTAGTAACTGATAAGAGATTTAGCCAATCTGTAGAAATTTAATAGTTTTTTTAGAGTTAACGTTGATATCTATACAAATGATTAGTAAACAAAATCTTGGGTTATACTTTTTTAAGAGGTAATGAAGGGATATTTAGCTTTGAAAGAGAACAATTTAGTAAAACGCGTAAATTAGAGATTTAGGTGGGATGATAAAATGCCAGATAGACCAAGACCAAAAGGTCTGCTTATCGTAGGCATTGCCCTGGTTATTCTCCTTGGTTCAGGCTCGTATTTTATATTTAGAGCCTTTTTAGGTTATCCACTCTTTTGGGAGAATAATATTGGTGGGGGTAATGAAGAGGATCTTCTCTATTTAGATAGAACCGATTTTTTAGTAGAAGATATCCCTACTCGTAGTTTGGATATAGAATCAATAGTTAGAGAAGTCGATGAAACAACTGTAGCAGCAGAAACAACACCTGAAGAATCTCTATCTGTTTGGGATAGAGTAACAACCCATGTCGTAACAAAAGGCGAAAGTCTTTGGACTATCGCCAGAAAATATGATGTGGATGTAGATACTCTAATAGGTGCAAACGAACTTAAAAGCCATGATAAGATTAGTATTGGACAGGAATTAACCATCCTACCATTTAAAGGTGCCACACATAAAGTGGAAAAGGGCGAAAGCCTTTGGGAGATATCCCAAAGATATAATGTGTCTGTAAATGACATTATGGAAACTAACGCTTTAAGTAGCCAAAACATTAGAGTGGGTGAATTGCTTGTTATTCGTGGAGCTACTTTAACTTCAGCCGAAAAAGACAGAAGACTTCTTATTGCAAGAGGTGGAATACCTGAGTTTATCAGACCTGTTGACGGAGGATGGATCTCTTCTCGTTTTGGTATGCGTTGGGGTAGAATGCATCAGGGCCTAGATATTGCAGTTAATACTGGTACACCAGTTAGAGCTGCAGCAGCTGGTACTGTAACTCAAGCTGGCAATGCAGGCAACTATGGTATTTTAGTCATTATTAAGCATGCTAATGGCTATGAAACCCGTTATGCACATAATAGCAGAATGAATGTTAAGGTTGGTCAGTATGTAAAACAAGGAGACATAATTGCATATTCCGGCAATACTGGTAACTCTACCGGTCCACATCTCCATTTTGAAATTAGGATAAATGGTAAACCTCAAGATCCATTAAATATAATTAGATAAATTAAAAAAGCGGGTTATGGCTAAATAACCCGGCTTTTTTTTACAGATTATAGTGGGAAAAATTCCCGATATCAGTATATTTAGAGAGGGCGGCGACAAAATGCGGTATGCCGAGCCCTTTTTCTTTTGGTTTTAGTCTTTCAAAAAACCAATCGGGATCGATGTTTAGGTTGCGGATTTGGACTAAATCAACCCAGCCTTCAGAAAGTAGGTCTTCCCATGCTTTAAGCTCAGATGGGGTATCGTTTAGCCCTGGAATAGTTAAGAGGTTTAACGAGATAAATAGACCAGCCTGTTTTAGAGCACGTCCTGCCTCTTGAATATCACCTAATCTATAGCCTTGAGGATTATGATACGTATTATAGGTTTTATCAATGTTTGATATCATGCTAATACGAATTGAATCAAGTCCGGCTTCTCTTAGTTTTAAGAGCCGATCTTTAGAGAAACCGTTGGTGTTCATGTTAATGATGCCATTTTGAGTCTTTTGGCGGATTAGTTTTATGGCCTTTGCTATAGTGTCTGTAGCAAGAAGCGGTTCA
This sequence comes from Bacillota bacterium, assembly GCA_028708605.1. Lineage (GTDB taxonomy): Bacteria > Bacillota > DTU065 > DTU065 > DTU065 > DTU065. The sequence continues at coordinate 25,427 of JAQVYS010000009.1, forward strand.
CCTTCACAACCTTGTCCAAAAGAAACAATAGGTTCTTTGTTGCTTTCCAAATGATAAATAGCAAGGTCTGCGATCTCTTTTGGGGTAGGTTTAAAAGTGATTCTCGACTGAGGGGAAGGGCAGCACTCTGACTCTTGTAAAGAGATACAGCCAAGACACTTAGCATTACAGCTAGGTGATGTAGGGATTCCTCCCTCCCAGCGGTGTAAAAAGATATTTGATGCTGTAAGGCACTGGTATTCCAATGCACAATTTGCAAGGTGTTCTACTAAACGGTTATCTGGCAGACGTTTTTGAAGTTTTAAAATCCCACTAGATAGCTTTTCTTGAGGATAGTTAAGTGGATTCCACTTAGTAGGGTTGTCTGTTTTTTTGGCAGCAACGAAAAACTCACCATCTTTAATCGCTACTGCTGTATAGCCAAAAAGGGGAAGAGTAGAGGCGTTAGGGGTTGTTTCATATGCTGGCAAGAAAAGCCTAGTATAACCTGCCGGAAGAAGAGCACTTAAAGGATAGATAGTTTCATCTGGACTTTCCACGGTCTGGATCTCCCCTTCAAAAGAAGCAAGTGGCAGGCGCCCAGGCAGATATATCAAGCTACTTCCTTCTGGAAAAGGTATAAAATCATCGGAAAAAAGGAAGTCTTCGCCGTTTCTTACTACAGCAGGAAGCTCGCTATCTATAAATTCTTCATCCTCATTCATATAAACCATGTTATAAGATGTATCAGTTGATTTAGACATATTCTACCTCCAAAGGAGTACTTTTTTGCTTAGCTTACAGATGCTTGTTTTGGGCGTTTTATAAGATTACCCCTATCAATGTTATCAACATAGATGGCTATAAGGCAAGTCATTTAAAAACAAAAGAGAGGTTTTATTTAGATTCCTCGTGTTATTGGCAGTACCGTAAGATTCGTTACTTAGTGACAGGATAATAGCAGTAAGAGTATACTACTTAGAGATGAAATATAACGAAAAAGATTGTTTCAGTGATTCAGAGAATATTGGTAATTTAGCATTTGGTGCCATCTATAATGCATGCGAGATTGATGAAGTGCGTCTTGACAAATGAGCAACACTTATCTAGAATGCAGAAAGATGCAAGAGGCGATTTACACAAGATTCTCAACATATTCTAAAAATTTTAGACTGATTGTTAGTCTCTTTCTTGATTATATATTTTTCGTATGTTAAAATTAGTGATGCGAGTCTGATATGGGGAAAACGAGGTGAATCCGTTGAAAGAGAATATACATCCAAAGTATTTTACTGCCAAGGTAACTTGTGCCTGCGGAAATACTTTTGAAACTGGATCTACAAAACCAGAGCTACGTGTCGATATATGTTCTAAGTGTCATCCTTTCTACACTGGGAAGCAGAAGATTATCGATACAGGCGGACGTGTTGAACGCTTTAAGAGGAAGTACAACAGATAAGAACATGGCAGGCTTAGCCTGCCTTCTTTTTTTGGAGGTGAGGCTTATGCAAATCGGAAATGTATTTATAGAAAACCCTCTAGTTTTAGCTCCTATGGCAGGTGTAACAGGACAGGCTTTTCGTAAACTTTGCAAAGAACAAGGAGCAGGCTTAGTTGTTACTGAGATGGTAAGTGCCAAAGCCCTCACCTATAACAGCAAAAACACTAAAAAACTACTGGCGATTAGACCTGAAGAAAGACCAATTAGCGTCCAGCTTTTTGGGTCAGAGCCAGATATTATAGCAGAAGCTGCAAAGATTTGTGTAAGTGAAGTGGCTCCAGATATAATTGATATAAATATGGGTTGTCCGGCCCCTAAAATAGTCAAAAATGAAGATGGCTCAGCTCTACTAAAAGAACCTAAAAAGGCTATAGAGGTAGCTAAAAGGGTTGTAGAAACTGTAGAGGTCCCTGTAACCTGTAAGATCCGCCTTGGGTGGGACGAAAAAAGCCTAATCCACAAAGAACTTGCAAAAGGCTTAGAAGATGTAGGAGTAAGTAGCATCACAGTTCATGGTAGAGTAAGGCAACAGTTCTATAGCGGAAAGGCTAATTGGCAAGCTATAGCAGAAGTAGTAGATAGCGTTTCTATTCCAGTGATTGGAAACGGAGATGTTTTTGAAGCAAAAGACGCACTCAGAATGGAAAAAGAAACTGGTGCAAGTGGTGTTGCAATAGGGCGTGGGGCTCTTGGAAATCCATGGATCTTTAGAGATATTCTTGCCATAAAAAGAGGCGAAGAAATTTTACCGGTGACGCTTAAAGAAAAGCTAAAGACTGCATTTTTACATGCAAAATTGCTTTTGGATTACCTAGACGAAAGAACCGCCATGCTTGAGATGAGAAAGCACATGGCGTGGTATCTCAAGGGCGAACGGAAAGCTAAAATGTATAAACAAGAGCTAAATAGCGTTAACACGCTTGTTGACTTAGAAAATATAATCTCTAAAATTCTACTCGATGTAAACTCCTAGATCTTTCTAGGAGTTTATTGACTTTTTAAAAGCCTATTGTTAAAATATAGTTGTTCACAAAACTGTGCACACATATAAGGTTTTAAAGTACACCATGAGGGAGGGGTGTCCTATAAGCACCTCTATGAGATTGATCCGGGTTGGCGATAAAATCTTAAGTCGTGACAAGATTACTGCAAAGATTGATGAGATATTGACCCTGCGTGCTAGTGGCCTATCACAAATTGATGTAGCAAAGATTTTAAATGTTGACCGGCCTTTTGTCTCAAGGTTAGAGTCCTTAGGAGAGATAGCAAAAGGCGGAAAACTAGCACTTGTAGGTTTTCCAATCGGTAATAAGGTAGAACTAGAAAAAATGGCCTTTGAAGAAGGGGTAGAGTTTGTCTATATTTTGACCGACAAAGAACGTTGGTCTATGGTATCAAATACTGATGGTGCAATGTTAGTTAATGACCTTCTTGAGCTTTTGCAGAATTTGAAAAACTTCGACACAATAATACTCCTTGCATCTAATTTGCGTAGCCAATATGCAGAAAATATCATTGGCAAACAAGTGATCTCTCTTGAGATAGGCAAGTCGCCTATCAAAGATGATGTTGAGGTTGATGTAGAAAGAGTAAGAAAGATTATCAAGGAAATACGCCAAAAAGAGGGAGAAAAAAAATGAAGCAAGTTATTAGTGTCAGTATAGGCTCATCAAAAAGAGATCATGAAGTAAGCATTAACGTAATGGGTCAAGATTTTCTAATTAAAAGAATCGGCACAGATGGAGATATCGACAAAGCCATCCAAATCATCAAAGAATTAGATGGAAAAGTAGATGCCATTGGTCTTGGTGGTATTGATTTTTATATATTTTCTAAGAGTAGACGCTATATTATTCAAGATTCAAAGCGATTTCTAACTGCTGCAAAAAACACTCCTATTCTAGATGGTAGTGGTTTAAAAAACACCCTAGAAAGACGGGTTATTAGGCAGCTGCAGGAAAACGGTAGCGTTGATTTTCGTGGCAAAAAGGTCTTACTTGTCTGTGGGATGGACCGCCTTGGTATGGCAGATGAGATCTCTAAATTGACCGATCAAATGGTTATCGGAGACTTGATGTTTACTTTGGGAGTAGGCATTCCACTGCATAGCCTAAATAGTTTAAATGTAGTTGCAAGAATTTTTGCACCTATAGCTATTCGCCTACCTTTTTCAATCTTATATCCAACAGGTAAAAGCCAAGAGAAGGTAGTCGAAAAATACGGGAAATACTACAGATGGGCAGATATTATTGCTGGTGACTATCTTCTTATCAAAAAGCATCTGCCAAAAGACTTAACAGGAAAGACCATTATCACCAATACCACAACAAAGGAGGACGTCTTAGACCTTAAAAAGCGTGGTGTGGAACTTTTGGTTACCACAACCCCTAAGTTAGAAGGTAGATCTTTTGGTACTAATGTTATGGAATCGATGCTAGTTGCATTTGCAGAGAAGAAAAGTGAACTGACTGAAGCAGAGTATTATGAACTTCTAGACAAGCTAAATTTCCAACCAAGCATGGTGTGGTTGCAGAAGTAGAGGTGGACTATTTTGGAGCGATTTGGGTTTGTACTTCACCCAATATCATACAGCGACATAAGTCGTAAATTTGGTAAGATGGCAAAAATCCTGCCACAATCTATGGTTTTATCGGCAATGAGGGTTGTCCCGCCACAGAAAATATCACATATAACCGGAATAAAGTCGCCAGCTGGGGTAGAAGCCGAAGGCTGGTTTACAGGTTGCACCTTAACTACAGAGCAGATGGTAACCCTCCCCGAAGACTATGTGATTCGAAAGATAATTAAAGCAGTGAATTTAGCAAAAGAGCAAGGAGCAAAGATCGTCGGTCTTGGAGCATATACCGCCGTTGTTGGAGACGCTGGCATTACTATATCTAAAAATGTCGATGTACCTGTAACTACGGGGAATACTTATACAGTAGCAACAGCTCTATTAGGCCTTGAGTGGGCATCCAAAAAGATGGGTGTAGAGCTTAAAGACAGTAAAGTTGGAGTCGTTGGAGCTTATGGCTCCATTGGAAAAGCTTGTGCTCGCGCTTTAGCAGGGCGAGTTGGCGAGATGTTTCTAATTGGTAGAAAAGAAACAGAACTCGAAAAGCTGAAAGAGGAGTTAAAGACTAAATCGGTGGTGTCAATTAGTACAGATGCAAGAGCTACCCTTCCTAGCTTAGATGCTCTTGTTACAGTAACTAGCTCAGTAGATACTGTTATTGAGCCTGAGGATTTAAAAGTTGGCGCAATTGTCTGTGACGTTGCTAGACCAAGGGACGTATCAAAGAGAGTCAGTGAGGTTCGAGATGATGTTTTAGTCTTTGAAGGTGGAGCAGTTGAGATCCCTGGAAAAGATGCTGACTTCCATTTTAACTTTGGTTTTCCTCCAAAGACCTCGTATGCTTGTATGGCAGAAACCATGATCCTTGCGTTAGAGAAACGTTATGAAAACTATTCTCTTGGCCGGGATTTAGATGTCAATAAGGTCTATGAGATGATCGAACTAGCTAAAAAGCACGGCTTTAAGCTAGCAGGACTAAGATCCTTTGAAAAAACAGTATCAGAAGAGGATATTTACAAAATCCGTGAGATTATTGCGAAGAAAAAGTAAGACATAATAAGAGGGTAAGAGGAGGCGTTAATTTAACGCCTTCCTTTCATTTACTAGGAATTTCCTTCTTATGGCAGGATAATCCAAGCAAACGTTGTAATTAAAGAAAGGGCGGTACAGAAACCGTGTCTTTGAGTAGAAAGAATGCTTTAGATGCAAAAAACCGTCTAAAAATTATCGGGGTGGTACTATATTTTGTGTCAAAGTGTTCAAATACTAATGTTTGGCAACAACGCCTTTGGAGCCTTTTTGATAATTATTGACAATACTCCAAGAACTCTATATAATGAAAGGCACCAAAGGGCAGATTTTATTTCTGCCCGCTTTATATTAAATTGACTTTGTAAAGTCCTGAATAAAACCGACACTTAGACCATAATATACTAAATAGCTAGGGACGATTTTATTTAGAAACTTGATGTGAAACTAGATTGCAAAAATCTAGTGTTTTTTTCGTATCAACTGTAGTAGAAATTTCGTCCCCAAGAAAGAAGGGAATTTTATGGTGGGTAAGCCAGTACTGTTAACACAAGATGGTCTCCGGCAACTAGAAGAAGAACTAGATTATCTTAAGAGAACCAAAAGACGTGAAGTAGCACAGCGTATTAAGGAAGCGCTTGCTTTTGGAGATATAAGTGAAAATTCCGAGTATGATGATGCAAAAAATGAACAAGCTTTTGTTGAGGGGCGCATTGCAGAATTAGAAAATAGATTGCGCAATGCAGAGATCATTGATGAAAAAACTGGTGGAGATAACGTTTCTCTTGGCTCTACAGTCAAACTAAAAGACGTTGAAACAGGAGAGAGTTTTGATTTTACCTTAGTAGGTTCCACTGAAGCAGATCCTGCAAAGGCAAAAATTTCCAATGAATCACCTGTAGGTAAAGCTATTATCGGTCGCAAAATTGGTGAAATAGTCCATGTTAATGCACCAGTTGGTAGTATTGCTTACAAGATTGAAAGCGTAAATTAACAGCTAAGTATGGAGGTTTAGGCTATGAGTGACGAACGCCACATTAATGAAGACATCGAATTGGCCGAGTTATCAGAACACATGCAAGTGAGATTAGAAAAATTAGATGCCATGCTAAAAGAAGGTAAAAATCCTTGGGGTGGTAAATTTGAAAAATCTCACGACAATACAGAGGTTGTTGCAAATTTTGCTGATTTAGATGGCAAGGAAGTTACACTTGCCGGTAGAATAATGGCTGTTCGTGGTCATGGCAAGGCTACCTTTGTTGATCTTCATGATCGCACTGGTAAGATGCAACTACATGTAAAAGCTGATGTTTTAGGTGAAGATAGATATAATGATTTTTCTTCTTTGGATCTAGGTGACATTATCGGTGTAAGAGGAAAAGTCTTTAGGACTAAACGTGGTGAGATCACTGTTCAAGTGTTAGAGGCCATGCTCTTAACTAAAGCGCTAAGACCCTTACCTGATAAGTGGCACGGTCTTAAGGATGTTGATAGACGTTATAGACAACGTTATGTCGATCTAATTGTAAATGAGGATGTAAGAGATACTTTTGTTAAAAGAACAAAGATCATTAAAGCTATCAGACAGTTTCTTGATGATCGTGGTTATTTAGAAGTTGAAACACCAGTAATGCATTCTCTGGCTGGAGGAGCAAACGCAAGACCTTTTGTAACTCACCATAATGCTTTAGATATGACTCTTTACCTTCGTATAGCTTTGGAGCTACACCTAAAAAGGCTTCTAGTCGGTGGTTTTGAAAGAGTTTACGAGATGAGCAAAGTCTTCCGCAACGAAGGCATCAGCACTCGCCATAATCCAGAGTTTACGATGATTGAGCTTTACGAGGCTTATTCAGACATGGAAGGCATGATGGAGATAACAGAAGAGATGTTTGCTTATGTAGCTAAAGAGGTTTTGGGTACTACTAAAATAACTTACCAAGGCACGGAAATAGATCTAACACCGCCATGGAGACGAATCTCTATGATCGATGCTATAAAAGAGTATGCCGGTATCGATTTAAGCGGACAGATGACCGACGAAGAGGCTCTAAAGCTTGCTAAAGAGCATCACCTTGAAGTTGAACCTAGCTGGTCATACGGTCATGTTGTAAACGGCTTCTTTGAAAAGTATTGTGAAGAAAAGTTTATTCAACCAACCTTTGTTTATGGACATCCTTTAGCTATCTCTCCTTTAGCTAAGAAAGATCAAAAGGATCCTCGCTTTACTCAAAGATTTGAATTCTTTATCGTGGCAAGAGAGCACGGAAATGCGTTCTCAGAGTTAAATGATCCAATTGATCAAAGAGAGAGATTTCTTGATCAATTAAAGGAAAGAGAAGCTGGTAATGATGAAGCCCATGTTATGGATGAAGACTTTATTACTGCACTAGAGTACGGTATGCCTCCTGCTGGTGGTCTAGGTATCGGTATAGATCGTATGGTTATGCTTTTAACGGATCAACCATCTATTAGAGACGTTATTCTATTTCCACATATGAGACATAAAGAAAAAGATTGATAGAATTAAATAGACAGCAGGCACTTTAGAGTACCTGCTGTTTTCTTACTATTAGTAGTTCTACAATTTCAAGAAGTGCCGTAGCCTCTTTATTCATAGCATGAATCTTTTCGATGGTTCTTTCAAACTCAGAGTTGCTTCTAGATAGATCCTTCTGCATGGTTCTTAGCTTTTGTATTTTAGGATTTGCTTCTGCCAAAATCGATATTTCGCCAGCAGGTCTAGGTACAAACGTCTGCACTATAGGTAGGATTTCACTCGGAGCCGGAAGCTTTCTCTCTTGGATTTTTTGGAAGACATCTAGAGTCTGAGTCAACTTATCATTGGCTAAAAGTGGCAGTAGCTTCATTAGTGGACTGTTTAGCAGTCTTTGGGGATTCTCTAAAAGTGGACCAAGATCAGGCAAGTTATTTAAAAGGTTGCTTGGTAGACTCTCTAAGAGTCTCCCTAATCCTGAAATGTTAGCCTTTTCTTCTAAGCTACGGTTTAGCTCTTTTGGCTCTGGTTCTAATTCTAGTCTTTGTTTAAGTTTTTCTTTTAACTCGCCTATTGCTTGTTCTGTCTTTAGCCTATCTTCTTTTAGATTAGCTTCTAGTCTATTTAGTTGTTCTTTGATTTCTTCTAAGAGTATTACTGCGTCGTTTGATCCATATCCTTGGTTTGAAAACATCTCGCTGCCTCCTTAAGGTTCACCTGAATCCGTGGTACTATGATTCTTTTACTATGTATAGATATGTCAGAGGCAGGCAAAATGGCAAAGTTAATTATCTAAAGGAAGTGTTCTTTACATAGGTCTCAGTATCAAACAGGATAAGTTTTGAAAGCTTTCTGGATTTGCGCTCGAAACGTTAGAAATAACGCTTTAAGCTCTAGCAATTTTTACAAAAAGGTTGATAATAATAGATAGGGAACTTTATATTGGGATCTTAGATTAGAGTGTAAAGAGGTGACCAAATGAAATACGGTAAAGTTGTTACATTATGTTTGCTCCTAAGTCTGTCGGTACTAGGTGCGCAGGGTTTTGGATTTGGTTCTAGCACAGCTTTTTCAAATAACGATGCAACTCTTCAAGGTGTAATATTTGATATACCTTCAAAAGGTGCCTGGGATACTCAGGTTGTTGGTATGCTTAATACCAGTTCTAATGCTTCATTTAACTTAGGTTTTAAGGTGAACCGCGATATGGGTAAGGTCTATAATATCAAAAGGTATATCGGTCTTGGGGCAGGAATCTCCCAAGATTGGGAAAACGAGATAAGATTCGGTGGACAAACGCATGTAGGTATTAAAATCCCGAGTTTTGTTGAGGGATTTTGGTTTGATCTAGAGGTAGGCTTTAGTCTAAGCAGTTCTAAAACTGGAAAGCTACGTGGAGGAGCCTTTGTCGGTGGCGGTTCCTCGTATAGCTTCTAACAGGAGGTGCAATTAAAATGAAAAAATTAGTTATAGGATTATTTGTGTTGATGTTGATTGTACCTGCTTTTGCTAAGCAAAACGTCGGCTTTGGCTTTAGCGCCTCTGGAGAAGGATCTGGGATCTTCTTTATGATTCCAAGCAAATCGAAAGTAAATCCAGAGATTGTAACCTCTGGTTATATTCGCGAGAATTACTACGATTTACGCCTTGGTGCTAGGGCTCTAGTTGATTTAGGCCATAGAGGTATTGTTGACAGATACACAGGCTTTGGAGGCGGAATTACCGTATCTTCTCAATATAACGAAGGCACAAGTACTTTTAGCGCCAAAACCGCTTGCTGGGGACAGGTGGTATTAGGTACAAAAGTCTCATTAAAGGATAGTTTTCTAAAAGCCCCAGTTAAGATTAGAAGCGAAGTTGGACTCAGTCTCAACAATACCTATGCTCATACACACATTGGTTTTGGTGTGGAATATGAGTTTTAACTGTAGCTATTGTAAGTGATGGTTACGACTCTAAAAGCTATATATGTTGAAGCAACCGCGAAATTCACAAGAAGAAATACCTGTTATTTCTTGGCTAGGTATCTCAGCATATTGTACAAAGAGCCAGATGGCTCTCTCTGTAACCGTAAACTGTAAGTTTTTTAAATGCTAAATAGCTTGATAAATTGTCTCCTAAATCTTTAGGATATCGTAGTACGCTCAAGAACAAAAAGCGCTGCTTGGAACTCAAGCAACGCTTTTTCTCATTTTTCAGACTCTATCCAAGCGGAATATTCGTCGTATAAGGCTTTAGCTTTAGCATTTCGGTTTGGGCTCATATAATGAGGCCAATCAAAGATCACAATCTTATCTACTGTGGGTGTTTGAGTTATTACCTGTTCTTTTACTCTAGAAAAATCAGCAGGGTCAGCGCTAAATCCGTCTCCAGGCAGCTGGTTAAAGACTTCAAGGTCAGACCAAAACTCAACACCATGGTCTTGGCATACAGCATAGACTTCATTATAGTACCTTGGAATTTGCTCTAAAGGCAGTCTATGGCAACCAACACCGTCTTGAAGCATTAAGACATCAAGTGGTACTTCCTTAAAGAAAGCCTCCCAGTACCGGCCATGCGACTTTGGCATCATGTTGCCGCCAAAATAAGGTGCAATGGAGACAGGCTTACCTAACTCTTGGAGACCAACTGTCAGGTCTCTAAAGAAGTGAAGATAGTTTTGTGGCAGAGAAGAACCTGAGGGGTATAGCTCATGAGGAATGTAAAAGCCATAGAAGCTTTCGTAGTGACCGTAAAGATCCAAGAGAGTTTTGGCAAGCTCCAAGTTTTCTTCGCAGTCTTTGTTAAGATCCAAATTTCCACTCCACCAGTCACCACTAAGCTTTAGACCAAGCCAGACCTTCATACCGCGTTTACTGGCTTCTTCTAAAAGAAAACTATAGTCGCCTTCTCTTAAAAACACAGCCTGTTTTTGATCTAAGGTAACTTGGCTTTCTCTTGGAAGCTTAGCCTGTGGGGATAGGGAACCTGCAACAAGCAAAATACTATCGGTGGCGTTTTCAAGGATTACTGAAATAATGATCTCTTCTTCAGAGTCAGTCCAAACCACAGAGGAGTTTATGGTATCATCGATTCCATCGTCTAGCTTAGTGCCATCATCACCAAAGAAGGAGGATGGCAGTGCACCTTTTAGCTCATAGGTAAATGGAGTAGAAGCTACGATTTCATAGACAATGAGAGGACCTTTTTCAATGATAATATCATAGGTCCCAGGTGCGAATGGACCTTTAAACTGGTAGAGAGTTTTGTGAAAAGTGTCGTAAAAACTGGCAGTGTCTGTAGCTGAATACTGCACAATCAAAGTATCCATACCAATTTGTTGCATAAGGTCAAGCTCAGTTTGCCAATAAGAACGGGGCTTATTTGTATTACCACTGTTTAACTGCCAAAAAGCACCGGTAATCTTAGCATCTGAAACTAACGTAAGAGTAGAGATAAGAAGCAGTGGAAGAATAAATTTACCAAGTTTCATATTATTTCCTGTGCCTGTATAGGCTTTAGGTAACCCTCCTTTTAACTTTAAAAATTTATGTTAAAAGCCTAGATCCTCTAAAAAGTAGATCTTCTCTGTTCAAAGTGAAAGGTAAGTAGTGCAAAATAGTAAGAGTAGAAAGCCCTGCAAAGTGCAGGGCTATTTTGTTACTAAACTTAAAGCTTTCTGAGCATCTCAGGATGGTTTTCTTTTAGCCAGTTGTAGTATTCAGTATAGAGTTTTCCAGCATTTTCATGTCCGGCATAGGCTTTTTGGCCTGGCTTTGACATCATGCCTTGATATTGATAGACAAGAATGTTGTCCACAAAAGGTGAAATAACTTCGAATTGTTTAATGATACGCTCAAAATCAGCTGGGATTAAAGCACTCTTATAGACTTGGCCTTCGAACCGGAAAATTTCGACATCAGCCCAGAGTTTTACATGTGGTATTTTGTCGTGAGCTTTACGAAGACCTTCGTAGAAAGCTCCAGTCTCATTAGATGTAGATTTTTGCACGCCAACTTCATCTTGATAGGCGACAATGTCAACATCCATCGACTCTAGTTGCTTTACATAGTTGTCGTCTGGCTTGGCAACGCGAGTGCCATAAGGAGCTATAAGGATTTTGCCGTGAGGAGTAAAGCGACGAGCTTCTTTAGAACACTCGTTGACATACTTCATAAACTGTTCATTATAATAGCCCCCGATATAGGCTTCATTTGGCCAGTACCAGCCGTAGAAACTCCTGTGGTGTCCAAACTGAGAATGTAACTCTCCGATAGCTCTGAGGCGGCGTCTGCGAGCATCTGGGTCAGAGACGATCTTTGGACTATCCCATTGGTAGAAAAAGTCATTACCAAGGAAGATCTTGATGCCATATTTGTCTGCCGCATTAAAGACTACCTCTGTAGGATTGTAGCAAGCAGTGTCAGCATGAGGGAAAACATCTGTTGGATAGTACGCTTTGCCGTGTACAGCAACATGCATGAGCACTAAATATTCCATACCTAGCTCTGCGACTTCCCTTACCTTTGCATCCCAATCTTCAGAGGTAAATTGATCTAAGGTATGATTCCAATATTTACCTTCAGGTGTGTTATGGTGCTGGAATTCAAACCAGCTACCCATAATAGGTTTTATCATAATAACGCCTCCTGTAATTGTTAGTTCCAGAAAAGTGATTTAGTAACCCTACCAAAGCTTCTGGTTTGTCAGTTTAATTATTCCCTTTTCTTGATAATTAGTCCTGCACATACTTGCTTATATGTAAAGAAAAGAGCGGTAGAGGAGCACGAGAATCTAACTGTTCTTTGGTTTTTTACTTAAAGATAGAGTTCTTTTCCTTTTTTTGGTATAAATGCTACCTTTTGTTACAGACTAGAAGAGAGGCACTTAAGCTTTAGGAGGAGATTCTGTGAAAAAGGTAAGCTTATTATGGCCACTATTACTTTTTTTGCAAATCACAGTCCTTGCAGGACTTTTTAAAGAAGGCTTTTATGACTTTAATAAAATGGACTTAGTGACTGTGGGTGAAGTTGTTTATGCCTTTGATTTTGGGCCAAATAGCGCCCCTTTGGCAAGTGGATATACAAAAGTTACAGACAGAACCCTCTTTACTTTAGAAAAGGGCTTTGGTTGGCTGAGAACGTATGGTTTACTTGCTAAGGAGTTTATCTCTGTTAGTGGCGATCAGAAAAAAGACTACGTTGGCAGTAGCCAGGAAGGAGTCTTTAGAATAATACTAGATCCTGGCATATACCAGCTAACCTTTCTCTTTCATGATCTTATAAGTCGCCCTGCTATAGACCTGGCAATTAATTTTGAACTCTTTTTAGAACAGTGGTTTTTGCCTAGCTTAAGGACTAAGGTTTTAGTCACTGACTTTGAAACTCCAGGTGGTATCCTAGAGATTAGAATAAAAGCCTCTAAAGGTCTATGGGTTATTAATGCCTTGGTAATAACAAAAAAAGCTCAAGCGTCCTGCCGAATTTGGCAGGATATTTTTTTAGGGTAACGCCTAGAAGGATTCCCCCTTTATTGGAGAGAAACCATCTGTGATAGGAGGGAGTAGGAATGAGTTACGTTCTTGGGATAGATGCTGGGGCTACAAAGACACTGGCAATGATAGCTGACTATCAAGGTAATATTCTTGGCACCTCTAAAGCAGGTACAGGTAATTTCCAAGTCAACGGAATAAAAGCGGCAAGTTTAGAGGTCAACAAAGCTATAGATGGAGCAATTGAAGTAGCAGGTATAAAAAGAGAAAATATTACTGCTGCTTTTTATGGAATGGCAGGAGCAGACCGAGATAAAGACTTTGAATATGTACACCAAGTAGTAGAACCAATTAATCCTGCTCCTAAAATGGCAATTGAAAATGATGCTGTTATTATCTTAAAAGTTGGAGCTCTAGATGGTGTTGGTGTTGGCGTAGTTTGTGGTACCGGCACAAATTGTATAGGCTTTAATAAAAGAGGAGATAGGCTTCAAGTAGGAGGCCTTGGGGAACTTTTTGGAGATAGTGCTGGAGCAGGATATATTGGGACTAGAGCTTTTAGAGCAGCAGTACGCGGCTTTGAAGGAAGAGGTCCAAAAACTGTTCTGTACGAGATGTTTTGTAAAGAGATAGGTGTAGATAGACTCATTGACATTGTGGAGTTTTTCTACCCAGGCAGTACTCATCCAGGGGTTGATTTTAGTAGGCTTACCCCACTTGTTTTTGAAGCTGCCAACAAGGAAGACCAAGTAGCTTTAGACCTTCTGTCTTTTGTAGGTGAGGAGATGGGGCTTGCTGTTAATACTGCCATAAAGAACCTTTACTCAAAAGATGAGCACGTGAAGGTTGTAATAGGTGGAAGTGTCGCTCAAAAAGGTAATCATCCTGCGATGCTAGATGCTTTCAAAGCAAAAATCAGTAGTTTCCATCCTGATAATGAGGTAATCGTGCCAACTTTAGAACCAGCTTTTGGAGCAATCTTTTACGCTTATGATCTTGTTAATGTACCTATAACAGATGAAGTAATTGCAAACTTAGAGAAGTCATTTAAGAGATAATACGCTTTTATTAGAGGAGGTGTAGCCTTTTTAGGCTAGTTTATGAAACTTTGTGTTATTGGCGGTGGCAGTACTTATACTCCTGAACTTTTAGGTGGTTTAGCGGAGAAAAAAGCTGAGATACCAATTAAAGAAGTTGTGCTTTTAGATATTGATAAAGAGCGCTTAAGAGACGTTGGAGAGTTTGCAGTGCGCATGATGGCAAATATTGCACCTGAAATAGAGATTAGCTATACCCTTGATAGAAATAAAGCTTTACAGGATGCAGATTTTGTTATTACTCAAATCAGAGTAGGACATCAAATCGCAAGACATGACGATAGCCTATTTTGTATTCAAAACGGTGTTATTGGTCAGGAGACTACTGGAGCTGCGGGTTTTGCAAAAGCCATGCGGACTATTCCTGTCTTACTTGACTATGCCAAAGACATGGAAAAACTTTGCCCAAATGCTTGGCTGATTAACTTTACAAATCCTTCAGGCATTGTAACTGAAGCGCTAATTAGGTTTGGCTGGGAAAAGACCATTGGTCTTTGTAACGCTCCTATTGGAATGCAAAAGGGAGTTGCACACCAATTAGGTGTTGAAACTTTAGACGTGCAACTTGATTATGTAGGGCTTAATCATCTAGGTTGGGTTAGAAAGGTTGCAGTCAAGGGAGAGGATCGTACAAAGGAAGTGTTGGAAAATCTTTCTCCTTACAATGCGACTAATATTCCGGAATTAGACTATGACCCAGTTTTTTATCATGCATTAGGAGCTTATCTCAATGGTTATCTAAGATATTACTATTTAGAGGAAGAGATGCTCGAGCACTTAAAACGTGAGCCTAAGACTAGAGCCCAGGTAGTTATGGAGGTAGAAGAGGAGCTTCTAAGTTATTATAGGGATAAACTTAATAATACAAAACCTGAAGCGCTTTCAAAGCGAGGCGGAGCCTATTATTCTCACGTAGCTCTATCACTAATCTCCGCAATCTATAATGACAAAAATGAGGTTCATATTGTAAATACCCTAAATAAAGGTGCTCTTTTAGATCTAAGCGAAGATGCAGCAATTGAAACACCAGCTGTTATTAATAAAACAGGCGCTCACCCTCTTGTAGCAGGGCATGTGGATTTGAGTTTTAGAGGTCTTTTGCAGCATGTGAAGGCCTACGAACAGCTTACAGTTGAAGCAGCTGTAAATAGTAGCTATAACAAAGCTTTACTTGCTCTTTGTAACCATCCACTTGTACACTCTGCCAAAAAGGCTAAAAAGCTGCTAGATTTCTTTATTGAAAGGCATGGTTTAGAACTTAATTAACTTTAAAAAGCAGGCTTTAATTCTGGCCTGCTTTTTATTCCTAGAAGGTTCGAAAGTGTGAGCCGAAGGGAAGAGGTAACCTGGTCTGTCTAAAAAAACTTTATAGAACACGGGAAGCAATTCCTGTAAGAATGAGACATAGGGGTAAGGGGTAGGCAAGATCCCACAATATTTCGTACTTTTTAAAAGGTATTTTTAGAGATGCGTTGTTTTTGAGTCTATTTATTTTTATTTGGGTATGTAGATATTGTAGGAATATAGAAAAATAACTAGAATATTAATACAAGTAAATTAACCAAGAAATGATTTTAACGTGAGTTTTATTTACAAAGGGGTGTGATAGCGTGGAAAGATTAAGTACTAGGGGGTTAGTAGCTATCTTGGTATTTGTTGCAGTTGTTCTTACAGGCTGTAATTTTTTACCAACTAGGGCTCCTTCATGGGAGGCAGATTACCAGATCCCTCTAGTGGTATCGCAAACTACCACTGATGAACTGTTTTCTGACAGTCCCTTAAACAATGATGGCGAGCATTATTTTATCACAGAAAGTGTAAGTGGAAGTTTTACTCTCGGTTTGGACAATTTGAATCTAGACGATTTTGCAAGCGTTGCAAGTGTACAGTTTCCAATCCTAGATTTAGGTAATATTCTCTCTAGCAACATTCATATTGCATCAGTACCTGTACCAGATCTGTTAAACGGCACTAGTGTTCCGCTTGGAACAATCGATTTTCCGGAGTATGAGCTTGTTGGTGTGAAAGAGGGTTCTCTTAGTCTTCTAGTTGAAAACACTGGTGATTCTCCGATATCCTTTGGTGTAACACTTGCTTTTACAGATGTGACTTTGGAGATTGTAGTCGAAAATCTCCTACCACAAACAACGCAAAATATCACCAAATCACTAAACAATCTAACGCTAGATAACCAAGCTAATGTTACTATTGTAAATCCTCAGGTGGATGCAGGAACTGCTAATCTTAGCTTAAGCATCTCAGCTTTAGAGATTAATTCGCTTGCTAGTATTAAAGGGTATGATGCAGATTTAAACATTACAGTTTCCAATACTTTTAGTCTTCCTGAAGATAGTTTGGACAAGATTGAAGTTGGTGCTGGTCTGTTGCAAGTCAGTACCTCACCAGTAGATGCGCTTAGTATGAATATTAAGACTCTCAGTTTAGACGGAACTGCTTTAGACCTAGTTGAAGCAAATACATTTTCTTTAGCGGGCAAAACTATTAATAGCGGGGCTCTTCTAGAAGCCAACTTTGATATTGCAATAGACGGAAACATTCTTTTTAACATTCCAGATGAAGTTACGTTATCTGCAAGTGTTTCTGGGTTGCAGCTTCAGTCAGTTACTTTAGATAATTTAACAGTTAGTCTGAAAGATGCAGCACCTGAGACAATTGATATTCCAAATATTAGTCTAGACGAACCTTTTAATGAGGTGAGACTTAGCGGAGCATCTCTGACTCTTTTACTTGAACAGAATCTAGGCGATTTAAGATACGACGATCTCTTTTTGAATGTAGTGTTAAAAGACAGCTCGGCTTATCCTGTAAGAATCGATACAATTGCAGACACTGGATTAGAAAAAGAGATTGTGTTTATGAGCGATGATGTTACCAGATTAATTAATGACATTATTGCTGGAGACGTTACTACAATAACCATTGATGGAGAAATAACAGCAAGCGGACCTGTTACTATCTCTCAAACCAGTACTGTGGACTACGTCGCGAATATTTATCTACCGTTTAAGCTAGAGGGCAATCAATCTCTTGAATACTCTATAGATACGGATCCACAGACTATAGAGTTAGACGAAAATAGCAAAAGGCTCTTAGCAGACTCTCTAGGTGGCGTAAAGCTTGAAGCAGAGATTGAAAATGGCCTGCCAATAGGCTTAGATATTGTACTTCAGCTTAAAAACCAAAGCACGGTTATTGCAACTCTAGAGGGACAAGTGCAATCTGGCATAACAGATGAGAACGGTGTAGCTACACAAACTAAGAAGTCAGTGGTAGTGATGGAGCTAGGAAGCAGTCAGGTTAGAAGTCTTTTAGAAGCAGGCGTGCTTGAGTTTTATCCTACACTGACCTTAAACGTGCCTGAAAACGGAGCACTTATTAAACTAGATGATTCCATTAAAATAAGAGCGCTTCTTTTAGTAAACGTTCAGATAAACAGGGGGCGAGACTAAATGAAACGTAAACTAGTTACGGTTTTTATAGCCCT
The DNA here is from genome assembly GCA_028708605.1 of Bacillota bacterium. Taxonomy (GTDB): domain Bacteria; phylum Bacillota; class DTU065; order DTU065; family DTU065; genus DTU065. The sequence continues at coordinate 43,080 of JAQVYS010000009.1, forward strand.
AATGTTGTTATGTGTACTAGTCCAGGCAAATGATCTGCCAACGGAAATACCTGAGGACAGTTATTTCCCAATTTTGATGTTTGAAGATCCTACTGGCTTCTTAACAACAACTGGAATTAGAGGCATGAACTCAAGTGTTCTAGCAACTAGGCAAGGCATTTTCGGACTTGATGTAAGTGGCAAATTTTCATTGGCAAATGATACCTTTGGTTTAGAAAATCTAAGTAGGTATGCTACTGACTTAGATGACGCGTTAAAAGATGAAATTATTGAATTGGCTGGGGAAGATGGGATCTCGATTAGTCCATATACAATAGCAGGAGCTAACATGCAACTATCAAGGTTTGGTCTAAGTGCCAATTTAATTGTAAATGGTCAGGGCTACCTTTCGAAGGATCTTGTGGAACTTCTCTTAAAGGGTAACGAGCTCAATAGAGTCTACGATATAGATCCTAATTTAAGACTTGCATTTATCGGCGATGTTAAGGCTCAAGTAGCTTTCAAAGTGCCTCTTCTTGCTAAGGTCTTTAGATTCAATGATATTTCAATGGGATTTGCTTACCACCATATTCCCGCTGGCGTTTACGTTGTAGCTGATAGTGATATTGCTTTTGAATCTGTTTATACAGAAGACGAAGCAAGTACTGAAGCTGAATTTACTGGTAATCTCTTCATTTCTGACTCTGCTAAAGGTTCAGCTTTTGATA
>JAQVYS010000132.1 GCA_028708605.1 Bacillota bacterium
CATAGCAAACAAGTTGCTTTCTTCTGGTTGGCCAGTTTTAGTGGCCGCAATTACCTTTGCCTTTAGATTTTTGCCTCTGTTATTTATTAAATCGCCACAAGATTTACCTATATGGGTAAAAAAGTGGTTTGAGTATAGTCCCCCCCTGCAATTTTAGCAGCGATTACTATCTAAGCAGCAATCTCAGCTGTAGAGGGTTTTACGGGGCCTTCTAACTTAGATTATTTGGCCTATCTTGTTTGCGCTCTTGTAGCTCAAAAGACTAAAAACATTTTTAAGTCAGTGGGTTTAGGAATGGGGACACTTGTACTGATTAATGTATTGTTGTAAAAAAGCAACGAAGGGTATTGTTGACTTCAAATAGTCTAATTTCTGAAGTCATATTATTTCCAAAACGTTGTAATATGAGCGTTGCAATTAATAGTTGCGGAACTTCAATTCTAATTTTGTAGAATGCAACTTGGGAAAATGTTAGGATAATGTACCAAATGAGGAGGTGCTTCACGATTGACATTCGGAGAGAAACTTCAAATCTTAAGAAAATCAAATGGTATATCGCAAGAACAACTTGCCTCACAGATTGGGGTATCTAGGCAAGCAATTTCTAAATGGGAGTTAGGTGTCTCAATGCCAGATACCGATAATGTGATAGAGGTGAGCAAAATCTTTGGGGTGTCTATTGATTATCTGCTCAACGTCGAGATAGAAAGTACTCAGAGCACCGCTAGGCAAAAAGAGATAGAGGATGCACCAAAGAAAAATGGCCAAAAAAGAACGTTCTTTGTCGCAGGAATTGTCCTAGCAAGTATTGGTGCTCTTGGTAATCTTGTGATTTGGGTCCTATCTACGATGATAAAAGTTCATGTTGTAAGATCTAAGCCTATTTTGCTTCCAGATGGTCTATCGGAGAAGAGCATCTACTATGGTGGAGGCGAAGTGGTTGGCTACAGTTATAAGGCTTTCATTTCAGAGTATAGACTCCAAGCAATTCTAGTTATACTTGCTATTTTGCTTATTGTAGGAGTATTTTTGATTCTAAGAGATAGCATGTTAAAAAAAGAGCTAAAGTATGATGAATAGCTTAAAAACTAGGGTAGATAAATAGCAAGACAAAGAGACCCTAGAACTGGGGCCAATCTGCAGATAAAGCTTAAAGTGGTTAGCTAGGTGTAAGTAGGAGTATAAAAAAAGCCAACTCATTTTTGAGTTGGCTTCGTTTTTATTCGTCTATATAACTGTCAAAGTAGCCTTGAACCAAAACTACAGGGGTACCTTTATCTCCACTACCACTAGTAAGATCACAAAGACTTCCTAAGAGGTCAGTGAGCTGTCTAGGCGTAGTTCCTAGAGAATCAGATTTGTTAGGGTTTTGGTCTTTGGTTTTAATTTTATTAATCATCGCGGCATTAAGCTCTTCGGAACTCATACCGCCAAATTCGTTATCTGCAATATATTTGATTTTTAGCTCATTGGGAGTACCTTTTAGTCCGTCAGTAAAGCCTGGCGCAACCACAGGATCTGCAAGCTCCCAGATTTTACCCACAGGATCTTTAAAAGCGCCGTCACCGTAGATTAAAACTTCGATATTCTTACCGGTTTTTTCTTTTAAGATTCTTTGGATAGTATAGGCGGTTTCGAAGCAGTCTCTAGGGAATAGTTTTACTTCGGTTTCGGTTGCTTTGTTAGAACCCAAAAGTCCATATTCAGGATTATAACCATGTCCTTTAGTTACTGGTTCTGTAAGTATATCATCTAGAGTTAAGACGTTTGTAGCGCCGCTTTTTTCAAGGATAGCTTTGGTTCTTTTTCTATCGTGAATATTAGCAATTAAAACCTCTTTAGAAAACTTTAGTGCAGTGCGAGGGTCATTGGCTAGATAGATCTTGATCTTTTCTGGGTTTAGTTCTTTGTATAAAGAGACATAGTCTACACCGCTAAAGCGATGAGGGACAAAGTCACCAAAGATATTACGGTACTCTTCTTCTGTGAGGACATCGGTGTATGGATTTATGCCATTTTCATCCATTCTGTCAATATTCATCAAGTGATTACCAACTTCATCAGCTGGGTAGTTTAAAATAACATAGATGTTTTTGCCAGTCATGGCCAAGGCTTTAAGTACCATCGCAAAGCGGTTTCTACTTAGAAGTGGAAAGACTAAAGCGATATCGCCTTTGAATTTGCGACTGACATCTTGCGCAATATCATCTATTGTTGCGTAGTTTTCTTGTGCTCTAGCTACAAGAGATTCTGTAATTCCAATAACGTCTTTATCATGAAGACGGAAATTCTCGCTTTCCATCGCTTTTAAGACAGAATCGACAACGATATCAACTAGGTTATCTCCTCTTTTGATAATAGGGGTTCTGATACCTCTTACCGTAGTTCCAACTCTTCTAGTCAACGTAGATTCCTCCCGTAGCCAATCTTAACCGAAATATAAAATAATATAAGTTCAAAGATCTGCTATAAAGTAGGGCAAAGTATAAAATACCACATCTAAATAGTACTCCAGTATTTTGCTCTGTCAAGCGTTCATTATAGCATCAATCCAGAATTAAAGTTTATCACTTATTTGTTGTAAAGGCAAAATTATGTGGTTTGATAGTGATTTAATGAATACTTTGAGTTATAGAGCGTACATATCTAAATTCACCCATCCGATTTGCATGAGTTACCTCTACTATCTGGCTTAAAGGGGGTTGCAATTACTTTTTCAATTAAAG
>JAQVYS010000133.1 GCA_028708605.1 Bacillota bacterium
GTGTTTGCACCTAAACTGCTTTTAAACACAGTTGTATTACGGTTGTAGGACAGAGCTAAGTTTAAATCTAAGGTGTCTCTTACACCTGATATTTGCTCATGTCTTGTTACATTAGCAGAAAGGTGAAGATCCTTTCTAAGAAGATAATCATAGATCAAGCGCACATTATAGTCTTTTAACTCAAAAGAACTCTTATCATCTGTAATTGTTGATCCACTAGTAAGCGATAGAGTTAAATACCCAGTGTGTTTTCGTTGTGTAGCCTTAAGACTAGTTGAGATATTTAGGTATTGGTTAGTAATAAGCCCTGCTTTTAAATTATTTCGGTAATTGAATCGATGGGTAAAAACGCCCCAATTGCCAAGCATCTCAGAGCCTGATGAATTAACTTCGACATGCTGGTTTTGTTCGCCAAGAATATTTCCAGAGTAAAAGCTATGCTGTTTAAAGACAAATGCGCTATTTAGCTGGGCAGTCTCGGTTTTTTCTCTACGCCTCCAGGTTAAAGTGTTAGTGAGAGTGCCAATATTTAATGCATGATGCTGGTACTTTTCATGAGTAAATGTTAGCGATACTAGAGTTCTTGCTGGATTTGCAAGAGTTTTGCCAATAGTTAATTGGTATTTTTGATGATCAGTATCGTTTTTACGAACATTACGATTTGCCACTGAACCCTCTATCATCCAATCTTGAACTGGAGCAAAGTAGAGAGTAAAGGATTTACCATTACCAGTTATTTGGGGAAAGATGCTAGCAACTTCCTCTGGTATGCTATAGATATTAAAAGAACCAATAAGACGAGCATAAAAGAGCTTAACCGCTAAAGAGCTGCCTAAAGAAGGAGAATCATCTTTAGGTGCTAAGTAGGCGTTTAAATCAAAGAGGAGATTGTTAAGAGGCTGACCAATAAGACTTGTTCTAAAAGCGTTGTTAGATTCACAACCTATCTTTTGGAGCCAGATCCAGTCAGCAAATAGACTGTAATTGCCACCGCCCAATTTATAAGAAACGGCGTGGGTTCTGCCCTCCAATTTAGAGGTGGAGGAGTTACGATATAGGCCATGGGCCGTCTGGAAAGAGAGAGTTCCAGTCATATGAATTCTAGGGTCTCCAGCAATTTGGTAGTTATGTTCGACAAATTCTCCCGAAGGTTCTCTAATTACAATACGTACATAATTTAGCTGATTAGGTCTTAGTGGTACAGCCTTAAACTCGTAGACACCCTCTAAGGTTTTGTCTTTGCTTAAGCTAGAGATTATTTGGTTATTTACAAATAGAGTAACTGTAGATTGTGGGAGGACTTTGCCTGAAAAATTCTTATAGGCGATATTTCTAGAAGAGAGACCAGTTGTATAGTTGTAGGAAAGACCTCTAACGACTTTCTTGCCAAGGGAATCGTCCCAAATAGATTCATGATCTCCTATCACTAGAAGATGATCAAGAGTTTCATACTTGGCTCTTACAGACTTAAGGCTTGAAGAATAGTCGTTAAAGTTTACAAGATTCGTATTAATGTTTGCATGCAAACTAAAGTTATTAACTTTACCAAAGATCTCCCAGTCTACATCAACGGAAGCCCTTTGATAAGGGTAAGCATAAACCGAACTCATCTTGTAGCGTAGGAGGTTAATACCGTTTTTAGTAGCTGGTTTTAGAATCTGGTATTCTCTAATTAAGTTGCTATTAAATAGTTCATCCTTATTTTCTTTTGGTTTTAGCCATTCAGGCACATGCTCTAAGGTGACTGATATTTCTTGGTATAGCGGCTTCCACTCAACAGACACATGGGCGACATGCTCAAACACATGGGGTGAAACATAAAAAACGCCGTCCAAGGTTTCTGGTTCATCTGGACTCCATTCTGGATGATCTAGATATAGATTATCCTCTAGATCGATTCTGACAGAACCATCGTCTGAGGATACGGTAATAATTTGCTCGTCGTTACTAAACTCTAAATCTATATCTAGATAATCAGCAAATGTAGTCAGGGGAAGCAAAATATACTCCCCCTGATCGATTACTTCAAAGAAATGATCTGTGAACAAGAGTTTGTCTGTTCCTTTAATAAACAGACTAACAACACTAGTCCATATCACTTCCTCAGCCATCAAAGCTACAGAAGTAAATATAAATACTAATACAAAAAATAGTAGTTGTAGATGTTTTTTCATATTACCACTGTAGCCTCCTTGTTAGTCAGATATTGTCAGTGGGACATTAAATGGAACAAAATTCATTGTATCGGTAAATGTGATCCTACCGATCACATTATAAAGACCAAAAAGGATGTTCTCTTCTACCGGGAGATGGAAAGTGTGTTTTTGTTCGGGGAGCAAAACAGTATCAACTACATCTCCAGAGTAGAGGAGTTGATTACCTAAATCATAGATGCCGTATGAAACATTTACGCGAATATGAGCCTCACCTGTATTTTGAGTAAACATGTGGAGCGTCAAATCATTCTCATCGTCTACAGTATGTTCAAAAGCTAGTACCTCTACAGAAGAAGAAGCTTTCTTGTTTGTAGCATAAATTGTAGTGCCAATTAATGTTTGGAAGATGGTTTGGATATTACCGGAAAAAGAGGATTGTTCTGATTCAAAAAATATGATCGAGCGTCTTTCAAGTGGCTTTTCTTCTGGCATAGTAATGGTCACTCGAACAATCTGAGTTTGCCCAGGGGCAATACTAAATCGTCTAGGATTAAATTGGATGTGTCCAG
>JAQVYS010000134.1 GCA_028708605.1 Bacillota bacterium
AGCAGCTATTGAGCAAAACTCTATGTGTCAGGATAATTGTCGTATAAATGATTTTCTAGTACAATAGTGACAACATCCTAAGGAAAGACAAAATGAGCAGAGAAATCAAACATTACGATAAGGATTTGAAAGAGCGCATCTTACATAGATTAGAATCACCTACCATCGATACAGTACCGGTTCTTGCACTTGAATACGGTATTCCCAAAGGCACTATTTACCTATGAAACAGAGCAAACAAAAGCAAGAAGGACAAGCTTTCTAAGGTAGACAAAAGCAAATGGTCATCTGAAGATAAATTTCAAGTAGTGTTAGAAACGGTAGCGCTTACAGAGCACGAGTTGGGAGAGTACTGCCAGGAAAAAGGTGTTTTTGTAGAGGACGTTAAAAACTAGAGAGGTCAATGCGCCAAAGCTAATGCTAGCCCATTGAAAACCCCCAAAAGTTGAAGGAAGAATTGAACGAAGAGAAAGAAACAAGGAACTGGCAAGAGAATTAAACATTAAAGAAAAAGCATTGGCTGAAATAGCAGCACTTTTAGTATTTAGAAAAAAAGCCCGCGCGATCTATGGGGACCCAGAGGACGATTGATTAATGCCCATGATCGTGTGCTCGCAGTAGAACTAATCAAAAAAGCAATTGATTCTGGGGCTAGATCGGACCCAGCCTGTAACGAAATAGGTATTCCTGCCAGAACATATGAAAGATGGACAGAAGACGGCCAAGTTGCAGTAGACCAAAAACAGTTTGTTAAAAAGACACCAAAGAATAAGCTGTCAGAGGAAGAGCGTAAGGAAGTCTTGGAAGTAGTAAATTCACAGGAATTTACAGATTTACCACCATCTCAGATTGTGCCGAAATTAGCTGACGCAGGTATCTATTTAGCATCAGAGTCAACGATGTATCGATTGCTAAGAGAAGCAAAGATGCTTGCATATCGTCAAGATAGCAAAGCACCGATTGTAAGAGAGAGTCCCACTCATATAGCTATTGGACCCAACCAAGTATGGACATGGGATATAACCTGGTTTAACGGACCTTTAAAAAGTTATTATTACAAGCTTTACTTGATTGTCGACATTTTCAGCAGATTGATTACAGGCTATAAAGTCTGGGAAACTGAAGAAACACAACACGCAAAAACTTTAGTAAAGAAGGCAGTTTTATCTCAAAAACTAAGAGGAGAGCCTTTGGTCTTACGCTCTGACAACGGAAATCCAATGAAAGCGGCAACATTCTTAGCAACTCTTGAAAAACTCGGGATTCAGAGTCCATTTAGCAGACCTAGAGTAAGCAATGATAATCCCTACTCAGAAGCGTTATTTAAAACTCTAAAGTATAAGCCGTAATACTTTAATACAGGCTTTTTGACCCTTGAAGATGCAAAAGCATGGGTTGTTAAATGTGTGCATTGGTATAATAAGATCCACTTTCATAGTGGACCCAAATTTGTTACGCCTAACGAAAAGCATCATGCTCTAGATACAGAAGTCTTGAGAAAACGAAAGTAAGTATATCAACTAGCTAGAGAAAAACACCTTGAGAGATGATCTAAGCAAATCGGAGACTGAGACCCTATTGAAGTTGTGACAATAGATTCTGCTAACAAGAAAGAAATTAACTTAACCCCAGACGATTCGAAATGAGTTGTTAATAGCTAGATCATGTAGTCTTAAAAACGATTGACGCTACAACTACGTTGACAATCTGGAATATCGCATCTATGGAATTCACTAATACTATAGGAACACATCATGACGGAATGCGTTGCTTTGCAATTTCTCAGGATGGGAAACGGTGCGTTGTGGGGGCTTATTCACACTATGGTGTTTCTATGTATGACACACAAACAGGTAGCGAACTTTGGAGTCGCGATGATCTAATGCATCTCCTCGATGTACAGTTTTTTAATAACGATAAATATGTTTTAATCGATTTCCCTGACCAGCCTGTAAGAATTCTTAGTTCTCAGACAGGAGTTCTGGTAGGGAAAATAGAGAGCGGAACGTCTATTTACGTAAATCAATATGCCGAGCCTCATTTGTTGCAGGCTTATGACTCAGAAAAGCTTATATTCCTGGATCAGTACTTTAACCACAAACACGCTACCAATCGCGATGGTGATTGCATATCAGCTTTAGCTCTTGCAACTAATTTGGTTATTTACAGCGATTACAATGGTAATCTTTGTCTTTTGGATGATAGGGGGCATGTGATCTGGTATAAATGGTTTCTAAACTCTAAGTTCACACGCTTGTACTGCCTAAAAGAGCGTGGTTTGGTTTTGGGAGTATTAGATTCAACCGTCAAATTAAAAACACCTTGCTTATACATACTTGATTTAGACACTGGCACAACTCTTGATGTGGATATTCTTGACTATTACGCTTACAAAGGAGAATTTGCTAAGAAGGGTTCGCTATTTGTTAGCCCGAGCGGTAATGTTTATGATTTGTCAGGTCAACTACCTGTGCTGCTTTGCAATCTGGGTTTCGAATCCTATACAAAACGCACAGTGTAAATTGCCCTTTTCTGTCGACTAGTTTGCTTTAACCAGTACTGAATCTACTTGTGCAATATCTCAAACTGGAGAAAGCGGTTGGCTTGGAGTGAGGGAATAGGTTTCTTTTTCGCGTTAACTGGTATTATTCCAAATTATCTTCAGGGAAACGAAATGTTACCAGCACAATTCGCTGTCCGCTCC
>JAQVYS010000135.1 GCA_028708605.1 Bacillota bacterium
AGTACTATTATTGGGCAACAACTCTCTAACAAGGTAGCTGGTATTATTTGGCAGAGACTAGACGATCTTTTTAGAGGTCTATTGGTTCCTGAACAGTTCTTAGTTACAGATAGCGAGGCCCTTCGCAGTATTGGAATTTCCTATCGCAAGATCGAATATATTAAAAATTTAGCTAGCGCTGTTACAAACTCAGATCTAAACTTACAGGAATTAGAAAGACTTTCAGATCAAGAGGTAATAGATAGGCTTATCAAATTAAAAGGGATAGGGGTCTGGACTGCAGAGATGTTTTTAATCTTCTCTTTAGGCAGACCCGACGTCTTTTCCACAGGCGATTTGGGACTTAGAAAAGCTGTAGAAAAACTTTGCAGTTTAGATGAGAGAGTAAATACTGAGGAGATAGTAAGGATTACTAACCGGTGGAGTCCATATCGGACGTTTGTCTCACTTCATCTTTGGAAATTTTACTCTTAGAACAAGCAATTATGTGTATACTAACAAGTGTATTTTCAGGTTATAAATAGCTTGCCTAGATTAACGTTTCTAAAAGGAGAAGAAAAAATATGAAGTTTCTTTGGCTCACAATTTCAGTGAAGGATATTGATAAGTCAATTAAGTTTTATGAGAGATTGTAGGATTAAAGTTAGATAAACGGTTCCAGGCTGGTCCTAATTTGGAGATAGCGTTTCTTGGCGATGGCGAAACCAAACTGGAGATTAAGTGTGATAAAAGCCAAACAAAGATCGATATAGGTGCGGATGTTGCAGCAGGTTTTAGCGTAGACTCTTTAGAAAACAAAATAAATTTTATCAAGTGACTCCACTGCGGAAAGTCTATTTATGAATTAGATTTAAAGGATTATGCACTGCTTTCGCAGAATTATACAGTAGATGACAATGTGGGAGGCAGTGCAAATGTTTCGAGAGAATAAAGAGCATCTTAATAAATCAATGTTTTGCACAATTGATAGCATGGATCCCCGTTATGCTAAGGAAATAGAAGAAGGCTGGGCTGGACTTTTTTACAAACATGTATTCTGTTCTATCGATGAAAAACTATTTGAACCCTTATATAGCAAAGATATGGGTCGTCCTAATACTCCAGTTAACATTCTTGTAGGGTTAGAAATTATTAAACATACATGGAACTATACTGATGAACAGCTTTTCGGAGCTCTTTGCTCTGATTATAAAGTAAATTACGCTCTAGGAATAAGAGAGTTAGGCTCATTCTACGTTGGTGACCGTACAGTTTATGATTTTAGAGAGAGACTACTAGCTTATACTTTAAGTAATCCAGAAAAAGGAACCATTATTTTTCAACTTTTTAAGGAGCTCACCGATAACTTTGCAAACTTACTAGGTATTAGCAAACAAGAACTGCGTATGGATTCTACAATGATTGAGCCAAACATAAAAAAGGCTGGGCGTCTTGCTTTAGCTTTTGATGTTCTTCGTCAAGCTGTAAAAGTTATTCCTAATGCTAAACGTACAGATTCATTAAATGAGGTCTTAGAACCTAGATTTAAAACTCGTATTCTTTACCGTGTTGAATCAGAAAAGCTTACTTCTAGTCTAGATTATCTGCTTCAACTAGCAGATCAATCTCTAAAAATTGCTAATAGGTTACCAGAAGTAGCTGTTACAGAAGAAATTAAAATTCTCATGAGATTCTTAGAAGAACAAACGATCTTTGATGAGAAAAGGAAAAAACTAAAAGCAAAACAAGCTTTTACAATAAGTGCAAACTCTTTGCAGTCAGCATATGATCCTGATGCTACTTATCGTGATAAAAGGGGTAAAAAATCGTCTGGTTATAGCGTTAATGTCACAGAGACTTGTGGTGAAGATAATCCTATTCAATTGATTGTTGATTACATGGTCGAGAAAAATACTATTTCAGATACAGAATTCCTAAAAAAGGCTCTTCCTAACATAGATAAAAAAACTACAGTGTACTTAGATGGAGGCTATTCCTCAACAGAATTATGGCAAGAGGCTAAATCAAAGAATGTTGACCTTATGTTTACGGATATGACTGGTAGTAAACCAGATCCAGATAAACTTCCACTGTCATCATTTGATGTAGTTACAAAAGAGAATGAAGAAACCATACTAAGCTGCCCTGCTGGACATAAACCCTTATACTGCTATTTTAACGAAGATTCTTATTCAGCTAGATTTGATATTCATATTTGCGAAGCTTGTCCTATGAATTCTCAATGCCCAACTAAGCTAAAAAAACGCTACGGCATACTTAAGTTTAGTAAAAAATCTTATATCACTTCACTTGTTAGAGCAGAATGCTTTGACCGTGAAGTATTGTTAAAAAGTCTTTCTAAAAGAGCTGGTGTGGAAGGATGCATATCTGGACTTAAGCTAGGTCAAGAATTAGCTCAACTCCCAGTGAGGGGAAAACTAAAGATTGATTATTATACTGAACTTAAAATGATCGCTGCTAATGTAAAACGACTAATTAGAGGCGTAAAAATCATGCTTGAAAAAGGTATACCTATTCACCAAGGGCGAAGTGCGCCCATTTATAGTACTTAAAGGATAAAATGAGTAGTTTATACCGGTTAATTAACCGGTATAGGAGGAGTTCTATGCAATGATAGGAAAAATGTGATGGTTTGCGACAATATATTGGTTTTTTGCTTGTATAAATTTACTTTCGTAAATGAACCGAGA
>JAQVYS010000010.1 GCA_028708605.1 Bacillota bacterium
CTAAGTGGGTTTGAAACTAAAGAGCAGTTTAAACGGATGTTTTTAGGCAGACTCTTAATCACAGGTGTACTTACTTGGCTTTATATCGAATCAAGAAGCATTTGGCTGGTTGTGACTATTCATGCTCTACAGGATCTTGGAACGTATTTGCTGGTATATCATTATACAAAAAAACTAGGTAGTCAAAGACTACCTAGCACTATGACCAGTCAAGAATCTAGGACTGATATTGAGTCCTCGAGCTAGAATATTGATAGTAGCATCATCAGGATTTGATCCTTTTAGATAGCCAGCTATCTCTAACTCTGAGATGCCAGTAATTTCTGCAAGATCTTTTACTCCCATACCTTTAAGATCCATCAATTCAGCTAAGGTAGCAGCAAATGATGAATTGAGTTCAGGTTTGGTTTCTTCTTTAACAAGGGTTTCATAAGATGTGGTTTTTTCAAGTGCTGATGCTGATTCGTTAGCAGATTGAGAGGCTTCAGAAAGATAGTCTCTTCTTGCTGCTTCGACTAAGCCAGCAATGTCCTTAGATTCGCTCTCTTCGGATTCTTTTTGAGCGGCTGTTAAGAAAGACCAGATCCAGTTACCAATGCTAAGAAATAAGATGCCAAAAGCTATTCCCATATTGGAAGGTGAACCAAGCCATGCTACAAGCCTCTGTACAAACGATCCTTCAGAGGAAATGAGTGGATAGACTATTGTTAATCCAACAATACCTAAACCAATGTGAGCTAAGAAGTGAAATATACCCCATCCCATTTTACCTATATAAATCTGGCCTAAACCTGGGACTACAAATGAAAAAACAGATGCCAGACCTGGGTCGCGATTTTTCATACAAACGCTGCACGAATTTTCTGCAGCTACCCCCTTCCTCTTCAGTGTACTTAATAATTATTTCTCTTAGAAGTGTATAACTCCTGCTTACATTGTTTGTGTGACAACTGAGAAAGAATTAGGTTACATCAAGAGAAAGTTGTTTTGTTGGAGATTTTTGGGATTAAAAAAGCTACAAAAACGGAAAAAGTTGAGTAGATAAGACTTAAGTGATATATTATTTAGAAGGATAAATAATGAACTGAGAAAATATAGATCTAAAGTGTATTTATAAGGAGCGTAATTATGGGTATAGCAAAAGATATTGTGGCGGAATCCATTTATACCGCATTACCACAATTAAGTTTACAAGAGATAGATGAGCTCTTAGAGGTTCCACCTAACCAGGATTTAGGTGATTATTCTTTTCCCTGTTTTACTTTAGCAAAGAAACTGAAGAAATCCCCTGTACTTATTGCTAGTGACTTAGCTGAAAAGATGCCAGAAAACAAGCTTTTTGAGAAAATTGATGTTGTTTATGGCTTTGTAAACTTTTCTCTAAATAAAGGCTATCTTGCGTCCAAACTTTTACCTAAAATCATTTCAGAACATAAAGAGTATGGCAAAAGTGCTGAAGGAGCAGGAAAGACTGTAGTACTAGACTTTTCTTCTCCAAATATAGCCAAGCCATTTAGTGTTGCCCATCTTAGGTCAACGGTTATTGGGCATTCGTTGGCCCGGATTTGGGAGCACATGGGATATAAAGCAGAGAGAGTTAATCACCTTGGTGATTGGGGAACTCAGTTTGGTAAGGTTATTGTCGCCTATAAAAAATGGGGCGATGAACCAAGTGAGCATTCCAAAGGCTCAATTAGGCATTTGTTAGAGCTTTATGTGCGCTTTCATAAAGAAGCCGAAGACCAACCTGATCTCGATGATGAGGCAAGGCTATGGTTTAAGAAATTAGAAGACGGGGATAAAGAAGCGTACTCTCTATGGCAACAGTTTAGAAAGACGAGCTTAGATAATCTCCGAGAAGTATATGAGTTAATGGGCGTTGGCTTTGATCATTATACCGGAGAAAGCTTTTATAATGATTTAATGCCAAAGGCAATAGAGAAGCTAGAGCCGTTTATGGAGGTTAGTGAAGGCGCCGATATTGTATCCTTGGGTGAGGATATGCCTCCTTTTTTGGTACGTAAATCAGACGGCGCGACCTTGTATGGAACAAGGGATCTAACAGCAGCTATCTATCGTTTTGAGACCTTTAACTTTGCAAAATGCTTGTATGTGGTAGGTGGCGAGCAGGCTCTACACTTTAAGCAGGTTTTTGCTGTACTCAAAAAGCTTGGATACGACTGGGCTGATAGTTGTGAACATGTGCCTTTTGGTCTAATGAGATTTGGAGATATGAAACTATCTACAAGGCAAGGTAATGTAATTTTTTTAGAGGATGTTTTAAATAAGGCTATTGATTTAACTAAAGAGATTATTGAAGAGAAAAATCCAGACATCGAAAATAAAGATGATGTTGCAAGAATGGTTGGAGTTGGAGCGGTAATCTTCAACGACTTGCGCAATAACCGCATTAAAACCATTAATTTTGAGTGGGATGATCTTCTTAATTTCCAAGGAGATACAGGCCCTTATATCCAGTACACTCATGCTAGAGCATGTAGCCTTCTCTCGAAAGCTGAGGAGGTCACAACGGTTAATTTGGAACTATTACAAGAAGTAGAAGAAGAGGTTCTAGTAGCTGAATTAGAGCGTTTTCCTGATATTGTAAAGCAAGCAGCTAGAGCTAATGAGCCTTCTACAATCGCAAGATATCTTCTGAGTCTCGCAAGGGATTTTAATAAGTTCTATCAAGCACATCGGATTTTAGATGTAGAAGAAGAACTTAAAAAAGCAAGGCTAACCTTAGTCGATGCGATTAGAAAAACTATTGATACAGGACTTTTCCTATTAGGGCTCGAAGCTCCTGAAAAGATGTAACATGGCTCGGCGAAAGCCGAGCTTTTTGTAATTTGGAGTAATGTATTTATAGAGGGAAGATATATAAAGTATCTATGGAAAGGCCTGTATAGAACCTTAGCAGAGAAGTCCTTAGTGTGAAGTTATTGTAGAAAACAAGAAAGAGAATAGTTCCCCATGTTATGATTAAGGTGCAAATAATAATCGACAGAAGGGAACTACTCTCATGAACATTATATCGCAACTTCAAGAATTTATCAGCAATAACATCAGCAGCATTTTCGAACAGTGCTTAGAAGGTACTAGCTTTACTGAATTAGTCGGAGAAGCCCGATATTCTTTACAGTGGCCGATTTATTGTGCTATAATATTTAAGAAATGGCCCCGTAGCTCAGTAGGATAGAGCAACGGTTTCCTAAACCGTGTGTCGGACGTTCGAGTCGTCTCGGGGTCACCATCTTGAATATCAAGGGAGGAGTTGTCAGAGCCTTACACAAAACTTGGTGAAGGGTTAGGATAACTAAGCTGTATTTTTGTCTGAGGTTTCAAAAATTTAATATGGAATTATTTGAAGCTCTAGAGTAATCTAGGGCTTTTTTACTACGCGAAACCCTCTATTGTGCACTAGCAGATAGCAAAAGTTGTGTTGCGAGAATCGATTGGAGGGGTTCGTGTTTAGAAAGTGGCATGTTGTGTGAGTATTCTAGAAAGTGCAGCCTTTTTTTGTTTTAACAGAAATTCGGAAATAATGAAGCTATGCATATCTAGCAGGGAATAATACCTAGCACAACAAATAATACAGTAAGACTAATTTACAAAGGATGGAATCAAATGAAAAGGAAATATTTAGTTTCATTAAGCTTACTGTTCTTATTGTCTGTATTTGTATTTTCTAAGACTCTCACAGTATGGCTTACAGGGGTAAACAATGAAGTGCTCAACATCTACAAGGATTTAGTTGATGAGAGTTTTACAGCTAAAACCGGAATCGAAGTTAGGTTTACTAATTTAAGCTGGGGTGACTTTGAAAACAGGTTCATTTTGGCAGCTGCTTCAGGCGAAGCACCAGATGTTGGTGGCATGGGGCCGTTGTTTGCCCCAGAGTTAGGCATTAGAGGAGCCGTTATTGACCTCAAAGCAACTTTCGATGACTTTGATGAGGTAACCAAGAATCTTTATCCTGCCGTATTTAGATCTTTAAGTTACCAAGGTTCGGTTTTTGGTGTTCACTATGATGCCAACTTTTCAATGACAGGATTCCAAAGAGATGATATTTTGCAGCAACATGGGGTTGGAAGTCTTGAAACTTGGGAAGAGGTAAGAAGGGCTTTACCAAAACTCCAAGCAAATGGTAGTAATCTATCTTTAGCTTGGCAGTTAAGCACGGATCTTTACGAAGATGCAAATATGTTCATGTGGCAGCATGGCGGAGATGACTATACTTCAGATCTTAAAGCTTCGGGTTATTATGAGCCAGAAGCGATTAGAGGCTTTACAGAATATGTTGAACTCTATACAAAATACAACATTGATAGAGCTTCTCCAGTTGTTCAGGCGTTTTCAGATGGTAGCCTCTTCTATTTCATTCAGCAACCACCTTGGTATTCTAACCTTTTACTTGCTCATCCGCAGCTCCAAGGCAAATGGAGTATTGTTCAAGTTCCAGGCACATTACGTGATGGGGTTATTCATAGGGAATCATCTGTTGCGGGCAATGCTTTAAGTATCTTTAAGACGTCCGAAATGAAAGAGGAAGCATGGGACTTTATTAAATGGATAATCTCTGAACCAATTCAGGTTGAGATCGCAACACGTACCATAGCATCATCAGGAGGACACTTAGCACTTCCTGCTGATCTTAATGCAATTACTAAAGTAAATCTCCCTGAAAGGGACATTTTAGTGTACCAAAGAGCACTTGAAGAAGGTACTACTTCTGTTTATGGACTTGTAGCACCAAGACACAGAAGACGTTATCTGCAATTTGCTGCAGAAGAAGCTATTTTAATGAATGTACCACCAGAAGAAGCATTGATGAAATATGCACAAGAGCATAGTTTTGAGATTCGCAAAAAAGAGACTGAATATGCAAGATTTATTCAAAGAATGCTAGAAGAACAACGTAAATAAAAAAACAATAGGTGGTTCTAGAGATCTCTAGAACCACCTATTTTAAAGTCAAAGTAATTCTTTTCTTAACAAAGCGTTAGATTTTGGTGATAGGTAAGATGGAGCGACATCTAGTACACTTTTAGCTCCAACTTGGCCTTCTTTGTTTAGCCTAAATGCAGCTCTGGCATAAGCTACTAATACACTAGATGTAAAGCCTGGATTTGAGGCTAGATTTAGTGAAAATTCAACAATTTGGCTACTTTCTCTTTCAGTTTGACCGCTTCTAATAACAAAACCGCCATGTGGCATTTTTGCATGGTTTTCTTTTAGCTCTTCTTCTGAAATAAAATGTACTATAGTAGTGTAATCTGCAAAATAGTTGGGCATTTTTTTTATAGTTTCTTCAATTTTACTCTTATCTGAGCCTTCCTCTGCGACAACAAAGCATTCTCTAAGATGCTTCTCTCCTGTCTTAAGGTCTGGTCTTTGACCGCTTCTTACCCTGTTTAGCGCACCTTCAATAGGTATAGTGTATTGGATAGCACCCTTTACCCCTTCTACTCTACGAATGGCATCAGAGTGACCTTGGCTGACACCTTTGCCCCAGAAGGTGTAGGTATCACCGTCAGGCAAAATAGCTTCTGTCATTGTGCGCATAATAGAAAATAGCCCTGGGTCCCAGCCAACAGAGATTATACTGGTTTTGCCATTAGACCTTGCAGCTTCATCCATTTTTTGAAAATACTCGGGAATCTTTGCGTGAGTATCAAAGCTATCAATAGTATTAAAGAGCCTTGCAATTTCGGGACCTTGCTTAGGTAAGTCAGTAGCAGACCCGCCACAGAGGATCATTACATCGATTTTATTTTGAAATTTACATATGTCACTAATGTGATAAACTGGAGTTTTTGTCTCAGTTTTAATTCTAGATGGATCGCGGCGGGAGAAGACCCCAACAAGTTCCATATCTTTGTTTTGCTCAAGTGCTAGTAAAGCACCTTTACCTAAATTCCCATATCCAACAATTCCGATCTGAATAAGTTTAGTCATATAATCTCCTCCAGAAAAAAGGCTTGTAATCTGTGTTTTTGGTGATTTTTCTTTAATGGTATCTTTTTTTACTGCGTATTGCAAGGTCGAGCGGTTTTGGATACTTTAGTTAATGTCAGAAATTGTTTGCAAAAGTGCAAAAATATGCAGGTTAGTTACAGCAAGTGCAGAAACATTGAAGTAAAAGGGTAAAGGAGGTTTTTTCGTGAAGAAAAAATTGTTGGGTTTATTAATTGTTTTGCTCTGCTCAGTGGGAGTTTTTGCCGAGGTTTACACACAGGATTTTTCAGACAATAAAATGCCAGCTGATTTTACCGTAGTCGATGGAGTTTGGAGTGTTACAGGTGGTCGTATAGTTGGTGAAAGTGCAACAAATAGCATTCAGGGTAGAGTAGTCTTTGGCCCTGTAATGGATAGTTTTGTTTATTCAGTGGATGTAACCTTCCTTTCAGCTGTAGAACAGAGTCGTTGGTTTTCAATCTTTTTTAGAGCGACAGAAAATGGCGATCCACCTTACCATATGTTCACTCTAAGAAAAAACACCAGTGCTAAAAACGGTACTGAACTTGCATTTAGACATCCTGCAGGTCATTGGGATGTAAGGAGGACACAGCCACACTATAAAGCCTTTGATTTTGATGAAACATTTACGTTAACTGTTGCAGTTGATGGTGATCTTTATCTTTACTTCATCGATGGGGATCTTCAATTTGCAGCATATGAAACTGGATTCCTAGATGAGGGAGTCTTTGGTCTTCATGTAAATGGCTGCAAAGTTGCATTTGATAATATTAAGATAGAACCATACGATAGAGCAAAATTTAGAGAGTATGAAAGAGAAGCTTATTAATTTATAGATCTAAAAAGAGACTGGTCCCAGTCTCTTTTTAGGTGGTAACCTTAGTAGAGGTTTTTTACTTTCGCTAAAACTATCTCTAGCCTATATTTATCAGTCATAGATAAATATAGGCTTTTTGCTACAATTTAAGCAAAGGCTTAAAGGGCCATATTCTTGAACTCTAAGAAGTAATTTAAAGGTAATATCTAGTTGGAGGGAATACTGTGACAAATAGGCTTTGTGTCTTGCTTGGTCTTTGTATACTCAGTGTTGTTTTTGTAGGATGTACAAATACCCCGGAAAATACCATCAATTCTTTTGTAAAAGCCTTGAGAAAAGTAGATTTTGAAGAAGCTGCAAGCTATGTAGATGGGAAAATAATTTTCGAACCGATTGACAAAGACCAAAAGGATGTATATAGATGGCTATTTAACAAATTCACATATACTATTAAAGACATCCAAGTAGATGGGGACGTAGCAAGCGCCACTGTTGACATTGCCAATTTGGACTTTGTGGTAATCGGTGGGAAACTCTTAGGTGAGGTTACAAGCTTAAAACTAGCTACACTTTTTAATGACGAGGAGCTGACAGATTTAGATATAAACGAGCTTATAATAAAGCGCTTTCGAGACTCTAATGCTCCTAAGAAAACTGATACTTTGACTCTAGAACTCAGAAAAATAGATGGAGATTGGAAAATAGCTTCAACAAAAGAGCTAGAGCGTGGTATCTTAGTAGAGATTAAGCTACTAGCTGATCTTTATGAAGAGTTGAAACAGTGACAGGACTTGCGTTCAGGCTTTTTTATAGCAGATAAGCTTTGTCTTTGAGAGTTGCATCTATATCATGAAAAAACTTAATACAGTGAGACTTATGTAATTTTTTAGCTAGCCTCTTCTTTTTTGGTTAAAACCTGTTAAAACTAAGCTGGAATCGGCATCGATTTGTGTTCATACAAATGCTATCTTGGAATCAAGAGAGCGTGAAGGAGGGGCACACATGACAGGAAAAGATTCCAAAAAAGTTGAACCTCAACCAAAACCAAAAGAAACTAAAAAAGCACCTAAGAAAGAAAAGAAGTAATAGACTGCAAAATAGTGAGGATAGAACCTCACTATTTTTTGTGATAGGAAGTGTAATCTGATATTGCCATAAAAGGAAATAGTTTGATCTTACAGAATACATACCCTAAGGATCAAAGGAGGGGAAAGTGTGAAAAAAAGAGTACTTATGGTAGTAATTTTTCTTATTTTAATGTCAGTGAGTAGCTTTGCAGTTAAAATTAGTGTATGGCAAGTTGGCTTTGCTAACGAGACTGCTAATATCATTAAGGATCTTATTGCAGAAGACTTCACTCCTAGAACTGGTATAGAGGTTGAATTCAGCAACTATGCTTGGGAAGGTATGTTTAATAAAGTTTTACTGGCAATGGCCTCTAATGATACACCTGATATTATTGCAGGTGCACCTGATCACTTAGTTGAGTACGGTGTACGAGGTGGTGTAATAGACCTTAAGGACATAGCAGGAGAAGAGCGTGTAAGAGCGGTCGAAAAAAACTTATATCCTGGTACAACAAGAGCGCTCAATTTCCGGGGCAACACCTTTGGTTTTGTCCAATCCACAGGCGTTATTATCGGTTATTATCGCACAGATATTTTAGCTGATCTTGGTATGGCTAAGCCGGAAACATGGAACGATTTACACGAAATACTACCAAAACTCCAAGCAAAAAACATGAATGCAGGATGGGGTTATGGTGGAATCGGTAGCGTACCTCAGTATGGAAGCTATATGACGATTAAACAAGCTGGTGGAAACTGGGTAGATGGTAATAATTTTAAGAGCGAACTTATGAATCCAGAATCTATTCAAGGCTTTAGTAATTATGTAGAGTTATTTACTAAGCATGGGATGCCTAAAGAAGGCGGCGTTTCTTTCCAGATGTTTAGAACTGGTGAATGGCCTGTCTTGTTAGATATCAGTGCCTTCTATGCTAATACCTATCTTGGAGCACCTGAGATTACCGGTAAATGGGAAGTGGGATTGGTGCCTGGTACTGTTCACGCAGATAGTACTGTAAGCCACGAAAGCTTTATGGGTGGCACTGTTCTTGGTATTCCTCAATATTCCCAATACAAAAAAGAAGCATTTCTGTTTCTTGAGTGGTTGCTTTCTGATGAAGTTCAAAGCCAGTTTGTAGCACAGATACCTGAGAGAATTCCTGGTTCAATGCTTTTTTCAGGTAATATGCAGGCTACGATGTCTCTGCCAATTCCGCAAGAAGACAAAGAAACCTTTTATAATCAGTTAAATGTCTCTAATCCATTTAGTTACTTCCCAGGTGGAGCAGCTGTAACTAGAGAATTAGAATTTGCTGTACACAACGTTCTACAAATGGGCATGACACCACCTCAAGCACTAGAAGTAGCTCATAAGTCTACAGAATCAGAGCTCTCTAGAAAGCAAAAAGAATATTCAAGATATATTGAAAACATTACCAAGTAAGTTACGATAGGCCTTAAACAAGGCCTATTTTTTTTGCTTGTTTTTGTTTCGAGAGTTGTATAATAAAGGGATAAGAATTGATTTCAAGAATCAGTTAATTACTACATAACCCAGGGGGAAAGAGAATGTTACGTTTTATTCATGCAGCTGATCTTCATTTGGGAAATAGTGGCCCTAGTACAACAGGGTTTTCTAGTCATTGGAGTGAGTTAATCTACCAAGCGTCATATACAGCTTTTCAAAACCTAGTCAGAAAAGCGATTGAGCTAAACGTGGATTTTCTGCTCCTATCTGGTGATGTTTTAGATACTCTAAATCCCACCCTAAACTCCCAACTTGAGCTAATTAATGGACTGAAGGAACTAAGTAAGGCAGGTATTAAAGTTTTTATGGTTGGCGGAAACCATGACCCTCTTAGTTTGAAAAAAGCTCAAAGTAGTCTGCCAGAGGGAGTCCATTTCTTTGGAGCTCAGGCAGAGACAATTTCCTATGTTAAAGGCGGTTTAACACTTGCAGAGATAACCGGAATTAGTTTTCCTGTTGCAAAGGTCTCTGATGATTTAAGCAGACTTTTAAAACCTGGGACAAAAGGATTTCAAATCGCCCTTTTGCATTCAAATGTTGAAGGCGCAGGTAAAAAAGAAAACTATGCACCTTCAAACCTCGACTACTTAACAAAAAGTGGCTTTGATTACTGGGCACTTGGCCATGTACACACAAATGCTGTGTTATCTGAAAAACCCCATGTTGTATATTCTGGGACTACGCAAGGTCAGCATGTTAACGAAACTGGCAAAAAAGGTTTTTATCTAGTAGAGGTTGATAAGGATAAAGTGGATCTCGAGTTTATAACAACATCAGCCTATATTTGGGAAAGACTTGAAGTTAAAGCTCCAGAATCATTAAATGAGCTAATTGAAATATTAGAGAGTCTTGACTCGAGTGGGAGCAAGATTCCAAGGGTCTATCGCTTAAAAATCGCCGGTAGAACTCCACTTTATAATGAGCTCTTAAGCCAGGTTGGGGATCTTGAAGAAAGATATAAAGAAAAAAAGAGTTATGCCTTGGAGTCAATAGAGCTTGACATTCTTCCGGATATCGATTTTGAAGAAGTTAAATTAGAAGATAGTCTTCCTGGAGAGTTCTTAAGAGAAGCAGAAAAACTAATAGCTGCGGGTAAAAGCGAGGAATTTGAAGGGCAAGTCGCTCCTCTTTATGATCGATTAGGTGGTATTTTAGACGACTTAGATGAAGAAGAAATAGAGTCGATAGTAAATGGGAGTATAGCTCTAGGTCTAGATCTTTTTTGGAGGGGTGAAACTAAATGAGAATTAGAGAAATAGGCATAGAAAATTTTGGCCTTTTTAATAATTGTAAACTTCGCCTCTCGCCAAACATGAATATCATTCAAGGAGAAAATGAAGCTGGTAAGAGTACTCTGTTGACTTTTATTCGCTGGGTTCTTTTTGGCTTTAATAGAAATGAGAAGCTAGCTCCATTTAGTGGTGGGGATCCTAGTGGATATCTGCTACTTGAGTTAGAGGACAAAGAGTGCGTAATTAGAAGACAAGGAAGAACCCTCAAAGGAGAGTTTTCTGTTTTACTTGAAGGGGAAAACTTAACTGGCAGAGATGCTGAAAAGCTTCTTAGAGAACTCTTAGGGTCGATTACAGATAACGTCTACAAAAATGTTTTTGCGTTTGGTCTAAATGAGCTACAGACAATAGGCACATTAAATGACAGTGAAGTAAGTAGCTTTCTCTATTCTAGTGGCTTATATCCAGGTAAGCTTTCTCTTTCTGCGATAATGAAAGAATTAGACGATGAGAGTGGTCGCCTCTATTCGGCAAGCAAAATTGCTAAAAAACCACTGATAAATCAAGACTTGCTAACCTATGAAGAGATCGAAAGCCAATTAGAAGACTATAGCAAAGAACCCGAACAATACAACAAGTGCCTTGAAGAAATGGAAACCACCAGAGAACAGCTTCAAACTATCAGGGCGAAAATAGCGGGTTTAGAAAAAAAGCGTGACTGGCTAAATGTACTATCTAAAGGCTGGCCAATCTGGAACAAAAAAAGAGAGAGTGAAAGACTAATAGAGACTATAGAAGTAAGTGATGACTTCCCTGCCGAGAGCTTAGGGGATTTGGAGCTTCTTAAAAAAGAAATCGAAAGCTATAATGAGCAGTTAATTGAGCTGGAAACAAAGTTAGGAAAGACAGAAGAAAACATTAAGGAGATCTCAGTTGATTATAGATTTTTAGAAAATGGAGCGGAGATAGAGGCTCTTAATAGCGAGCTTAGTAGATTTAGCGATTGGAAAGTAAAACTAGATGAACTAGATAGGCAGATTGCTGATCTAGAAAGCGCCATTAAAAATAAGCTTGAAGAACGACTAGGCGAAGGATATACTCTTGAGCTTTTACTCGACAATCCGCTTTCGTTTTCATATGAATTAAATAATACAGTTAGAAATACTCAAGATAAGTTAGTTGACGAAAGAGTAGCTATAAAGCAAACAGAAGAAAAAATCGCGGATGTTATTTATAAGGAAAAACAGCTCACGCTAAGACAAAAAGACTGTGAAGAAGAGTTAGACAAAATAAGTGTGCTCAAGAATTTACCTGAAATAAAGCAAGCATATGAGACTTATAAACAGCTTGCACCAACTAGAGGACTCTTAGAAAGGCAGATTAAAGACAAAGAAAAACCTAGTGCTAAGCCTATTGAGCCGAGCCCTTTAATTCATTTAATCTCGATACTTGCTGCAGCTCTTCTTGCAATAGTTTTTGCTGTATTTGAAAACTGGCCTGTTGTAATCATAGGGGCAGCGCTAACAGTAGCTGGTTTAGCAATGTATCTTAACAAAAACCGTCACTATAAAGAGGCAAAAAAACTCTGGGATGCCAACGAAAAAGAGCGAGTGGCAGAGTTGCTAGATCTCAAACGACAAATGGAAGAGATACAAAATCAGCTCCTTGTTGCAAAACAGATCTTGTCAGATAACGATCACACTGAAGAGGATGTCTTAGATCTTGTTTGGCAAGAGATTCAAAATGAGGACGAGAAATGGGCTCGAACTGAAAACTTAAAAAACGAAATTAGAGTTATTGAAAAGCAAAGAGCTATTCTGAAAGAGGAACTAGATACGACAAACATAAGCCTACAGGAAAAGATAGATACTAATGAGAAAACCAAACAGCAGTGGAGCTCATTTTTGGATGAAAACAAGCTCCCAGATATGGAACCACTAAATATTCTAGAGTGGCTAAGCGCTTATAGAGAGCTAAAGATGCAAGCTGAAGAGCTTGCAAAAAAGAGAAAAGAACGAGGCGTTACTCAAAACAGTGTTAACGAGTTTCTTGAAAAAGCAAACGGTCTTGCGGAGGTATTAGGAAAAACTTTAGAAAATACTGAAGTGGATGTTATCTCATGGATAAAAGAACTTAAAGACAACAATAGGAACCTAAATACACTAAAAGAACTAGAATCAGACCGTAATGAAATACAGACTGAAAAGAAAATCGTTGAAGAGAAAAAGAAGCATGCCATGGGAAACCTAGATGCTATTTTGTTAAAGGGCAAGGCTAGTTCTCTAGAAGAATTCCGTGTTCTTGCAAAAAAGAAAGAAGAAAAAGAACAGCTGCAGAGAGATATTACTATCTTAGAGATTAACCTCTCTTCTCTTGTTGGGACCGAAGATCTTAAAGAAAGACTTTTTGAGGACTTGAAAAAATGTAGTGAAGAGATGCTTTTAGGTACCATTCAAGATAGTGAAAACGAGCTTCGTGTAGTTCTTGAAGATGAAAGACAAACAAATGAGCATCTTGGTGGGCTCCGAGAAAAGCTAAGTCAACTAGAGACAAGTAAAGAAACAGAAAAGTTTCTAAAGGAAAAAGCTAAAGTCAAGCAAAAGCTAAACAGTAATGCCAAAAAATGGATAGAGGTTGTCATCTGTAGATACCTTATAGAGAAAGCTCGTACAACTTATGAAAAAGAGAAGCAACCTGGTGTAATAAGAGCAGCATCAAACTACTTTAAAACGATCACAGATGGAAAATATATTAAAGTGATGTCTCCACTTACAGAGCAGAGATTTGAGGTTCTAAGTGAAGATCAAATGGTTAAAAAGCCAGAGGAGCTTAGTAGGGGCACACTAGAACAGCTACTCCTTTGCCTCAGGCTTGGTTTGATATCAGAATTTGCCAAGCATCAAGCACCACTTCCGCTTGTTGTTGATGATATTCTGGTAAATTTTGATCCACAACGAGCAGTTAATACCTTAAAAATACTATCAGATCTCGAATCGATGCACCAAGTTTTGTTTTTTACCTGTCAGACTCATTTAGTTAGGCTATGTGAAGATAATAATATTGAATACAGTCTTACGATCTTAAAAAATGGAGTTCCAGTTAAAAGCGGAGCTTAACAAAAGAGACGCAACTTAACAAACAAACTTACTTGAAGATTTAAAGAGGTGGTACTTGATGTTAAACAAACTTCAAAAAGAGATTAGCACATTAATGCCTGAACTAATTGAGAGTGTTAGTGAGATGATTAAGATCCCTAGTGTTGAGGATCCTACGACCCAAACACCTCAAAAACCACAAGGTGAAGGTTGCTATAGAGCTTTGAAGAAGATGGCAGAAAAAGCAGAAGCCCTTGGGTTTTCGTTTAAGAACGTTGAAAACGTAGCAGGTCATGCTGAGTGGGGGCAGGGCGATGAGATTCTTGGTATTTTGGGACACTTAGATGTTGTTCCAGCAGGTACTGGCTGGGATGATGACCCTTTTAGTGGTAAGGTTAAAAATGGTTATATCTGGGGTAGAGGTGCTATTGATGACAAAGGACCGACTTTGTCGTGCTTATATGCACAGAAGGCGCTGATGAATTTAGGTTTTAAGCCTAAAAAGAAAATCAGAACAATCATTGGTACCGCGGAAGAAACGAACTGGAAATGTATGAAGGCCTACTTTGAGTCTGAAAAGATGCCTACTTACGGATTTACTCCTGATGGACAGTTTCCTATTATCCAAAGTGAAAAAGGAATTTTGCATTTAGAGATTTATGGTCCTTTAACTGATAAATTCAGAGCCTACGCCGGTGAGAGAGCTAATGTAGTGCCAAACAGAGCATTTGCAAAGGTTCCTGCTGATCTTGAAGTGAGAGAACCCTTAGAACTAGTTCCGCAATCTAGATTAGATGAGCCAGTCTCTTTACTGGGACAAACCGAAGGTAGCTATAAGTTTGTTTGGGCAAAGGGTTTAGAAGCTCATGGTTCTACGCCACAGCAGGGACATAACGCTATAGTTGATCTATTAGTTGGGCTAGATAAAGCTGGTATAGATCATCCTTTGATCAGATTCTTTGCGAAAGTGGGTCAGAGCCCTGATGGTGCTCCACTTGATATCGATTACGAGCATGAGATTGCTGGGCGCCTTTCGTGGAACCCTGGCATGCTACGTGTTACAAAAGACCAATGTAAAGTGACTGTAGATATTCGCTACCCATATGGGGTAACAATTGAAGAGATTGTAGATAAAATAAAGAGACATCTGACTCCTGGATTAGAGATAAACTCCTTATCAGTTGGAGGGGACAAAACTAAAGCACCTCTTTTAGTAGAAAGTGATCATCCACTAATTAAGAGTTTACAAAAAGCTTATAATGAAGTAACAGGTGAAGAAGCGGATCTATTAGCCATAGGCGGAGGAACCTATGCTAAAGCGATTCCAAACACGGTGGCATTTGGAGCAGAGTTTCCTGGAGAGCCTATGCTAGCGCATAAAGCCAACGAAAAGTTAAGCTTAGAGTCGTTAGAGAAAATGACTTTAATCTATGCATATGCGATTTACCTCTTGAGTAAATAACGCTAAAATAGAAGAAGAGACTTCTCAGATGAGTCTCTTCTTCTTTTATACTATTTTATCTACTTTTTGAGTTTGGATATCGTAGAGATCTTTAGGCTGACTTTTGTGACCATGAGTGTTATTTTCTAAAAGGGTGTACGAAATGAGGTTTAGAGCATACTTTTCGTGGCTACATCGGTGTTTAATCTAGCATAATCTGACTTAGTATGGAGGTGAGTATATGAAAGTTTTGCTCTTAAACCATTTTTTTAGATGTGGCCAGTCTGTGCATGTGGAAATGCTCGCTAAAGCCTTAGCTAAAAGAGGTTATGAAGTCAGCGTTTACTTTAATAATAACTTTAAATATTTAAAAGCGCTAACAGATACAATTGAGGCATTTAGGATTCATATAGCAACACTTGCGGAAGCTGGTGTAACTGTTTTAGGATCTTTGCCAAAACCCTCTCAAGATACGATTATTCATGCACATTCTGCACTTACGTGGAGAAAGGGTTTAGAGTTAGCAAGAGAAAGTGGCTGCCCTTTTGCAATCACGATTCATGGCAAAGGGCTAGAAGGTTATCTAGACGTAATGCAGGAGGCAGATCTTGTGCTTTCTGTCGCAGAGGTGTTTGCATCTCCATATAAAAGTCATGTTGATAAGATAGTTGTATTAGGTAATGCCGTAGAGTTAGACGTTCACAAGCCTCGTAAAAAGAATAACAATAAAACTATCGTCGCCTACCTTGGTAGATATGCCGACAGCAAACATGATGGCCTTGTGGCATTAAGTCATGCCATAAAGGAGCTGAGACAAGAACACCACGTAGAGGCTAGGATAATTGGTAACATTCCTAGAGGGATCTTTGGCAATGTTTCATACATTAGGTTAATGGGATGGCAAACAGATCGGGCGAAATGGTTAGGAGATTCAGATATTGTTATTGGTACTGGGATGGCGATAAGAGAGGGTATGGCTGCAGGTAATGCTGGATATGTGATGGGTAAATACATTGACGGTATAGTAGAGCCAGATCTACTTGCACCAATTCCAGAATTTACTGGACGTGAGTCCAAGATAATACCTTCTTCTCTTGTTATTTACAATGATTTTTCTCCCTTATTAAAAAATCGGGAAATGTTAAGGCAATTACAGTATAGAAGCTATAAGTTTGCGAAAGATCACTTTGATTTTGAAAAGTTTATGGAAAAAATTGTTGAGCTTTATGAGTCTTCATTTGGTCATAGAAAAAGAACCTGTTAAAATGCAGGTCCTTTTTTTGGTGCTAAGAGAGTGCCACTGATTTTTAATTATCGTCTTACAAAAGTATAGATCATTAAAAGTCATTTTGCGTTTTCGAATAAAAGTGGTAACCATAAGGAACTAAAGCAACCAGTAATAGTTTTTTTACCGGTTCCACTGTAAAAAATACCCCGACTAGTAGATTGTCGCGGCACTCATAGTCTGTGCATCTAATATTTACGACAAATCAAACATGAAGGTCGGGATAAGTGTGTTAAGTCTCCTAGACAATTAAAACTTATAGCGGCTATATTGTATAGTATTTTCGAGCCAGTTTGAAGAATCGATTTCAGATACTTGAACAACGGGCTTAAGATGCGTTGTTGCGTGTATAAAAGAGAAGTGTGAGATGGCCATTCCAACATGACCATAGTCTTTGAAGAAGATTAAGTCACCTGGCAGGACATCTTCCCTTTTAATGTTTTTAAGATACTTTCCTTGGCCCATTTGAGAAGCATCTCTTTCTAGGGGAAGATCATGCAACCTATATATATGTTGCACAAATCCAGAGCAATCTATTCCAAATGATGATGTTCCTCCCCATAGGTAAGTAGTCGCACCTTCAAACTTATTAGCCCAGCTTACAAGGCTTTGTCTAAGAGATGAAAGATTGTTAAATTTAAATCGATCGGGGAAGCAGATATCGCCTACTTGAATAAACCCAACTAAACCATTACAGAGCATAACATTAAGCCAACTAGGTTGGTGATCTTTATTTGAACCAAGAAGTTTTATTTTAATACCTAAAGGGAGTCTTGCGATAATCTGTGCTTGGACTTTAGGGCTACTATATACAAGATTTGTCAATGAAGCTGTGATAATACTTGGTTCTGGGCTCCAAGTGCCCGCCTCTTTATCTACACTTTTTTTCTGTACAAAACCAGTATAGTTGTCCCATAAGGTTTTAATCAGATAAAAGTCTGTGCGAGATTTATCTTCTATAATATCAATAGGTTCTCCCATTTTGGCCTGGCTAACTGTTTCTGACAAAAGGTCTGGACATTTATACATTGTAACTATAGGCTCTATTAGAGCTGGCACAATATACCTCCTTTAAAGCTTTTAAATCTTAATATTCAAGATGCTTTCAGGTAAGGTTTCTACTTCGACATAGATTTCGAGATCCAACTCTCCTGCCGGTACAACAGTAAAATCCTCAATGTATAGTACTAGAGTAAAAATTGCTTCATTATTCGTTCTACCTATTGTTAGTGGTGCATCAAATATGGTGGTTAACGTATCACTTACTTGAACGTTTCTATGAGTTGTCAGGACCTGAGGTTCTTTTTCAAATAAAACAGCATGCAAGCCTTCGCAGATTTGGATACCTTGCAAAGAAAACTGCCAATCGTCGTTAGAGGTTACTCTAAGGGTGTGTCTTGAGACTATGTTAGATTCCCAGGGCTCTCCGGTTACTGGGGGAGTCCACAAAGAAATTTCCTTAAGAGTTAAGCCAGATAAAATTTGAAACTCGTACTCAATCTCTTGGGTAGAGCCCCACGCGGGGTACTGGTTGTTTATGTTCATTACATAAGTTCTGATTGAAAATGAATATTCGCCTGCCGGAGCATCATTATCACAAGAGAGAAAAAGCTGAAAAGATGAAGATCTTGCAGGAACTGGTGCGATAACTGGGTCTGTAAAGTTGACTATTTCTCCATCAGAAGTTTTAAGATAGATGGGAGCACCATCAAAGTTGTTTTCAAGAAAAATTACCGCAGGCTGATGATTTTTGTTTTTAATATGATCGGGATTTACTGTAATAGTAATAGGAATTACTATGTCAGACTCAAGGATTCCGAGATGGATAGGAGTGCCGATAGCAAAAACTGAAGTAATGTTAACTGCCAAAAGAAGAATTACAAAAAAGATCCTCTTTATCGTCGTTCACCACCTTTTACAAGGATTTTATACCATTTTTTAATGGCTGTCAAAGATTAGTATAAAGGTTGGAATAAGTTGGAAAATTCAACTTACTGACTTTTCGAAGCGAAGAATTTAACAACGTAGTTTAAAAACTGTACTATCTGCATCGAGCTTTTGCTTTAGTTCTTAGCCCTAACAATGGAGCTGTCTTCTTTTATTAGATTATAAAACCTTAATCCTTGCTAATAAAGGAATTCAGGCAGGTTATTTTTTTAATAAGTTGTAGCAAAAGGTTTATAGTTAGAATCAAAGTCTCTTTTATCCTTTAGGAAATCTTGTCAGAGTTATGCAAAAAACTCAAGGGTAAGATAGCTTCAAAGCTTTTAAATCGTAATGTTCAAGATGCTTTTAGGTAAGGTCTCCGCTTCAACATAAATGTTAAGGTCGATTTCTCCTGCCGGCACGACAGAAAAATCGTCAACATATAGTATCACTGTAAAGATTGCTTCATTGTTTGTCCTTTTGGTGGTATTTGGTGCATCAAATACTATGGTTAGATCATCTTTAACTAGGATATTTCTATGCGTCGTAAGAACGACCGGATCTCTTTCAAATAAGACTGCATGCAAACCTTCGCAGCTTTGAATACCTTGCAAGGAAAGCTGCCAATTTTCGGTAGAAGTAACTCTAAGAGTATGAGTGGACACTATATTAGACTCCCAGGATTCTCCAGTTTTGGGGGGGTGCCACACTTCGATTTCTTCTAAAGTTAAAACAGGAGCAATTTGAAATGTAAAGTTTAAGTTTTGAACAGTCTTCTCATCAATTTTTCCACTGTTGGGGTTGAGAGCATAAGTGTGAATTGTAAATTGATACTCCCCTGCTAAAGTGCCAAAATCGCAGGAGAGATAAAGTTTATAAGTACTATCGTGTTTTTCTACAGGTACTCTAGTTTCATCATAAGAGACTACTTTGTTATCAGTGGTGTTTAGATATATGGGCGGAGTCTTAAAGTTCTTTGAAGTAAACATTACATAATGCTCTTCGTATTGCCTAGCATCGTGATTGAGATAAACAACAACCTCTATGTAGTTTTCAGGTCGAGGTTTCAGGATCTCTAAATCAAAAGCAAAAGCAGTCTGTATGCTAAATGCAATAAGAAATATAATAATTATCGATCTCATAATTTTCACCACCATTGTTAAAAAGGTTTAATGAAATCGCGTTTTCACCCCGATTATACTTCCTGAGCATGTTACTGTCAAAAAATGGGCTAAACAGGTATTCGATGTCTTGTTTTAAGTGTCCCACCAAGAAAGTACATTGCTGAAAAGTTTTTCTCTGCATACGAAATTCATTTCTTACAAACATTAGCTTAGGGCCTTTATGTGATGCTATCAACCATTGACAAAGATGGTATCCTTTGCTAAAGTAGAGTCACAGTAAAATTAAACAAGACGAACGGGGGTGCTCCTTAGGGGCTGAGATCATACTCCGATACCTGATCTAGGTAATGCTAGCGCAGGGAGATTCGAGGTAGATGTGTTTTCTTGGCCTTTTCCCTTTGGGAAAGGGCCTTATTGTTTTATCTGGATCCCCGTAAAAATCTGAGGAGGGTTTTTGTTGAAACGATATTCTGCAGTCTTTATTAGTGTCTTACTGATTGTTGTTCTTCTGTTTTCCTTTGTTGCAAATGGAAAGGAACTAGTGATTTATAGCTACGACTCATTTGGTCAGACTCTTATGGAAATGATGGAACAACACTTTGAAAAAGAGTATGACTCTAAAGTTCGCTTTGTACTTTTTGAAGATACTGGTGCAATGTACACTAGACTTGTCTTAGAAAAAGACAAGCCCAAAGCTGATTTAGTAATCGGTCTTGATGAGGTTTATGTAATTGATGCTAAAGCGGATGATCTTTTTACAGCTTATCGACCAAAAGAGGCTGATAAAATCCGTGAGGAGTTAGTGTTTGATGAAGATTTCTACATGACTCCATATGATTTTGGGTATATAACCTTTAACTATGACTCGCAGCTTCTTCCTAATCCACCAAAGACGCACAAAGCGCTAGCCGATAGTAGTTTAGGCAAGAAAATTATTATTCCAAATCCTACAACGTCATCTCCTGGTCAGGCATTCTTGCTCTCGACTATTGCTTATTTTGGTGAAGATGGTTATTTGGACTTTTGGAAGGAATTGAAAAAGAACATTTTAGTTATGCCATCAAGCTGGTCCATAGCCTATGGCATCTATTCTAATGGCGAGGCACCTATTGTCTTAAGCTACGGAACTAGTCCAGTGTTCCATCTGCTCGATGAGAACACAGAAAGATACCAAGCACTTGTTTTAGATGGTGTTGCTTGGGCCCAAATTGAAGGTGCTGCCATTGTAAAAGGTGGCAAGAATCATGAACTAGCTAAGGCTGCTCTTGACTACCTAATAAGTGTTCAAATGCAGGAAGCCCTTACTGAATCACAGTTTATGTACCCTGTAAGAATCGATGCAAAGCTACCTGAATCATTTAGAATTGCTGCTCATGTGCCAGAGATACTAAATCCTCGTATCGATCTAAAAGACGTTCATGACAAGCTCGGTACTTGGATCAAAGATTGGGAAAATGTTATGAGATAAACTAGAAATCTATTTTTTACCAGAAAGGAGGGCTCTAGATTGAAGGTACTGCGCATTTTGGCTTTAGTTATTCTTGCTATAATAATTTATCTGCCTCTAGCAGGCCTTGTCTCTAAGTTAGTAGCCCTCCCTAACCTCTTTGAGCTAAGTAAAGAATTAATTCAAGACCCAGCAATTGGGCATATCATAAGGTTTACTTATACACAGGCGTTTATAAGTGCTTTAATTAGTTTAGTTGTTGGTCTCCCAGCAGCCTACTTTTTCTCACATTATAACTTTAAGGGCAAAAAGTTTATTCGAAATCTTACCATGATTCCTTTTATTTTACCTAGTATCTTAGTTGTACTAGCAATGATCGTCTACTACGGCCAACAGGGCTTTTTTTCCAGAACATTTAATACAGGAACATTTATATATGGCTACGTTGGTATTATCTTTGCACACGTTTTCTATAACTTTTCGCTTAGCATTAGAATTGTTGGAGGCTCATGGGAAAAGTTAAATGAAAAACTCACAGAATCAGCATATGTGTTAGGAGACTCTAAACTTAAAGCCTTTTTCCGTATAGAACTGCCTCTTTTGTGGCCTTCTATAGCTTATTCATGGCTACTAGCTTTTTTATATTCCTCTCTTAGTTTTGCCATCGTTTTAGTCTTTGGGGGAGTCTCATACAACACACTAGAGGTTTATATCTATACTTTGACAAGAAGACTCCAAATGGATAGAGCTCATTTACTTGCATTTGTGCAGCTTTTGATCTCCTTTTTCTTTATTTTGATAGTAAATGGGGTGTCTAAGAGAACAGATAAAGTAAACAAAGCCTTTACAATCTCTAGAGCCAGACCCCTTTGCTTAGAAAGGCGAAAACTAATAAAAATCGTACTTGTCTTGTATTTTGCCTTACTGCTAATACTGTTTGGAGGACCACTGTTTAGTCTTTTCTGGCGTTCTCTTGCTCCAAAGGGTGATAGTGTGGGTATTTCTTTGGATAACTACCATAGTCTATTTGGCTCAAGGGTAGAGCGCACTTTGGGTACTCCCCTTTGGCAAGTGTTTGTAAACAGTTTACTTTTGTCTAGCGTAAGTAGCTTAATAGCGGTTTCGCTTTCCTATGTTCTTGCTCGGTACTATCCCAAACTGCGACCATTTTTCTTAGTACCTTTAGGAGTTTCCATGATGAGTTACGGATTTGGTGTCTTAGTTACCTTGAAAAACTGGGTGCCAACCCCAATTTTGATGCTGTTTACCCAGATATTTATTACCTTTCCAGTAGTCTACTCGATCGTAAGTCTTGGTATTGAAGAAATAAATCCAGAATATCGGTTTGCGGCATCGACACTAGGCTCTTCAGAAAGTGAGATAACCAGGAGAATTTATCTGCCACTTCTAAGACCAGCTTTGAGCTCCGCTTTTGCATATGGCATGGCCCTTTCTCTAGGGGATCTAACTGGAGTAATGTTAGTTGGAGAAGGACAATTTGTGACCTTTACAGTAGCTTTATATCGACTAATAGGTCACTACAGTTTCCCCGAGGGTACTGCATTAGGAACTCTAGTGTCATTTCTTTTTATCGGACTTTTTATACTTATTGAATCTGGAGGAGGGGAAAAAAGCTATGCTAAAGATAGACCATCTTCTAAAAAGCTATCCTAATTTTAGAATATCAGTAGATTTTTATGTAAATAAAGGCGAGTTTTTCTCTCTCCTTGGACCGAGTGGTTGTGGAAAGACAACCACGCTGAGGCTAATATCTGGGTTAGAAGACAGTGATAGTGGACGTATTTTCCTTAACGGTGAGGATATAACTAGGCTTTCTCCTCAAAAAAGACAATTTGGCTTAGTCTTTCAAGACTATGCTCTTTTTCCGCATCTAAACGTTGAAGAGAACATCCTCTACGGGATTAGTAAAGAAAATAAGACCTTAAAGAAACAACGCTTAGAGGAGCTTTTAGGGTTGTTTCGTTTGGAGCATTTACAAAAGAGATCAGTTAGGCATCTCTCAGGAGGGGAGCAACAAAGAGTTGCACTTGCTAGGGCACTTGCTCCAAGCCCGCAGCTACTCCTTCTAGATGAACCTTTTGCAGCCCTAGATCCATCTCTTCGGCAATCCTTAAGAGAAGAGCTAAAAGAGTTGCAGCAAAAACTCCAATTAACAATTATCTTTGTAACTCATAACCAAGAAGAGGCCTTAAGCCTATCTCATCGCATAGCCATTATGGATAAGGGTACAATTACCCAGATTGCAGAGCCTTTTGAACTCTATACAAAGCCGGAATCTAAAGATATTGCAAGTTTTTTTGGGGAAGTTAATTTTGTAAAGCTTTCTGTCTCAAATAACGAGGTTAAATGGGGAGAAAAAGGCTTTCTTTTAGAGGAGGCAGTTGAAGATGGAGACTATCTTTTTGCCATAAGACCAGAGTACCTCCTAGAAGGAAAAGGTGTTGAAGCAGAGGTTACCTCCAGCAGTTTTTTAGGTTTTGGTGTTTTGTACCTTGTTAAAACTAAGTACGGAACGTTAAGATATTTAGAAACTGCTCCATCTAAGATAAAGACTGAAGGGACAAAACTAGAACTGACTATACAAGCTAAAAATCTAATACCAATAAAAGGAGCGTTTTAGCAGGAATCTTAAGTAAGTTAGCTAAAATATATGTAAAGACAAACATCTTAGAATAAGCACCGATAAAACCAGAGGAGGAAAAGAAATGAAAAACTGGTTAGTAAAGGGGCTTATTTTTTTATTGCTTTTTGGAGTTTACGCTAGTGCAGAGTGGCAGTTTATGCTCTCGCCAAAACAGGAAAAATTGCCCCAATTTTGTTTAGTTGGCTATAGCTGGGATGTAGAACCGTTTGTTATTGCTCTTTCTGTTGGAGCAAGCGCTGAAGCAGAGGCAATGATCTGGCAGAGGAATGATTACATTGACACCTCAGAGGAACACTATTTTGATAGCCTTTCTGCTGTTTTGGCTCCAGCGGTAAACTTAAGGATTGAAAAGTTAGATTACAAAAAGAAAACAGTGCCATTTTTGCAGGTCAGATATGTGCGGGATTTTTTCCGGACAGGTGAAGCGGAGTTAGATCTACCATGGGTACCTGGCTTTGACGATGAGGGTACGGATTTAGAAGGCGTTGATGCAAGACTGATATGGGAATTTTTGAGAGTTGGAGGAGGCGTAAGGCTTAAAGTCTCAGAGTCTCTTAGCCTGCTTGCAGATTATGGTTTAGAGGCATCCCTACTAAGAAAAGATGTCCTGTGCTATGATAACAACGCTTTAGGCTATGAAGAGCGCATTAGAAGATTGTGGCCAAATAGCTATGGTGGAGTAAGCCTAGTTTGGCACTGGTAGGATAGTTTTTAGAATCCTTGCAAATTGATTTAAGTTAAAGTAGGTGTTAAATCTCTTTAATATGACCAAATTATAAAGGAATAGATGCAAGGAGGATTTTAAATGGCTACTACTACCTTAGAACAATCGGTTGGTCAAATTGTTACTGAGTACCCAATGGCAGTTTCAGTATTTTTAAGTTACGGTATAGATTTTTACTGCCGAGGAGATACGCCTCTTGCTGAAGCATTAAAAGACACAGATATTTCAGTAGATGAGATTATTGATGAGATAGAAAAGGCAGAAATTGCTGAAGGAGAAAAATATGCCAAAAAAAGGCAAATAGACACAAAGAACCTTAACGAGCTTGTAGATTACATCGAAAATACTTACCATAAGTATCTTAAAAGATGGCTCCCTGAAATCTCTCAATATCTTAAGGTTGTAAGAACCGTCCATGGAAATCACCACCAAGAGCTCTATGAAATCTATGACAATTTTATTAGACTAAAAGAGGAACTTACAGACCATCTAAAGAAAGAAGAAGACCAGATCTTTCCTTTGATTAAAGAGATTGAAGAGAAGAAATCGCTAGACAACAAAGAGATTGCTCTTGTCTTAAAAGAGATAGAAGACAGGCATGAGAAAACCAGAGACTTACTGATGCTAAATAAGATGCTTAGTAAGTCCTGGGAGATTCCCGATGGTGTTTGCACTAGTTATGCTTATGTCTATAAGCTACTAGCTGATTTAGAAGCAAATACTGCAGAGCATATTCATGTAGAAAATAATCTTCTTCATCCTAAGGTAAGAGACAAACTCTCTTAACAAATAAGGAGTGAGTCCATGGCAGGTAAAAAGAGCATAAATTGCCAAGAATCTGGCTGTTTGAAATGCCATGGAGGGTTTTGCGGCCAAAGAGTACCGATCTTTAGCGGTTTAAAAGAGTCAGATTACGCTAAAGTGGCAGGTCTTATTGTGCATAAAGACTATGATAAGGGTGAAATGATTTTTCGAGAAGGTGATTTGTTTCCTTATTTAGCAATCGTGAGAACAGGTCTGATTAAGACCTTTAAATACACAATAGAAGGTCGCGAACAGATTTTAGGTATGTTTGGAGAAGGCGATTTTGTTGGCGAGATCAATCTGCTTTCAGGTAAACCTTGTAGTGCAAACTGCGCTGCGATTAATAAGACAGGGCTTTGCCTTATTCCGAGAGACAGCTTTCAAGCACTCTTAAAACAGCACTCAGATATTATGTTTCTTATTCTTGAAGAATTGGCGACTAGGGTTGGACGGCTAGAGTCTTTAGTACAGCAACTTGGAACACAAAATGCTGACTCAAGGCTTATAGCCCTACTAATTCAGCTTGGAGAACGCTATGGCAAAGACCAAGGCGAAAATCTACTGGTAGAACTGCCTCTCTCAAGAGAGGGATTGGCCAACTATATAGGAGTAACACGTGAAACGGTAAGCAGAAAGCTGAACCAGCTAAAAGAAGATGGTTTGATTGAGTTAATTGGCAATCGCAAAGTGTTAATCAAAAATTTAGTTATTTTAAGAGAAAGAGCTTGAGGAGATTTAATCCTGAAGCTCTTTTTGTGATTTGCATCACAGATTTCCGGATTCTTGTTTGGTAAATTTATATCGAAGGAAAAACCGTTAAGGTTTGTGTTTTTAATAAAGTTTCTACTATTAAGATGGCTTCTAGTAAGAAACACTTGTTCTTGAAGGGGGCATTTAGAGTGAGTAAAATTGAAAAATTAGTTGGACTTTTAAAGAGACTTAACTCTGGAGAAAAGATTGAAGAAGTAGAAAAAGACGCTGAAAATTTCTTAAGCCAAATCAACGCAACAGACCTTTCTATTGCTGAACAACAATTGATGGATAACGGTATGGAAGCTGAGGATCTTCGCGGTCTTTGCGTAATTCATATGCAGATGCTTGAAGGTGAAGTAGAAAAGATGACTGCAGAGTTAGAAGAAGGTCATCCTGTAGCAATAATGGTCCAAGAACACGGGGTTTTACTTGAGACGCTAGAAGAGCTTGAATCACTAAATGCGACTCTACAACAAAATATACTAACACCTAAGTTACAAAGCGAGCTATTAAGAATCGTCCGTATTCTAACTGGGGCAGAATTACATCACCAACGCGAAGAACAAGCGTTGTTTCCTATTTTAGAACAGAGAGGCATTTCAGGTCCTCCTACAGTAATGAGACTAGAGCATGAGAGTCTTCGTCCTAAAAAGCACGGTCTTGAGGTATTAGCTACGAATGCTTTAGAGATAGAACATGAAGAGTTTAAAAAGCAACTAGCAGAGCTTTCTAGGTACATTATTTTTAATCTCAGAGATCACATCTTTAAAGAAAACCATATTCTTTATCCTAGTGCTATTGAAATAATAACTGAAAGAGAAGTGTGGGCAAAAATCTCAGAGCAATGTGACAAAATTGGCTATACTCCATATACAAAGGGTAAATAACTAAATGCATAGACCTTAAGTCTAGATAGGCTTAAGGTCTAATGTAGTCAAAAATGTCATTTTGCTCCAAAGATAGTTAGCTTATGATCTTGTGAATTACTCCTAGCTTTCTTGCATATACTAAGAGATAACAGTCTGCAAAAAATAGTCGGTAAAGCAATAGTTTTAATTTATTGTCATATAAAGGAGAGCTAGGAGCAAGATGGTTAATCGCATCAAGATCTTTGAAGAAAGTAGTCAAAATGTTGTAGGAGTCTATGGATCGATAAATGAAGTCTTGGTTGTGGAAAAAAATGAGCCTCTTGATACAAAAACTAAAAGCACACTCTCAAGCCTTAGGGGAAAGTGTGTTGTTTCTGTTATCGACAGTAATCTAGCCAGTTTTAATACCAAAATTCACAGCATGGTTTTGGATATCAGCGGTGAAGACGAGCTTCAAAGGTTCTATAAAGCAATTAGTAAAGATGGTAAAGTCAAGTTTGAACTACAAGAGACTTCTTTAGGTGTCTATCAGGCGATTTTTTCCGATTCCTTTGGAGTTACTTGGAACTTAAAATACTCAGTAGACAAGTAGTTTAAATCAAATTTAAGCCTATTTTTGTTGTGACAGCTCTAGAAATTATAAGAGCTGTCTTTTGATTTTTAAAATAGTATTTAGAAGCTGACCTGATAAGAACGGAAGACGGTAAGGCAGATATAAAATAGTCAAAAAACGTGCAAAAACAAGCCAGTAAGAGACCGCTTGAAAACCCATTTTTTGTAGTAGAGAAAAGCATTCTATTAAGGACAATGACGCCGTTTCTTGGAGGAGTTATCCACGATAGCGATGATCTGGCAGTTATTCTTGACTGAGGCATTCTGCCCTGAAGTAAGTAGTACCAATCGTTTTTGAAATGAGAGGCTACTTACGATAAGATAATTTGATAGTTGGTTCTATGCGGCTGATGGCCTTTTTAAGTTCCGGCTTGGTGAAAAAGAGAGATGTATTAACAGATGTAGCAGCATTAACAAGGAGAGATTAAATGCTAGAAATTAAAAACCTAACCAAAGTATTTGGTGAGGGCGAAGACAGTTTTGTTGCTGTCAACAAAATAAACTTAAAGGTTAATCAAGGAGAATTTGTAGTTCTTATTGGTCCTAGTGGTTGTGGCAAGACTACTACCCTTAAAATGATTAACCACTTAGTCGAACCAACTTCAGGTGATATTTTGATCAATGGAACTTCAACTAAAGAAAAAAACGTCGTTGAACTGCGCAGAGCAATTGGTTACGTGATCCAAAATATCGGTCTATTTCCTCACTTAACAATTGCTGCGAATGTAGAGATCGTACCTAAGCTAAACAAGATGGATAAAGTAAAGCGAAGAAAGAAAACCTTTGAGCTATTAGAAATGGTTGGCTTAGACCCAGATATCTATGCTAACCGTTATCCTACAGAGTTAAGTGGAGGGCAGCAACAAAGAATTGGGGTATTGCGTGCTTTAGCTGCTGATCAAGATTTAATATTAATGGATGAACCCTTTGGGGCGTTAGATCCAATTACTAGAGTTCAATTACAAGATGAGATGAAAGATCTGCAAAAGCGCTTAGATAAGACTATAATTTTTGTAACTCATGATATCGATGAAGCTATAAAGGTAGCAGACAAAATTGTGCTAATGAAAGATGGTAAGATTGTGCAAGCTGCATCTCCTAAAGAGATGTTAAAAGAGCCAGCTAATGAATATGTCCGTGAATTTATTGGAGAAGAGAGGCTAGTGCCAGAGCCTGATACTACACCAGTTTCTGAGGTGATGGTGCTTGAACCCCTAATTGTCAATATAGATTCTACTGCGAAAAACGTTTTTAAAAAGATGCAAAAATATAGCGCAGATATTGCCGTAGCAGTAGATGATAACAAACGTTTTACTGGGCTAGTTTCAGCTAATCAGATTCAAATCCAACAGCGAAAAAACACTACTTTACAACAAATAATCCAAGGAAAGCCACAATCTGTACGGAGTAATACAACAATTCGTGATGCAGCAGAAACGCTTGCAAATGAAACGAGAGTTCTCTGTGTTGTGGACAAAAAGCAACGGCCCGTGGGTTTAGTTAGTCGCACAACATTACTTCGTGGTATAGTTGACATTTGGGATGAAAGTAATGCTGGGTAAAAATCATGTGGAGTTGATCGATAGTGTTAGTTAAGTTTTTTGAGCTGTTAATAAGTAGATGGGATGAAGTGTTATTTGCTCTTCAGGAACATCTCATTCTAGTAATCATCCCAGTTGGGTTAGCTGCAATAGTTTCAATTCCTTTGGGAATTTTAGCGACTAGATACCGCTTTATAGAATTGCCTGTGATGGGAGTTGCTAATATCTTGCAGACTGTGCCAAGTCTTGCACTGCTTGCTTTGATGATCCCACTAGGTTTAGGAATTGGGCGAACACCTGCTTTGGTTGCTTTGTTTTTGTATTCTCTGTTACCTATTCTCAGAAACACTTATCTTGGGATTCGTAATGTGGACGATTCTGTGAAAGAGGCAGCAACGGGAATGGGTATGACATATTTTCAAAGACTCTATATGGTAGAGCTACCACTAGCGCTATCTGTAATCATAGGTGGTATAAGAACTGCCACAGTTATTGTCATCGGTACAGCAACCTTGGCCGCTATGATTGGCGGTGGTGGGTTAGGAGATTTTATTATTACTGGCCTTGGTATGGTTAGGGATGAATTGATTTTATTAGGTGCTATTCCCGCTGCACTACTTGCTTTACTTGCTGATTTTCTCCTAGGCAAGCTTGAGCATCTGTTGACACCACGGGGACTTAGAGTCGCTCGTGAAAAATAATGAAGGAGTTGCTTTTGTTTTGCGCAAAGCATTAATGTTAATCTTAGTTGGTCTGCTATCTGCCGGAGCAGCAATACCGGTTATGGGAGAGACTATAACGATTGCTTCTGGTAATTTTGCAGAACCACAGATTCTTGCTGAAACAGTCAAATTGCTTATTGAAGAGCAAACTGACTTGGAAGTCGATCACGTTAGAAATTTTTCCGGATCGAGTCTATTGCATGCAGCATTTCTTTCCGGAGATGTTGATATGTATATAACCTACACCGGAACTCAGTTTACTGGAGTTTTAGGCATGGAAGTAACTGAAGGATGGAAGAATAGGGACAGGGTTGAGGATTATGTTCAGGAGCAATTTGCAAAGCAATTCGGTGCTCATTGGTTCGATGGCTTTGGCTTCGAAAACACCTATGCAGTTGCTGTCAGGAAAACTTTTGCTGAAGAACACGATATAAAAAAAGTATCCGATTTAAGGAAATTATCCAATCAAATGACTATTGCCATGGACAATACTTTTCGCGAACGAGCTGGAGATGGCTATGATGATTTCCTAGATCTCTATGATATGAGTTTTCGTCGCCCTGTAAGTATGGATTATGGAATGATGTATAGAGCAGTAGGTGCTGGAAACGTAGATGCTGCAATTGTCTACTCAACTGATGGACGTGTTGCGGCTATGGATTTAGTGGTATTAGAAGATGACTTGGGGTTTTTTCCACCTTATGATGCTGCTCTAGTAGTAAGCCATGATCTTTTAGCTAGGTATTCTGGTATCAAAGAGATAGGAGAAAGCTTAGCTGGAAAAATCGACGTTGAAACAATGCAGCGCTACAATAAGCTTCTTGAAGTAGATTACGAAGATTTGAGAGATGTTGCTCTAAAATTAACCGATGAGATAAGGTAAAAACTTTAGAAAAGAGCTAGAAAGTCTCTAACTCTTCTTTGTGTGTGAAGCTTTTATACCAATGGAAATAGTGGGTTTAGACAAAAAAATAGACGAAACAAAAAGCCCCACAGACCAGATTCTACTTAAATAAGTAGCGTGGTTTGGGGCTTTCTTTATTTAATCCAGTCTACGTAATCATTGTAAAGCTTCTTTGATCTTGCGTTTTTATAAGGGTTCATATAATGGTTAAACTCAAAAACAATAACTTTTTCTACATAGGGTTCAACAGCGAAAAGCTGTTTTTTTACTAGCTCTAATTCTGCTGGGTGCCAGGTATCAATATCAAAGATCTCTACATCAGCCCACAGTTGTACATCATGTTTTTGACAGGCCTTAAGAAATGCTCTGTAAAACTTAGAGGCAGCTTCTGGAGTAGAACGTTTCGCACCAACACTATCTTGTGGCCCAAGAATATCGACTTTTACAACCTCTAGAAACTTATCAAATTTTTCTTCCCACCAAATCGGAGAAGTCCCAGCTTCATAAGATGGCGATAGTAGAATCGGTTTTCCTGGTGTTAGTGATTTTATATGGTTTATCTGCTCGCTATAGTACCAAGTAGTTAGTGAAAATTTACTAGGGACTAGATCCTTTTCATCGATTTCGTCTGAAAGATACCAGCCATAAAAGGCATTATTTTCGCCGTAGCGGTTATAAAGCTCAGTTACATCGGCTTTTAGATTATCTAAGACTTTAGTAAGGTGGCTCTTAGATAGGTTAGTCCAATTGTAATTTCGGTTTGATAAGGTGCCAATCATAATTGAGATACCCTGTTTATTTGCCTCTGCAAACAGCTCATCTAAAACGTCATACAAAGGACCTGTTTCGTTAGCATACGCAGGTACAACTAAGAGATCTAAACCGGCATCTTTCATAGCTTTTAATTCATTTTCCCATGAGCCTTTTGAGTTACGAATGTTAGTGTAATCAAGCTGTAAGAAGCTTCCGGTAATGGCAGCGTTAGCATGTACTACTCGATCAGGGGTAAGGTCTACAAGTGGTACATTTGAAACTCTAAGTGCAGGCTTGTTTTCAGCTGTTACTTCAACGTTTCTGATTTCTGCTTTAGAATTAGCTACTCTAATTACCAGAGAGCCTTTATTATACACTCTGTTTTGATCTTCAAATTGCCCCATCTGTTTACCGTCTAAATAATAAGTGTAAACCTGATCTTTACAGGTCAAGCGGATATGGTGCCAATTGC
This sequence comes from Bacillota bacterium, assembly GCA_028708605.1. GTDB lineage: Bacteria > Bacillota > DTU065 > DTU065 > DTU065 > DTU065. The sequence continues at coordinate 31,761 of JAQVYS010000010.1, forward strand.
CAGGCTTTATTGCTCCGTTGATATTAGCTAGCCACTGATAGTCATTCCAGTAGCCGTGCCTCCTCATTACGGTTGCTCTGTTTTGATCGATAGCAACTGAGTAGCCAGCATACGTGTCTTGTTCGTGGAGAATCAACATAATGCTCCCGTGAGTTCCATATTCATTAACCTTTGCTTCAAAGCTGAGATCAAAGTCCTCAAAGTTGTAAAGAATTTCTACTCGAGAATAAGCAACTTTAGTTGAAAGGAAACCATCATCTGTAAACTGTAGAGTCTCGAGTCCATCTAGGCTAAGCCAATTCACCTCAGCTGTAGCCTTGTTGATCTGAGGAACCTTAAATGCAGATGCGGGTTCAGGAAAGACCAAAAAGAGTGCTAGTAAGAGACACAGTATAGTGATTATCCTATAGTTTACTGATAAATCTAGCATATTCGCTTTGTTTCCTTTCCAACTCAGAATTCATCTCTCGTGCTGCTTCCAAAATAGCCTCCATTGGATCACCTTCGTGAAGAACTACCTTAGCGCATGCATTATTGATAAATCTATGAGTTACAGTTTCAGGGGCGAGAGCGTAGGCCGGAGCGATACTGTGTTGAGCTTGTTTCATATAAGCCTCTAAGTGATCTTCGGGGAGAGGAATGTTAGCGATTGCATGGATGTTTGCTGGAATAACAATACTTCCAGGTATTTTTTCAGGAACTACAGTGGCGAATTCTGATTGAGTCTCTGCAGAAAGCCACCATTTGAGCCACTTAAAGGCATTGTCGATCTGTTTACCTGTCTTAAACATGACAAATGTGTTACCACCGATATATGCAGCATGATTAATTGAACCATCTTCTCTAATAGTACCAGGGACAACTGTCACTCCCCACTTGCCATGCAACTCTGGGGTTGCCAGGAGAAACGACGAATACCACCAGTTTGTAAGCTGTAAGAGAGGTATCTCGCCTGTTTTAAAGCCCATAAAAGAGTTTACAGCTTTAGGTACGTTGTGTTTTGTATAAAGTTCACAAAACTCAATAAACCCTGCAATAGCTTCTGGTGAATCTAGACCAGATCTAGTGCGGTTTTCTGTATACCAGTCCCCGCCATGTTGCCAGATAAGCATTGAGACGTCAGCGTAAACCATCGTACCTGAACCATCTGAAAATCCAAAAGCTGTAGAAAAGTTCAGGTTATTTGCTTGTAGCTTTGGAAGCATTTGGTAGAGTTCGTCCCAGGTTTTAGGGACAGTCATTCCCATCTCTGTTAGGATATCTAACCTATAGCCTAAAGGATATAAAGCGATATCTACAGGAAGCCCAAAGTCGGTACCGTTATAATCAAAAGAACGCATTAGTCCGGGGTACATTTCTCGCTTAATTTCTAGATATTCTTCACCAAAACGTTCTTTTAGATCGATTGCAGCTCCGCGAATGCCAAGATCCGCAGGCCCTAAAGAGCCTGTAATACCGATATCTGGAGTATCCCCAGAAGCTGCGGCAAGAAGATACTTGCTTTCTTTCCCAACACTAGGGATTGTGTAAATTTTTACTTCAATTCCGGTTCTTGCGGTAAATTGTTCATCTGTAATTTGTTGCATGATTTTCGTGCGTTCCACTGATAGTGGCGACCAAATAGTAACTGGATGGGCATATGCAGCTGAGGTAAAGATGAGAAAAACAGCAATAAACAACAAACCTTTTTTCATCTTGTAATCCTCCATTCAAGAAAATTAACAAAATCAACAGATTTACCTATAAAAAAACCCTTCTTGGAAGAGAAATTTATTCCTTCGTAAGGATTTTGTTCTTTAACGGTAAAATTTAAAAAAGACGTGACAACTACTTAGATGTAGTGTCACGGTACTTTTAATTAAAATTTAATTACAGGGCTGATCATAACTCTATTTAGCCGCGGGTAGTACATCGCCTGTATGCCAAGATCTAAAGTGGCTGCGCCATACATCAGGGCTGTAGTGTTTGCAAACTCCAGGCCAGCTACGATTTCCCAATTTGTATCTCCTATTAAAAGAGCTACATTTGGACTAACAGTCATTTTTTCAGACCACATAGTAGGAGATGCTCCTCTTATCCACATAGGTCTTGCGAAAATCCAATTTAAGGAAGACTCTAAAAATAGAACGCTTTGCCCTAGCGGGTAATTTTCTATTGATAAATAGCCAGCTTTGTGGTGGTTAAAGGAAACTCTTAGTTGGTAATCTAAATTTCGGCTCGCTTTTAAGCTGTGGCCATAACCAAGACTATACTCGTAGCTAGAAGCATCTTTTAGCCCTAGATCAAAGCGTGTTCTTCCAAAACAGAAGTTGTTGCCACTGATTTTTTCTCGGCCCCAAGGTAGATTCACTTTAGCGTGTAAAGAAAGGACACCTTTAGTGTTTGCAGAGGTAGTTAGATTCAGAGAGTTTTTGCCAAGAGGGATCTTGCCAGAGTAGATAGTGTTAAGTGTGAAACTTTTTAAGTCAGACTCTAGACTAACTGAGAGGCTATGCAGAGGATTTAGAAAATAATCAAAGGTAGCATATAGATTGTGGTTGGCTTGCGCCAATTCTGCAAAGGGGTTAAAGTTGTAGCCAAAAGAATAGAGAAAACTTTGGAGAGGGTCAGATCCCATAGCACTTGCTCCAAGTACAGATGGTATCCAGAAAGTTGGCTTAAGCCAGTTTAGACCACTGTATTTTTTTAAAGTATAGCCTTCCTCTGATAAAAGTTCATCAAGTGTTGGGTAGGTGCTTCTTTCAGGCAGCGTTTCCTTTTGCAAAGGCATCCACGAATTCTCTTCGCATAGGTTATGCACACCAAGTTTTAGTCCCTGATCGGTATAGGTTATAAAGGCGAGCTGCCTTGGCATTGAAGGATTACTTATAGGCTTAAATGCTCCATAATGATTAACTACGACAGGAGCAACTTTAGCTGTCTTTAGATCGAGGACCCAAATCCCGTAGCGGCCACTTCGGTTAGATTGGAAGTAAAGTTTTGTCTCATCACTGCTTAAAACCGGATAGGTATCACTGTAGTGGTCAGTTGTAAGAAAGGTAATTTTGTTACCGATAATGAGACCTAAGTCGACAAATCCGCCTTCCCTCCAAAGGGATACATAGACTTCATCGTGGCTTGAAACTGTAAATTGGAGGATCTCTTCGCCAGGCTTTGATAGATAGACTAAAGTTAGATTACCTGACAGGTCTCTTTTGTAGATAGCATTACCTTCTGGGTGCTTCTGGCTTAGATAATAAATGCCACTACTTGTAGAAAGCGGGGCAGATGCCCTTTCCCCTTTTATAATTGGTTCACTTTTATGTTGCGAGTATCTATAGATATTGAAGAAGGAATTTCCCTTTTGATCTAGCTCTAACGCAGTATATAAAAGCTTACCAGAGTTATCTTTACTGATATTTCCATAAATATTAGGAATGTATTTTACTAGTTCTTCTTTTTCGGTTTCGAGGTTAATGCGGTATATCCCACCAGAGTCTCCGCTCTTTGCATAATAAAAGTACTCTTGGTCAAAAAAGCCAGGGTAGATAGTTTGGCCTGAGTTTTGAAGGATCTTCCCTTCTGGCTCTAAGTTAGGTAAATTATAGTTTTGTCTTAGCCACACATACCACTCATCTGTCAGGTCTTTGTAACTCTTTCCTGTTAGATCCCTTAAAGCCGAATCATATTTTGGTACAAAAAACCTGCCAGGATTATTAACAAAGATCTCTTGCAATGCTAAAGGTGCATTTTCACTGTAGTTTTGAGATAAAAACTCTAAGAAATTCCAGCCATAGAGATAAGGAAAACCTGCTAGGTCATAATAGTCTAAGTCGTAATTTCCAAGTGTGAATCTTGGATCAGGTAGATGATCTGCATCTATTGCCGCATCCAGAATCATGGGATAGATACTATCAGATCCGCGTCCTATCTTTTGATACTTTGTTTCGTTAACGACTGCAAGGCCTTCAATGTTGGCCGTAGGTGAGGACCAGATGGGATAAAAAAGTGGATACCTTCCAAGGATCCGAGAGAGGTAATAGTTGGTCTTGGTTGTCATCTCAATATGATAGAGGTGAGTGCCTTCATGCCACAAAAGAGTTTCAAACCAATCGTTGTTAGGTCCAAGCCCACCTAAAAGTGTGTCTCCTGGAAAAACGGGGAAGAAGGTAATTGATGGATAAAAAACATTAGTTGTGTAGCCGTTTGGAAGGTCAATCTTATCTTCAATAATAAAGTGGCTTTTACCATTTATTTGCAAGTCCATCTCGTCTTTAAGCTCAGCCATTATTTTTTCTGATTGGACCATCAACTTACTTGCGAGATTTTCATATCCTTTAGGAAAGTGAACATAAAGATAAGGCCCTTCAAGGGTGTAATAATCTGCACAAACAGGTAGTACTATTAATAAACTTGTAATTACAAGCAATAAGATTTTTTTCATTGCATTTACGACCAACTTTCAGAAAGATGTAACTTTATTTTGAGCAATCCTCACCAAACATTTCTCTTTAATTGATACGTATCCTTCATAAAGAAAAGTGTCAATACCCAAATAGTATGTCAAGGGATTTAGAGTTTGTGAATAAATCGGCAAAGGGCCTGGTTTTGTAGCAGGAAAAGACTAACTAAAAATGAAGATATATAGTTAGGAAGACAAAAGCAAAGAAGTCGTCTAGCGATTTAGATAAACGGAGGTTTTAGGATGTCAGATAAGGTTGCAGTCGTTGTTCTTGCTGCAGGAAAAGGTACACGAATGAAAAGCAAACTACCTAAGGTTTTACATAAAATTGGCAGTAGAAGCATGATTGAAGAGGTTTTAGCGACAGCAAATAAGCTTAATCCTGAAAAAGTGATTGTTGTAGTTGGTTATGAAGCTGAGAAAGTAAAAGCTATACTGCCTGAAAACGTAACACCTGTTATACAAAGCTCTCAGCTTGGCACTGGACATGCAATGAAACAGGCTATACCTGAGCTTGAAGGGTTTCATGGGCATGTAGTAACTCTCTATGGTGACGTTCCTCTATTAACGGCTGAGACTCTTAAGGAACTGCTTAAAAAGCATAAAAAGAGCGATGCAGCAGTTACAGTTCTTACTGCAAAGGTAGATGATCCTACAGGTTATGGTAGGGTTGTCCGTAATGGTGATAGCACTTTCTTTAAGATCGTTGAGCATAAAGATGCATCTCAAAAGGAAAGAAAGATAAATGAAATTAACTCTGGAGTCTATTGTTTTACTTCAGATGCTCTACATGATTATCTACCTCAACTCACTCCTCAAAACAAACAAGGGGAATATTACCTAACTGATGTTTTAGCTTTGGCTTGCAAAGATGGAAAGACTGTCGAAATAGTTGTAACCAATGATCAAATGGAGATTAGTGGTGTTAATGACAGGAAACAGCTAGCAGATCTTTTCAAGGTTAAAAATGAGAGAAAGCTTAACAAACTCATGCGCTCTGGAGTTACTGTAATCGATCCAAACAATACCTATATTGATGATGATGTGGAAATTGGTATGGATACAACCATTGAACCGGGAACTATTTTGCTTGGGAAGTGCCAGATTGGAAGTAATGTAATCATTGGTCCTTATACTACAGTTGTTGAAAGTGATGTGTTAGATCATGCAACTGTTGAAAGATCAGTATTAGAAGAGGTTATAGTCAAATCTGGAGCAAAGATCGGCCCGTTTCTAAATATTAAAAAAGGTAGTACTAGCTTAGAGAGCTCAGATCTAGATAAAGTCATAGAGTTTAAAAACTAATGTAGAGACACACCTTAAGTTTTTAGGCTTTAAAAAAGCGTCTCTAAGAGACCTTAGAATTAGAGAAAAAATACAGAGGACTTACAGTTATTTTAGCGAACCTTTATCAGCGGTTTGTTCTTTTATATAAGTAATAAGCGAATGTGTTTTAATAATAGACTGGAGGTCAAATCTATGTCTTTAGTGCATAAAAAGATGAAGATTTTTACAGGAAATGCAAACCCATCACTTGCCAAAGAGATAGCGCAAAATCTAGGAATGAATTTAGGCGAATCTTCTGTAGCGCGTTTTAAGGACGAAGAGATATCTGTAGATATCAACGAAACAGTTAGGGGCGCCGATGTCTTCTTAATTCAACCTACCTCAAAACCTGTAAACGATAATTTAATGGAGCTTTTAATTATGATAGATGCGTGTAAGAGAGCATCTGCAAAATCAATCACAGCAGTAGTTCCCTACTATGGATATGCAAGGCAGGATCGCAAAACCAAACCTCGCGAGCCTATCGCTGCAAAGCTTGTAGCTAATTTACTTACAGCAGCCGGTGCAAGTCGTATACTAACGATGGATTTGCATGCAAGCCAAATCCAGGGTTTTTTTGACATTCCAGTAGATAATCTAAAGGCATTACCAATTCTTGCCAATTACTTTACGAAAAAAGGTTTAAAAGGGGAGGATGTTGTTGTTGTATCCCCTGATGTTGGTGGTGTTACAAGAGCAAGAGAATTGTCTCATTATCTGGGGACAAGCCTTGCAATTATAGATAAACGTCGCCCTAAAGCTAATGTTGCGGAAATTATGAACATCATTGGTGATGTAAAGGGTAAAACAGCTATTATGATCGACGACTTGATCGATACTGCAGGAACCATTGCCCAAGGCGCACAAGCTCTTAAAGACGCAGGAGCAAAAGATGTTAAGGCTTGCTGTAGCCACGCAGTATTTTCATCCCCAGCAATTGAAAGGTTAAGAGATTCTGTTCTATCAGAGGTTGTTGTCACAAATTCCATTCCTCTTTCAGAGGCTGCTGCAAACCTAGAGAATGTTAAGGTTCTCTCAATTGCATCTTTACTAGCAGAAGCTATTCGCCGGATCTATGAAGAACTCTCAGTAAGTGTACTCTTTTAAAAGAGGAGGATATAATGCGAGAAGAACTTTACAAACAAAAGCGCTGGTCAAGTCGGAACAAAACACTTTACATGGAAGTTGGAGAAGAAAAAATTTATGTTCCAAAGGCTCTTCCAGGTAGTAATATCGAGCCCGGGATCTATTTTGGAGAAGGTTTAGTAGCTTTAAAAAGGCTTGAAGAAGAATCAATTCAGTTAATCTTTGCAGATCCACCATACTATGGTAAACAGAAAGCGTTTGGACGAAGTGTACCCAATGTTTGGGAGGATTATTCTTCGTGGACTCTAGCGTGGTTAAAAGAGGCTTATAGAGTTTTAAAAAATACTGGTTCAATTTATGTCTGCTGCGATTGGACTTATTCAGGAAAGATCCAAGACATTCTTGAAGAAGCAGGATTTACAATCATCAATCGTATAACCTGGAAAAGAGATAAAGGCCGTGGTGCCGCCAAAAACTGGAAAAATAATATGGAAGATATTTGGTTTGCGGTAAAAGATGAAAACGAGTATTACTTTAATGTTGAGAGCGTAAAGATCAAGAAAAAGGTAATTGCTCCTTACAGAGATTCTACCGGCAAGCCAAAGGACTGGGTAGAGGAAGATGGTAATAGATACCGTCTAACTTCGCCACCGAATATTTGGATCGACATCACTGTGCCGTTTTGGTCAATGGCAGAGAACACTCCCCATCCGACACAAAAACCAGAAAAGCTTGTAGACAGGTGCCTAAGACCTGTACTACAGCCAGGGGATATTGTCGTAGATCCATTTCTTGGTTCTGGAACGACAGCTATTGTAGCCGATAGAATAGGTGCTAAGTGTATTGGTGTAGAATTAGATCCTGATTATGTAAGCCTAGCTATGAAACGTTGGGATCTGCGCCACGAAATTGCAGCTAAATCTAATCTGGACTATAATATGGAAATAGACTAAAAAAATTTATTGGCTAAAAAAGTCCCTGTGAAGGGACTTTTTTTACTTAATTTCAAGTGCTACTTGATTTTGAGTTTATAAAGACTTAATCTCGTGATATACTCATAACTGGAAATATCTTAAAGCTGCAGAGAGCAGGAGTTTTTTTTAAAAATCACTTTTTTTCAGAAACTAATATCGCGGGTCGAGTTACTACTCGGCTCTTTTTGTGATAGATAAAGAGGTGTCTTATTGATGAAGATGATTGTTGGTCTAGGAAACCCAGGCCCAAGATATCAGCATACCAGACACAACGTGGGTTTTATGGCTGTAGATGGGTTTGCACGTAGGCTTGAAACAGATATTATAAACTTAAAATTTAAGAGTTTATACACAAAAAAGGGCGAGATTCTGCTTGTAAAACCTCAAACGTACATGAACCTAAGCGGAGAGGCTGTCGTGCCCTTTTATAATTATTTTAAATTAGAGTCACAGGATCTGATGGTAGTCTATGATGACATGGACATTCCTCTAGGGCAGATGCGCATTAAACCTAAAGGAAGCAGTGGAGGACATAAGGGCATGGAAAGCATCATCACCCTCCTTGGTAGAGATGATTTTCCGAGACTTAGAATTGGTGTAGGAAGGCCAAACCCTACTCAGGAAGTCGTAGACTATGTTTTGCGGATTTTCGAAAGAGATGAAATACCGATAATCTCTGAAACCTTAAAAGAGGTTTTAGATGCACTGGAAACTTGGACAAAAGATGGTTTAGACTTGGCTATGAATAAATATAATCAAAGGGCATAATTAATAAGAGTAAGAATAGTTTAGGTCAAGAAAGGGCTGAAGGGCATATAGATGTCATAATAACTAAAACCCTTAGTGCCGGTATTATCTCGGCACTACTTGCGCTTTTTATTAATAATCATTTACCAAAAAGAGCAGATCTGGTAATTATTCCTTTACTAGAGGAATCATTAAAAAACGGGCTGGCATATCTCTTTAATGTCAGCCCTCTACCTGTTAACCTCATATTTGGGCTTGCAGAAGGTCTTGTAGAAAGCTTAGGCAGCAAAAATTTTTGGCTCTTAGGCAATGCACTTTTAGGACATGGTATCTATGGCGCAGTTGCTTATCTACTCTGGAGCAGACCGCTTTTGGCATTTTTGGCTGCTTTTGTGTTACATGCGCTTTATAATATTGCGACTACAAAGCTCTTTAGGATTTCTAGGTAGAAACATCAGCTTGTATCTTAAGCTAAAGGAGGCGGGCAAATGCTTAATATTAAACTTAGACAGATGCTAAAAACCCCTACACAAAACAAAATTGAGGAAGTCTTAACTCAAATTGCAGATGCCAAAGCCCATATGGTTATTCCTTCTGGAAGTGGCAGGTCTCTAATTTATAGCTATCTATGCCAAAACTTGAGTTCTACATTGATTATCTGCCGCAATGAGGATAAAGCCTATAGATTGGCTCAAGATTTAGAGACATGGCTAGGTGAAAAAGTCTTTGTCTTTCCGCAACGCGAGATTTTGCCTTTTGAGACAATACCAGAGACTCCTCAGGTTAGAGGGCAAAGGATAGAGGTCCTTTATAACGCTCTAAAGAGCGAGGATGAAAGAGAAGGTAGAATCTTTATAACTACAACGCAAGCTGTGGAGACAACCTTAGTTCCGCCTAATGTACTAAAAGAAGCAACAAGGAAAGTTAAAGTTGGAGATAGATTACCGTACGAGGAAACGATATCCTACCTTGTAAAAATTGGTTATAAGAGACTACCTCAAGTAGAAGGCCCAGGAGATTTTAGCGTACGTGGTGACATTCTTGATATTTTCCCTTTGCAAGGTCAGCCAGTTCGTCTAGAGCTCTTTGACGATGAAGTTGATTCTATCCGGTATTTTAACCCTGAAGACCAAAGGTCGATAGAGTCTATATCAGAAGTTACAATTCTTCCTGCTAGAGAGTTCTTTTCTACTAAGGAAAAATTTACTGAAGTAAGAAAAAGCATTTTATCCGAACTAGAGAACCAAATTCAGAGAATGAAAAAGCAAAATCTCCTTAAAGAGGCTGATGAACTAGAAGCTAAGGTAAAGGGAGATATAGATAAGCTTGAAAGTGGACAGTCTTTTGACGGAGAGCTTGGCTATCTGCCTCACTTATACGGTAGAGACCATCTCTTTTTTGATTATTTTAAGCCAAGGCTCGTCGTCTTTGAGGACAAAGACGATCTAGTACGCAATACTGATTATTGGTTAAAGGAAATTGGCGAATCCATGAGCCTTCTAATGGAAAAGGGCAGAGCCCTTCCTAGCGTCTTTGACAATTTTCACAGTTTCGATGATGTTGAAAAGAAGACCAAAGGTCTTAAAACAATCGATGTTGGTGAAATAGAAGGACTAACTCGAGGCGCAGAATTCCGCTTTAGACGGCCAAACATCTATCAAGGTCCTGTAGAAATTCTTTTAATAGATGATCTTGTGCAACACCTTGAAAATAAACGGGAATTGGTATTAATTGTATCGACTGATGAGAGATTCGAGAGAGTCTTAAAGCTCCTTAGGGAGGAAAACATTCCCGTCTCTTTCGAATACCAAAAAGGCAAGGTCTTGCTTTTAATGGGCAACCTTGAGTCTGGTTTTGAAAGTTTAGAAGATAATTTGATAGTTATTACAGATAGAGAACTATTCGGCGGCGCCAAAAGACGCAAAAAGCCGATTTTTACTCAAGGAAAAGTCTTACAGTCAATTGATCAGCTACAACCTGGAGATTATGTAGTCCACATTAACCATGGTATTGGTCGCTATACTGGCATGAATACCTTGGAAATAAATGGAACTCATAAGGATTATCTTGCGCTTGAGTACGCTGGCGAAGGTGAAAAACTCTATATTCCTACTGAACAGATTCAACTGCTACAAAAATACTCCGGTGTTAGTGATGACTTCCCTAAACTCAATAAATTAGGTGGCGGCGAATGGCAAAAAGTTAAGCAACGTGTTAATGCATCAGTACAAGCTATGGCAGAGGAGCTGATCGAACTCTATGCAGCAAGAGAGGCTTTAAGAGGCCA
>JAQVYS010000136.1 GCA_028708605.1 Bacillota bacterium
TTCTTACAAATAAATACTCATTAATCTTTCGGGGTTGCTTAGATGATTTTGCGAACATTATTTGACACTAACTATGTGCACATTGTGTATCTCTATTATCCACTTTTAGGATTGAGTTTTTTTAATATCGTAAACCCAAAAACTTAGGATTTGGCTTTCTAGAAAGTCTAAGAGACTAGTCTTTTTTTTACACTAATGTAGGATAAACTAAAAGACTATAAGAAGCATAAGAATAGAGAGAGGATAAAAAGACCTTATTGCTTCTAGTTTAAGTTAGATAGGCTCTAGTAAGCTTTTGTTAGAGAGCATTGAGTCAAAGCCTTATTGGGCTTATCTATTAGGGGTGAAATGATGAATAAGTTTTTTTGGGGAGGAAATACCGGTAGGGGATCAGTTAATTTCGCTAAAGATTTCTTTCTAGACGCAAAAAGAAGGATTTTGATTAAAGGTGGCCCTGGAACTGGCAAATCTTCTTTTCTAAAAAGAATAGTCGAGCAAATAAAGTCGCCTGTAATCTTCTATTGCCCGTCTTCACCTAACTCATTAGATACCATTGCTGACTTTGACCGTGGCTTTTTTGTAACAGATGCAACTGCACCACATGCTATTGATCCTCAGTCGCCAGGGGTTAGGGATGAGATCTTAGATTTTGGACGTTATTGGAATAGTAGTCTATTAAAGTCCAATAGCGAGAAGATAAGGGAGGCATCCAAAAGAACCTCTTTGCATTTTACTTTAGCTTATGCTGCTTTAGGAAAGGCTCTGAAGATGCGCGAGCAATTAGAGAATATCTTAGGTGAAAAAAGTCCAGGCATAGTAGATGAAAAACATTATCTAAAGGTATGGGATGAAATAAACTCCCTAAACTTAGAACGAAATAAAGAAGGATTAGGTAACAAATTTAACCGCTTTGTATCGGCATATACACCACTTGGTTTTAGAAAGCTTGAAGTAGATGCTGACAAAACCTATCTTTTTCTCGGCAGTCCATCTCTGACTAAAACCTATCTAGATCCTCTTGCAGGTGTGTTTTTAGGCTATGGCTATGATGTCCTTTTCTTTATCGATCCTCTTGATGGCTTAAACTACGAAGGCTTATATGTGCCAAAATTAAAACTCCATATTCAAGTAAGTTGGCCAGATCTAAAAAAACACAACGATTTAGAACGGGAAATAGAAGAGAGAATTAAAGCAGAAGAGGACTTTGGAATTGCGGAGTTAACAAAAGCCTTTATGGCCCATGAGGATCTAGAAAAGCTTTACATTGAGGCGATGGACTTTGATCTGATGGAAAAAGAGCTAGAAGGCTTTCTAAAGGGTCTCTTTGTAGATTAACTATAAAAGTGGATCTCTAAGTAGAGATCCACTTTTTTTAGACAAGGTTTGGGTCGATGACATTTGCATCTTCTTTATCCAAGCGTTTTAACCGGTTAAAAGCAGGACCTTCGATATTTTCACCTGTATAGCTAAATCTCGAGCCGTGACATGGGCAGTCCCAGGTAAGCTCTGCATCATTCCATACAAGCTCGCATCCTAAATGTGTACAGGTTATATCTACAAGGTATAGCTTGCCATCATTATCTCTATAAGCACCGACCTTTTGTCCTTCGGCTGTAATGACTTTAGCCTCGCCGTTTTTCAGATCTTCTTCCTTACTACCAGCTGTGAGTTTGCCTGAAATTAACTTGCGAAATACATCTAAGTTTTGAACCACTAAATTTGGGGCTGAAGCAAAAATGCTAAACCTTTGGGGGCTAAAGATATCAGCCCAGGGACTTTCGCCTTTTGTAATTAGATCTAGCATTATTTTCGCTGCTGCGGTACTATTTGTCATACCCCATTTATTAAAGCCTGTAGCAACGAGAATGTAAGGATTTTTGCTTGTTAGAAAACCTATGTAAGGCACTCCATCAACGCTCATACAATCTTGAGTAGACCATCTGTAGAGAATACTCTCTAAGGTGAAATTACTTTTGGCAAAATCAGCTAGGTTTTGGTAATGCACTTTGGTGTTTTTCTGATCTGCGGTTTTGTGGTTTTCTCCAACTACAAGAATTAATTCCTCGCCATTTTCATCAGTTAATGATCTTAAAGAACGAGTTGGGGTTTCGGCATTTAAAAACATACCTTCTCCAAGTTTTTCCTTAGCTTTTACTGCAATTGCGTATGACCTTTGAGTATGGATTTTTGTAAAATACAGTCCAAAACCATCATAAAATGGAAAATGGGATGCAATTATCACAAAAGAGGCAGTGACCTTCTTGCCGTCTTTTGTGACTACAATAGGTTTTTTCTCTTCATCTTCAATATCTACAACCTTGGTGTTTTCAAAGATAAAACTACCGTCGCCTGGGATACTCTTAGCTAAAGCTAAAAGATATTTAAGGGGATGGAACTTAGCTTGATTAGCGAATTTGATAGCACCAGTGATTTTAAACGGTAACGGGATATTCTCTTCAAACGAGGCTTCGATGCCGAAAAAATTAGCAGCTAGTACTTCTCTTTTGATCTTATCGAGATACTTTTCGTCTAGAGTGTAGATATAAGCAGGCAAAATATCAAAGTCACAGTCGATGTTTTTCTCCTTAACAAGCTCTGTCACAAACCTAATAGCATCTTCGTTAGCT
>JAQVYS010000137.1 GCA_028708605.1 Bacillota bacterium
TACAGCCGCTATGTTTACATTTCGATTATAGCATACTTCTCTAACCTGCTCAAGTACAGCTTTTAAAGTTTAAATTTAGAACCACCTGTTAAGCTTGAGTAGTTTAAAATGACCATTTTTGGTAACTATTTTCCTGTTGATCTCTTTTCTCTTATAAAGGACAAAATCTACTTCCTCTCACTACTAAAGGTCAAAGAAAAGCAAATAACTGCGAGACTCCGTGGAAACTAAAGGATCTATCAGCCAAAAGATCAGAGGAAAGCGAATAAACAACTGGCAAATATAACGCTACTAAAAGCAAATCCCCTCCAAGAATTATGCCTGCAGTTAAAGACTTTATCCCTATTCCCAATGAAAGACCCAAAAAAACACCTTCGAGGATGACAGGAAAAGCAGCACGAGTTTTTTCAGTCAATTGTTTCTTTACTATTTGATACTTTTGACCTCTGAGGGTGTCAGCTAGGTGCTTAACTTTTAGATTTTCCATGTTGTACAATTTGATAACCTTAATATATTTAAAGGTCTCTTCTACTATCGTTTGTAAAAGAAAATTAACTTTTAAAACCTCTCTATCTACAGTAGCTGTTTTTGTAATTTTAAAAAGAAATAATATAGCAAAAAAAGCCAGCTGTAACCAAGCAATTTTTGGCTCTACTAAAGCTATTACTGCAACTAGAAAAACTAAAACAAAAGCTTTAGAGACGCATCTTGGAACATCAACTATCAAGGCTTGTATAAACTGCCTACTGTAGAAGCTGTATTGTTTATAGGTCTCCTCAGGTCTACCTCTGTCAAAATAAGTTAAAGGCTGACTTAAAAGATTAATAAATATGAGTTGGTTTAAAGAACTTGATCTTTCATGAACCTCACAAACCATCCACTCCCTGTACCGAATTTCTATCCAAAACAGGACAAGTGGAATAAAACAAATCACAAAGATAATCTCCCATAGAAACTGAAGCTGCTTGAATCTAAGATATTCATTTAGTAGCCACCTTATTAAAAGTGGCGAAACTTGGTTTAAAACCGAAGCAAAGATTGCTACAAAGCTTGAAAATAACACAGTTGGAAGATGCTTTTTCAGTTCTTCTTTAAGCTTTGTTTTCCAAGGCTCTTCCATTTTCTTAGCCCCCTACAGTCAAATAGCACAACTATAAAAGCCTATATTGATACATATTGGAAGCGCCTAAATCCTATACTCAGAAATTTCGTGTTTTTAAAATATAACAACATAAAAACCTGCGAGAGATCATCTCACAGGTTATATACCTAACTGATTTCATTTCGGAGGTAAAAGAGCAAAATTCCCGCGGCGATTGCAGCGTTTAGAGATTCTGCTCGGCCATCTATTGGTATGTGTACCCTTTCTGAAGCCAATTCAAATACCTCTTTGCTTATTCCTGCCCCTTCATTGCCAATGATAAGACCAGTCTTAGGTTTCGGCACCAATTCATAATACGGTTTTGCATCCTCTAGCATCGCAGCCCAAATGAGAGATCCTGTTTCTTTTACAAATCTAGCTAACTTACTTGGAGTTACATCAAGTACAAAAGGTATCTTAAACAAAGCCCCCATCGCACTACGAACGACTTTAGGGTTAAATGGATCTGCCGTGTTTTTTAAAAGAATCATACCTCCACAACCAGAAGCTAAAGCAGTGCGAAAGATAGTCCCTAGATTCCCAGGATCTTGAATGCCATCTAAAACCAGAAAAAAAGGCGCTGTTTTAAGATCAGAAAGTTTATATTCTGGAATTTTTGCAACCGCTAAAACTCCTTGAGGAGTTACAGTATCGCTTAACTCTACAAACTCCTTAGAAGCTATTTCATATACGGCTACCTTTTCTCTAGCACTTTTTATAAGTTCTTGATAAAGATCGGATTTTTCCTCATCAATATAAACTACTTTTAAACTAAGGTTGGCAAGAAGGGCTTCTTCTAACAACTTAGGTCCCTCAACTACAAACAAACCTTCTTTTTTCCTGAGTTTGCGGTTATCTAGGCCTTGAATCATCTTACTGTAAGGTAGCATAAAATCTCCTCCATAAGATATGTAAAAAGACCCCAAAGGGCCTTTTAATTACTTAGCAGCTCTTGCAACTTCCACTAGTTTTTCAAAACCTGCAGCATCTCTTACAGCCATATCGGCTAAAATTTTTCGGTTAACTTCAACGCCGGCTTTTCTAAGACCACCCATAAAGGTTGAATAACTCATACCATGAGTTCTGGTTGCAGCGTTAATTCTAGCAATCCAAAGACGACGAAATTCGCGCTTTTTAGTTCTTCTATGAACATAGGAATACCAAAGAGACTTCATAACCTGTTCATTTGCAGGTCTATATAGTTTATGTTTTGATCCAAAATATCCTTGAGCCATCTTCAATACTTTTCTATGACGATGACGATTAGTAACTCCACTTGTTACGCGTGGCATGGCATGTCACCTTCTTTCAATAATCGTTATGAATATGGTAGCAGCTTCCGTATTCTTCTAGCTTCGCCTTCGAACATGATTCCTTCTTTGCGAAGTTTCCTTTTTTGTTTTTGAGACTTATGATTCATCAAATGGCTTCTATAGGCTTTGCATCTTTTGACTTTGCCACTGCCAGTGATTTTAA
>JAQVYS010000066.1 GCA_028708605.1 Bacillota bacterium
AATGTGCTGCAAATGAGCAATTAACGTGTGAATTTGATCTGAATCAATAGTAATATTGAGTTGGGTTATTTCTTAGCATCCTTTCGATTTGTTTTTTCGCTTAAAACATTGTATCGCAAAGGCTAAGTTAATGGCCCATTTTATTTCCCTTTTTACACAATTATATGGACGTTATCCTGTCTTTGGACAAGGTTCTATAATAAAGAGGATTTTTTGTAAGTGAGTTGAATAAATAAGGGACAGTTGCTTAATCTATGAGCTGGCTGGGCGTAGCCAGTAGAAAGACTGCTATGCTTTAGCTTATTATGAATCGCTTACTCACTACTGCTTAATAGGTGGCTAACTGATGCTCGAAATTTAACATAATGTTATCATTAGGGGATGACACCCATAACAAAAAACAACTCTAAAATCAATAACTAAGGAGAGACACTCATTGCAAAAAACAGAACGTTCTAAAAAGACGATAATTGTTATTGATGAACAAGGTAACAAATATGAAGCTACGTATCCAAGAAGAGCTAAAGGTTTAGTAAAATCTGGTAGAGCTCGATTAATAGATGATAATAAGATATGTCTTTTGGATCCACCAAAAAAACCAGTTTGGGGGGAGAATACCATGACTGACCAAGAGAAAAAGTTAGATTTAAGTTATATTGTTGAAAAAATCGACGAGATTATATGCATAAACACTAAAATGGCTTCCGATCTTTCTATAAAGGACAATAATGAATCTGTAATCGAGGGCATAACAGAAATCACGAACTCAAACAACAAAGTACTTTCGTTTTTAAGAGAGATTTATCAAGATATAAAACCTGAGAAGCAAGTTAGTAAAACAATGGTTTTAAAAGTACTAGCTAATCAGCTTGAAGATGCAGTTTTCAGCAAAGCTGATGACCCTGTAATTGACTCTTTGTTAGAGGCTATTCAAAATTTGGCATGAATCTCATAAGATGATATGAAGACTGTTTTAGGTTAACACACTTAAAACAGTCTTTTCAATATTGCTAATCATCATGGTCTTACATCAGTTGGTCTGTTTTCTGCCTTATCCGTACAAAACGGCTAAAATTTTGCTTGGCTTTATTAAGGTAAAGTGATAATATATTACTGTGACAAAAATACTTAAACATTGATTGGTGTGGGAGTAATAATATGAAAAAGAAAATCTGGATTATTTTGCTTTTGGTTGTAGTTGCATTAGTGTTTACCGGTTGCAAATCTAAAAAAGCTGTTACTGATGAAAAGAAAACATTCATTGTTGGATTTGATGCCAATTTCCCTCCATATGGCTATGTAGGTGATGATGGAGAGTATACAGGATTTGATCTTGATGTGGCTAAAGAAACTGCAAAACGTAACGGTTGGGAGATAGTTTTGCAGCCTATTGATTGGGACTCTAAAGATTTTGAACTAGATAGTGGAACTATCGACTGCATATGGAATGGCTTTACGATTAATGGCCGTGAAACAAAATATACTTGGTCCGACCCTTATATGGATAATAGTCAGGTGTTTGTAGTTAAAGTCAAATCTAAGATACAGACACTTAACGATCTAAAAGGCAAGACAGTTACAGCGCAAACAGATTCAGCAGCGCTTTCAGCTTTGCAATCAGATGAGAGAAAAGACCTTACAGCATCATTCAGAGACCTTGTAGTATGTAGCCAATATAACGCAGCCTTTATGGACCTTGATGCCGGAGCAGTAGACGCTATTGCGATGGATGTCGGTGTAGCGAAATTTCAGATTGCTGGTCGAGAAGATGAATTTGTAATTTTAGAAGAGATCCTACTACCTGAAAAGTATGGCGTAGGGTTCAAACTAGGCAACACAGAGCTACGGGATAAAGTCCAGGAAACATTAAGCGAGATGGCAAAAGACGGTACATTTGCAAAGATTTCCGAGAAATGGTTTGGTTATGATGTAGGGATTATTGGCAAGTAAACTTGGCAACATGATTTAATTAGCGCTATGTCATAGACGTAGCGCTATGGATTTTTGTTATGGTTTACAACTAGCCTTCGAGATGCAGGTGGCGATAAAAGATGAGTGTAAATTTAATACTTAAGCAACTAGCCACAGGAATGATAACTTCTATCGAAATATTCACGTTAACTCTTCTGTTTTCCTTACCACTAGGGCTTCTAGTTTCATTTGGACGCATGTCTAAAAATGTAATCATACGTAACCTTACTAAGCTTTATGTTTCAATCATGCGCGGGACGCCCTTAATGCTACAACTCTTAGTAGTTTATTTTGGTCCTTACTATTTATTTGGCGTCTCAATTTCCAGTGGATATCGTTTTTACGCAGTTATAATTGCCTTTGTCATTAACTACGCAGCTTACTTTGCTGAGATCTATAGAGCAGGCATTGAGTCGGTACCAATCGGGCAATATGAGGCAGCAAAGGTACTTGGATATTCAAGTAGTCAGACATTCTTTAGGATAATCCTACCTCAAGTTATTAAGCGGATCATTCCACCAGTTACCAATGAAGTTATCACACTAATTAAGGACACTTCTTTGGCATTTGCAATCGCAGTGTCAGAGATGTTTACAGTAGCTAAAGCCTTAGCTTCTTCTCAAAGAAGCATGGTGCCGTTTGTGGCTGCGGGGATGTTTTATTATGTTTTCAATTTCTTAGTAGCCGCTTCCATGGAGTACTTAGAGAAAAGACTTGATTATTATCGCTAAGGAGTTATTTTAATGGATGTTTTAAGAATCGATAACATAAGAAAAAGCTTTGATGCTCTTGAGGTGTTACAAGGTATATCTTTTTCTGTTACAACAGGTGAAGTTGTAGCTATTATAGGTCCCTCCGGCTCAGGGAAATCCACACTACTTAGGTGTGCTACTCTCTTAGAAAGGATGGACTCCGGAGAGCTGAGTTTTCTTAATGAGAAGATAGCGTGGACTAATGATCAAGGTATAGTCGAGTATATGAGCAGCAACGAATTAAAAAAAGTAAGAAGTAAGATTGGCTTAGTTTTCCAAAACTTTAATCTCTTTCCTCATTACTCAGTGCTAAAGAACATCACAGATCCCCCGATAACAGTTCAGAAGAAAAATAAGCAAGCTACTCTAGAAGATGCGTATATTTTGCTAGATAAGATGGGTCTTAGAGATAAAGCTAATGCTTATCCGTATCAGCTCTCTGGTGGACAGCAACAACGCGTATCTATCGCTCGTGCTTTAGCCTTAAATCCACAAATTCTTTTCTTTGATGAGCCGACATCTGCTCTAGATCCAGAGCTAACAGGCGAGATACTGAAAGTAATTAGGGATCTAGCAGCAGAACATATGACCATGGTGATTGTTACTCATGAAATCGAGTTTGCCCGTAATGTTGCAGATCGGATTATCTTTATGGATGAAGGTTTAATTGTGGAGGAAGGCAGGCCAGATACTTTAGTAAATAACCCTCAAAATGAACGCACAAAAGCCTTTTTAAATCGTTTGCAGAGATAATGTCTAGGAGCCGGTATCTACTAGCTCCTGGGCTTTTTTGTTTTGTTAGGAAAAACCTAGAAGGATAAAAGTCATGACTCTTTAACCTTAATAATATGTAATCTCTTAAAAGAAAGTGGTGAAAAATGTTGCAAGGATCTTTGGGAGCATTTATTAAGGTACTTGCGACTGACTATGCCTACTACATTTGCACATTTTTCCTTTGGGAACGAAGTCTTACGGAAAGTAAGCCCTGAGCTAGAAAATATTATATCAAGTCACAGAGATTTATTTAATATTGGGCTCCACGGACCAGATATTCTCTTTTATTTTAAGGCTCTTTCTTCCAATCCTGTAAAGAAACAAGGTCACACTATACATAGTAAAGATGCTAAAAGCTTTCTTCTCAATGCTAAGAGCATAATTAACAACAAGCAAGAACAAAATGCAGAAATCGCTTATATCAGCGGATTTATCTGTCATTTTATGCTAGATAGTCAGTGTCATCCATATGTACGTCAAATCGAGAAAGAAGGGATTTCACATAGCGAAATAGAGACTGAATTTGACCGTTTGTTGATGGAAGAAAGTGGCTTAGATCCATTAAGCTATATACCCATAAACCATATTGAACCCAAACCAGCATACGCCGCCCTTATTGCTCAGTTTTATGATGGAATATCCCCTAATGAGATATTAAGGGCTCTAAAATCTATGCGGTTTAATTTAGCTATGTTGGTTGCGCCAAAAGCACCGAAAAGAGCTCTGATTACTACTGCGCTTCGATTAAGTGGCAACTACGAAGCTATGGTAGGACTATTAATGAAAAAAGAGGCTAGTGAGGAATGCCTTAGGAGCAGTAAGCATTTAAGAACCTTATATCTTAAGGCTATTGAGACTACAGCTCATCTGCTAGATGACTTTGTAAAAAATCTATCAAACTCCGAACCAATAGACCGTCGCTTTGAACGTAACTTTGGTTAAGGTGTTAAGTTTCACAAAAGAGGAGGTTAGATCGTGGGACAACTTAAGGAGAAACTCACCAAGTTGGAGAAATACTGGATTCTATATGATGTAGGTAATTCTGCGTTTATTATGCTTGTTTCTACCATTATTCCTATTTATTTTAAGAATATTGCCCAAGCAAATGGGGTTTCTGCAGCAGATTCTACTGCCTATTGGGGATATGCTGTATCAATCTCCACACTGATAGTAGCAGTATTAGGACCAATCTTAGGCACTCTTGCAGACACAAAAGGGTATAAGAAACCATTGTTTACCTTGTTTTTGATGTTAGGTGTTTTAGGGTGCGCTGCTCTAGCAATGCCTGTATCATGGATTGTCTATCTTGCAATATTTGTTATTGCCAAGGTAGGAGTTTCAGGAAGCCTTATTTTTTACGATTCCATGTTAGCGGACGTCACTACAGATGAAAAAATGGATTATATCTCATCAGCAGGCTTTGCATGGGGATATATTGGTAGTTGTATTCCTTTTACCATAAGCCTCGCTTTGATTTTGTTTAGTGATAAAATCGGAATTAGTGCTTCTGTAGCAACAGGTATAGCCTTCTTCTTAACTGCAATTTGGTGGCTAATAATTACTCTACCGTTACTTAATAACTACAAACAAAAACACTATGTTGAAGCAGAAAAAAATCCCGTAGGCAAAGCCTTCTTAAGACTAGGAGGCGTATTTAAGGATCTTCAGAAACATAAAGGTATCTTGGTGTTTTTACTCGCCTTCTTTTTCTATATTGATGGCGTCCATACAATTATCAGTATGGCAACCTCTTATGGCAAAGATGTCGGTATTGGCGACAATCAGCTTCTTCTTGCTCTGCTCTTAACTCAGATAGTAGCTTTCCCATGTGCTCTCTTGTTCGGCAAACTGTCGAAAAAATACAAAACACATGACCTGATCAAAGTTTGTATCGTTGGTTACTTTCTTATTACTTTATTTGCTTTGCAGCTAGATTCTGCATGGGAATTCTGGTTTTTAGCTGTCTGTGTTGCGGTTTTTCAGGGTGCTATTCAAGCCCTATCTAGAAGCTACTACGCTAAGCTAATTCCCAAAGAAAAGTCTAGTGAGTATTTTGGAATTTACGATATTTTCGGCAAAGGAGCCTCTTTTACCGGAACTACTGTAATGGGCATTGTAACTCAGCTTACAGGTAGTTCAAGATATGCAGTATTTGTAATATCTTTGATGTTTGTGATTGGCTTTGTAATATTCCATAAAAATACTAAGATGATCAAACCAGCTATATCGAATGTTAAATCCTATTAACAAATGTTTTAAGATTCTAGCCCACCTCATAGAGGTGGGCTTTTTATGGTTCGCCCAGCATGGGCGTAATCTAATCGGTGCAAGACCGTAGTGTACCCTGATAGTGGGAAACACATAGCCAATGACAAGGGTGTTCATCGCGAGGTGAAATCTGAAGGAAGTCGGATGGCAAACCTCTGGTCTGACGGACAGAAACCACATATAAGGCATCGTATTTCGGGTAATGTTGCTATACAAACTGAATCCCAATAACTATCCGAAGATATATTGTGTAAATGTGGCAGATAGGTGGGGGGAAAGATTGCGCACCTTAACTGGGGAGGTCTGTGCGGTACGCTATGCATAGCGATAAATAATTCGCTACTGAGTAACCTTTATCAACAGATAAAGCTGAACGTACAGAAGTCAGTTCGAGTCGTAGTATCGAAGAAGTCTATGAAAGTAGATAGAGACAAGGACTCGACGGTTGAGATAAGACAGACGTTACTTACTTGAGGCAGGGGAAGAACAGTTGCTCGAAAGAGGTTACTTGCTTGAAAATAGGTTGGAAACTGACGATAAAAGGCAAGAATGTTTAGTGTGGATAGATAGGTAATGCAAGGCATAGGCACATCTTATCATCAACCGAACCGCCGTATACCGAACGGTACGTACAGTGGTGTGAGAGGACGGGGGTTAGTCACCCCCTCCTACTCGGTTTTTGTTTGGGGATCTAGCTGAGAGACTTTTGAACCATATTCCTAGTCCTAGCATATTTTATAGTGTCATTTATCAAGTCACCGGGGGTTACATTACGTGTCTATACGAAAGGATAAAACTATTTTTGTAAGAGATGTGTGTGACTTCAGGGAAACTGGAGGTTAATAATGATGGTAGAACTAGGTGCCCTACATTGGGTATATCTGTCTTTTATCGTTGCTATTATCGCATTCATGATAATGCGAAAAGATACAAGTTTTGTTTGTATAATAGGTATCGCAGCTTTAGGATTGCTTGCTACAAGATCCATCTCTGGTGCTGCGATGGGAATCTTTAATGGCTTTGCCTACGCTATTACAGAGCTGTTAGGTACCATTTTAATCATCTCGATTATCGTGGCGATGAGTAAAGTCCTTGCAGATACAGGAGTAAATGGAGTCATGGTGGCTCCCTTTACAAAACTGATAAGAACGCCTACTCTGGCTTATTGGGTAATCGGTATTGTGATGATGATCATCTCTTGGTTTTTCTGGCCATCACCGGCTGTCCCTCTTGTGGGAGCTATATTGCTACCTGTTGCTTTAAAAGTGGGACTTCCGGCCTTAGGCATTGCAGTTGCAATGAATCTTTTTGGTCATGGTATTGCTCTATCTGGTGACTTTATTATTCAAGGTGCCCCAAAGCTAACTGCAGATGCAGCTGGCATTCCAGTTGGAGAGGTTATTACAGCAAGTGTTCCTTTGGTGATTGTAATGGGTGTGGTTACAACAGTTATTGCGTTTATTCTACTGATAAGAGATATTAAACGCAAAAAATTAGTTGCAGTTACAGTAGAGAGTGGTGGTACTAAAGAAGATAATTCACCCTCTTTAATCTCAAAAAGAGCCCAAGTTATACTCGCTATTTTAGTTCCTGCATTATTTATAATGGATCTTCTAATCATGGTGGTTTTAAAACTTCAAGGAGGAGATGCAACTGCTCTAATCGGAGGAACAGCAGTCTTAATCCTTGTAGGAATATCACTACTTGCCCATAAAGATAGAGCCCTAGGGAAAATCACTGAACACCTAATCGAAGGTCTGCAATTTGGCTTTAGAGTTTTTGGCCCTGTAATCCCGATTGCAGCTTTCTTCTATCTAGGAGATGCAGGATTTCTATCAATATTTGGCAATCTTTTGCCTGCAACATCTCAAGGTTTAGTTAACGACATAGGTCTTGCTCTAGCACATGCAGTGCCTCTAAACTCTGTAATAGGAGCTGTAACTCTAACTATAGTAGGCGCTATAACAGGCTTAGACGGCTCAGGCTTTTCTGGAATCTCACTTGCAGGTTCAGTTGGAAAAGTGTTCGCAGTTGCTTTAGAAACTAGTCCAGCTACTTTAACTGCCATGGGTCAGATTTCAGCTATCTGGGTTGGTGGAGGAACCTTGATTCCTTGGGCAGTTATCCCTGCAGCAGCTATCTGTGAAGTGGATCCATTTGAACTTGCAAGGCGAAATCTCATACCAGTAATAATAGGTCTCGCTGTAACAACGGTTGTGGCAATGTTTCTAATTTAGAAAAACACAAGGAGAGCTGTGATAATAAGCAGCTCTCCTTTTTTTAAGAGTTAATCTAGATGTTCTTTAAGAAATTCGGTTACTCGTTTTTCATACTGAGGAGTATCTGTGATATAGGCTGTGCCATGACCTGCGCCTTCTACGATGTAAAGATCCTTTTCGGATGTACATGCTTCATATAGTTCATACACCATCTCAGTGGGAACAAATGTATCGACTTGTCCATGAATAAAGAGAATTGGCAGCTGATTTTTCTTTATCTGCTTTAAGGCTGAAGCTTCATAGAAGTTGTAGCCGGCCTTAAAGCTAGTAACTACGCTTGTTGTATTTATCAGAGGAAAGCTTGGTAGATGGTACATTCTCTTTAGCTGATAAGAAAGCTCTTTATCTACAGAGGTATAACCACAGTCTTCAATGATAGCTTTTACCTGGAAAGGTAGCTCTTCGCCACTTACCATCATCACCGTCGCTCCGCCCATAGAGATTCCGTGCAAGACGATTTGCGAATCGCTTCCTAATGTATCAATAACCTTATCAATCCAATGCAAATAATCCTTTCTTTCATGCCAGCCAAAGCCAATGTAGTCTCCTTCACTTTCTCCGTGACCTCTTGCATCAGGTAGCAGAACATTAAAACCGAGTTTTTCATTAAAAAACCTTGCAAACTGTGCCATATGCTTAGCATTAGAGGTGTAACCGTGTGCAGAGATTACAGTTCTACGAGATGGAGTTGTAGCAGGGATAAAGTAGGCAGATAGTTTTAAACCATCAAATGACTCTATTTGCCATATTCTATAGTCCTTGCTTTCCAACCACTGAGCATGATTGCGCTCCGGAGGTTTTTTGTCTTTTTTTACTTCTTGATCTCTCTCGCTACTAGTTGAGCCTTTTAGATCAGGGTTATTTTCCAGAAAACCCTTTGAACCTCGTGCTATAGCAATATCATAAAAATACCCGCTTGCTATAAGAAGTGTTCCAGCGAGTATAGCTGTTGTAACTAGAACTGGCTTCATTAGCATCTCTCCTCACTAGACATGATATAAAAGGGCGTACCTCTTAGTTTTTTTAAAGGATTTATCTAAAACTTAAAATTGACCTTCTCCTAATTCTTCTAGAAAATAAAAAAAGACATACTTTTTTAAAGTACGTCTTAAAAAGTTTTACTATGCCCAAAAAAGCCAGGTTAAAATATAACCTGTGGTTACAGCGGCGAGAGTAAATGGAACGCTTATTTTCATAAAGTCTAAGGCCTTTACTTCATAGCCATCTTTACGCAGGATGCCAAGGGCAGTAATGTTAGCGGAAGCGCCAATTGGGGTCAGGTTGCCACCTAAGGTGGCACCTATCAGTAAGCCAAAGTAGAGTATATGAGGTTCAAAGCCTAGTAGTCCAGCAATTGATTTTGTTACAGGCAACATAGTCGCTACGTAAGGGATATTGTCGATGAAAGCTGAAAAAAGCACCGAAGCCCAAACGATAAGAGTATAAATGACAAACAGATTGTCTCCACTAAGCTTTACAAAAAGCTGACTAATTGCATCTATAACACCTGCTTCAGTGATACCAGCAATTATTACAAAGAGGCCGGCTAGAAGTAGGATTGTAAAATAATCTATTTCCTTAAAGGCCCTCGGAAAGACCTGAGGATCTTTTGTTTTGATAAAATTTCGAATTAAACCGACCAAAAATAGGGCTGTCGCGATCATGCCGTTTGTAGTGCTTGGTTTATTTGGAATAAAGGAGGCAAGTATCAAAAGCACAATCATTACTGCAAGCAAAACTGTAGGATAATAGTCCTTGACAACAGTTCTTTTCATAGCATTTATAGGTTTAGTCTCTTTTCTAAAAGCATACAAAAGCACTAGAGTTGCTGCTAGAGCACCTATTTCGACGACCCAAAAAAGGCCAGGCTTTCCTCGATAGACAAAAAAGTCTAGAAAGTCTAGGTTAGCATATCCGCCAAGTAGAATAGAGGTTGTATCTCCTACTAAGGTAGCTGCTCCTTGAAGATTAGATGAGATCGCAATGGCTATAATGCTGAGAACTGGAGAAATCTTTAGTTTCTTTGCTATAGTCATTGCAACAGGAGCAATCATAAGTACTGTGGCAACGTTATCTACAAAGGCTGAAATAATACCTGCAAATAAGGACAGAGAGATAATAGCCCATTTTACATTCGGTACTTTTTCTAGGATCAGATCAGCAAGCAGAGAGGGCATTTTAGATTCAATAAACAGAGCAACAATACCCATGGTGCCTGCAATCATTAAAATTACGTTCCAATCAACAGCTGAAAAGACCTTTTCAACTGGTAATATTCCGAGTGCTACAAATAAAGCTGCGGACAAAAGAGCAATGTATGCCCTAGCTTTTGGAAAACTTAGTAAAAGGATATAAGTTGCGACAAAAAGTAAAATTGCTAGATTCATAAAAGATACTCCTTTTTAATTCTACAAAGCTGTGATTGATTTAACCTCTTAACTTTTCTCTAAAGGATTCCCAAATCCTGCAGATTTCTTCCTAAGACGGATTTATGAAAGCAGAGAAATTGCGTAGTTAAACACTTTTTAGTGTTGTGGCAACAATAATTACTTAATAGGCAAGAAAGGATCTTAGTTATATTCTGCAAAAAGCAGGTAGATAAACTACCTGCAAAAACGATATTTAAAAGCATTCCGGGTCAATTATTATAACACCTGCTTCAGGCTCAACTCTGCCATCATAGAACTTTTTGAGGAGAGAAGTGGCTTCAAGGTCCCAAGTATTGGGATAAGCATTAATATCCACTACGCTT
>JAQVYS010000138.1 GCA_028708605.1 Bacillota bacterium
AAAATAAGAAGTTTTAATATCTTAGTTTGAAATTGTTTGTTAAGGGTTAGGGGGTGTCTTACTTGTCAACAAAAGTTGAGCTTTCACCAAGAGAAGATCAGATACTCAAACTTCTTAGGCAAGGGATATCAGAAAATGGCTATCCACCTACAGTGAGAGAAATATGTGCACAAACAGGATTGAAATCTACTGCAACTGTACATGGATACCTCAAAAAACTAGAGAAAAAAGGCTACTTAAAAAAAGCAGATGACAAACCTCGAGCGATAACTTTAATTGATAACGATGATTTTTTCTCTGCTTCTATTGAGGCAACCTTAGTTCCCTTAGTTGGCGAAGTTGCTGCTGGTGCACCAATACTTGCAAATGAAAACATAGAAGCAACATATCCTCTTCCTAGGGATATGGTAAAAGGAGAAGAGTGTTTTCTTCTGCGTGTACGCGGCGAAAGTATGATAGAAGCTGGCATCTTTCCAGATGATTTAGTCTTAGTTAGGCGTCAGCAAACTGCCTCAAATGGCGATATCGTGGTAGCACTCCTTGAGGATGAGGCTACTGTCAAAAGATTCTTTAGAGAAAAAGACGTAATTAGACTCCAACCAGAAAACTCTACAATGAGTCCAATTTATGCGAAGAATTTATCAATATTAGGCAAAGTGATTGGTCTAATAAGAAGTATGCACTAAATCTTCTTTCATTTTTTAAGTAAAGAAATTACAAATTAAGTAGGAGAGGATGTCTAATCCCCTCCTTAAATTGTTTATAGAATTGATCTAAAATCCGTTAGTTTACAATAAAGATTTCTATGAGGGTTAAAGGATATGCATTATAAACAATATAAATCGATTTTATCTCCTAAAGGCGGGATGAATATCTATCGTGGCTGCACCCATGGTTGTATTTATTGCGACAGTCGCAGTAAATGCTATCAGATGGATCATGATTTTGAGGATATCGAGATCAAAACTGATGCACCAAAAATGCTTAAAGCTGAACTGCTACGGAAACGTAAAAAATGTGTAATTAAAACAGGTGCAATGACAGACCCTTATATCCACCTTGAAGAGGATCTAAAATACACTCGACAATGCCTTGAAATAATCGCAGAAACTAGGTTCGGACTTGCTATTCAAACAAAATCTAACCGAATCCTCCGCGATCTTGATCTACTTAAAAGTATTAACGAACAAGCCACTTGCACCGTGGAAATGACTTTAACTACCTATGACGAGAATTTGTGCAAAATCCTAGAACCAAATGTATGCACCACTAAAGAACGCTTTGAAGTGCTCAAAACGATGCGAGACAGTGGCATTCCGACTGTTGTTTGGCTTTGCCCGATTCTCCCTTTTCTAAATGACACCGAAGAAAACTTGCGTGGTATCTTGTCTTACTTAATTGAAGCCGAAGTGAAAGGTGTAATTTCTTTTGGCATGGGGGTTACTCTTAGAGAGGGAAGCCGTGAATATTTCTACCGAAAGCTAGACCAGTTCTTTCCCGGACTAAAGCAAAAGTATCACCAAAAATATGGCTATAGTTATATAATAAATAGCGATAATAACAAGCAGTTGACACAGCTTTTTTACTCTGAATGCAAAAAGCATGGAATAATCTCTAACCCTAACAAGGTATTTGAGTTCATGCATGAATACCGAGAAAAAAAGCGAGCAAAACAGCTAAGTCTGTTCTCAATTTCATAACAACTGTTATGGTAATTGTCTGTTTCTATATCGTTATCAAAAAAATGAGACCGTTATTTGGTCTCATTTTTATTAGTAGAAGATTCATAGTCTGCTTTACTTACAAAGCTTCCACCTTTAATCTCTGTCCCTATTACTCTAAATTGACTGTCAAACTCTAGATAAAGACCGATTCTGGCAAAGCACCGGTTGTTTCCACTTCCGGAGACTTCTTTGCGCACAAAATATTGGTAGGTCTTATCTTTACTTTTATCATAGTTTTCTTGGACTTCCTGTTTCTGACTAATGCGAACAGGAATAATTTCTTCGCATCTGTCACATTTGACATATACATAAAGAAAGTCCTTATCGTGAACTACCGGTATCGTATCCTTACGACTCAAACCCATTTTATTGAGAATATTTTCCAAATAACCACCGCCTAAAGTCTATGACTTAAAGTTTGATGCTAATTATAGATATTCTTATTAAGAAAGCATAATCCTGCTATTTTAATGTTGGGTTTGTTTCATGTTCGTTTTCAATAAGATCATAAATATAGTAGGTCTGTCCATTGTCAATAACACGGTAATATGCTTTGTAAGAGCCTTCGCCCTCACTAATATCGAATTTCCCTATAAATTCGGCCTTCCCTTCCTCAATAAGCGCTCTAAGCCGTTCAGATAGATGCATCACCGTCTATCACTCCCCCGCAGTTTGTAGGATTACCACTTGCCCACAAACTATACAGAACCTGCGAGAGTGAAAAAACCAGTAACACAAAGTACACTCTTACTACTGCAACAAAAATTCGATCGATAGTTTGACTTTCATAAAACAGAGAAAAAAGACCAACATGACTCGGAATCGCATGTCACAACTACGCCGTTACCAATTATGAGGTCAGGAACCCTATCC
>JAQVYS010000067.1 GCA_028708605.1 Bacillota bacterium
GACTGATCTTTTGATTGTTTCTGCCTGCTGCGCCTTGTAAGGTATGATCTACTACAACAAGTAAAATCTTATCACCTTTTTGTAAGAGCCTCGATTCATTTCTAAGTATTGTTATTGCTCCTAGCGCAACTTCCATAGCAACATCTTCAGCCTCTTTTGCCTCAGCCAGAGGATCTAAATACTCAGGAAATTTGCCTGGATGTAAATCAAGTTCAGACTTTAAAGCAAATATTCGCTCGACTGATTGATTGATCCTAGATTCAGAGATCTCACCTCTATTTACTGCATCAATAATTGCCTTTTTTGCCTCTTTTTGTTTGCCTAGATTACTTGCAATAAGAATCTGATCGACTCCAGCCTTAACAGCCTGCACTACTGCTTCTTTGAAACCATAATGATTAACGATAGCGTTCATTAACATATCATCAGTACTAATTACTCCATTATAACCCCAGTTTGCTCTTAAAACGCCTGTGAGGATGTCCTGAGACAAAGTTGCAGGGACAGATACGCCATTTGTTAAACTAGGAAAGCTAATATGCGCTGTCATAACTGCCGTTGCACCATTTTGTAGGGCTTTTTGAAAGGGCATAAGTTCCATTTTCCCAAGTTCAGCTTTAGTTTTTTTTACAATAGGTAAAGCTAGATGGCTATCAACTAAAGTGTCTCCGTGTCCTGGAAAATGCTTGACAATACTACCTACCTTAGCTTCTTTTAGCCCAGCTAAAGCAGCAACACCCATGTTTGATACAAGGACCGGATCAGAGCCAAATGATCTAAGGCCAATAACTGGATTTTTAATATTGTTATTAACATCTAAAACTGGCGCTAAGTTCATGTTAATACCCAAAGCTTTTAGCTGTCTGCCTGTATGGTAATAGGCCTTTAATGCCAGATACTCATTTCTCGAAGCCCCTAAAGCCATATTTCCTGGCATAGTTACCATACCATATGGCATACGAGATACAAGGCCTCCTTCTTCATCAGCAGTGATTAAAAGAGGCACTGCATGTTTACTTTGAAGTGCTTCCTGCTGAAGCTTAGTAGTTAAATTGACAGTTTGCACACTAGATGTCAAATTAGAAGCAAAGAGCACAATACCTCCTGCGTCTAAGTCTGTCACTACCTCTCTTACTCCACTGCTGATATAGGTACCTGAAATCCCTAGAAGCAGCATCTGACCAACTTTTTCTTCTAAAGACATAGAATCTAATACTCTCTGATACTCGCTTGGTAGCGCTGCAGAAACAAGTAGCGTAAGAGAAAAAAATAAGATTAAAGGTCTAAGGCTTCTTATCCTTCTCATGTTTAAGTGTTGCAAAAAGCCCGATTAGGGGATGCAACTTCGCCCTCCTTATACAATAATGTTGTTGATTTCTAAAACTACAAAATCGCTAAAGGCAGAAACTCCGTTAAACTTTTGGGTCGCACTAAAATTTAAGCCAGTCTTCTCTAAGGACTTACCTCCTCTAGTTCAACCCAGCTTTCATATAACTCGGTTAATTCCTCATCTATCTTTGCAATCTTTTCTTCTAAAGCAGCTAACTTCTCCCAGTTGTCTGCGATCTTTCCGTCTTTTAAGTTCTCTGTAGCAGAAAACTTTTCCTCTTCAAGCACCTTGATCTTCTGTAAGACCTTTTCTTTTTCTTGTTCTATCTTTCTAGGTCTTTCACGTTTAATAACAGTAGTCTTTTTGGCAGTATTTCTGGTACTTTTAGTGACTTCTTCTAAGTTGTTTTCTTTTTTTACTTGTAAATAATCTCTATATCCAAAAGGATAAAGAGTAAGAGTCCCATCACTTATCTCCATAACCTGTCTTGCAATCTTTGACACAAGATAGCGATCGTGACTAATAAAGAAAATAGTCCCCGGGTAATTTAGCATAGCGTTTTCTAGGGTCTCTAACGAATCGATATCTAAGTGATTTGTCGGCTCATCAAAGAGGAGGAGGTTACCTTTAGTTAGAGCTAGCTTTGCTAAGATCAGTCTACTTTTTTCCCCTCCGGATAAACTACTTACTCTTTTTTGAACATCTTCACCTTTAAATAAAAACTTGGCAAGATGATCTCTTGCATCGCCAATTGTAAGGCGTTTATAGTTTAAAAGTTCATCTAATACTGTATCATCTTCATTTATAAACTCCTGGATTTGAGAAAAGTAGCTAACTTCAACACTAGCTCCGAAGTTTACCGATCCTGAATTTGGTTTTAGATTGCCCAATATCAGTTTGAATAAAGTAGTCTTACCTGAACCATTTGGCCCAAGCAGTGCGACTCTGTCGCCATAGTTTATAGTAAAGGTAGCATTATTTACTATCTTCTTTGTGTTATCATAACTAAAGGTTAGACTATCTGCTCTAAGAGCAATCTTGCCAGACCTTCCAACAAAGGGAAAGTCAAAACGCATCGTCTCTCTTGTAATTGGCTTTTCGATTAGATCCAGCTTTTCCAGCCTCTTCTCCTTAGACTTAGCGAATTTTTGTGCTTTTTCTGTTTCTCTTGCTTCATCAATTAGCTTTCTTTGGTTTTTAATATAGGCCTGTTGTAAGGTGTAGGCTTTGTCTAGATCCATTTCTTGTTGTTCTAGTTGGCTACGAAAGTCCGAGTAATTACCTCGATAAAGCCTAACCCTGCCTTGTTTAAGATACAGCACTTTTTGAACTATTTCATCTAAAAAATACCGATCATGAGAGACTACTAAAATTGCATACGGGTAGGACTTCAAAAATGACTCGAGCCACAAGATAGTGCTTGCATCTAAGTGGTTAGTTGGCTCATCCAATATTAAAAGATTAGGCTTTTCTAAAAGCTTTCTAGCAAGTTCTACTCTAGTTCTTTCGCCACCAGAAAAGCTTAGAATTGATCGTGTTTTGTCTGACTCCATAAAGCCAAGCCCATTATAGATGGTGCTTAGCCTAGCATTAGCACTATAGCCGTCTTCGGCTTCATACCACAGATGGAGTTTGTTATACTTATCTAAGGCTCTTTCTAGATCATTACCTTTTAGCTTTGGTATCTTCTGTGATAACTCCAAAAGGTCTCTCTCACAGTTGTAGATCGGTGCTAAAGGTTCTGAAAGAAAATCCCAAAGTGGCAGATCTAAAGTAAAGTCTTTGTTTTGAGCAAGGTAACCTAAAGAGGTGCCCGAGGCTAGAAAAACATCACCATCATCTTCTTTTTCCTCACCAACTAAAATATTTAACAGTGTAGTCTTCCCAGAGCCATTTGCACCAACTAAGGCTGTTTTTTCTTTGGCGCTTATCTCAAAAGAAAGATCTGAAAAAATCTCCCTTGAGCCAAAGTATTTAGTTAGATTGTTCACTTGAAGAATCGACATCGTCTCGCACAACCTCTTTCCAAACTGTGTAAAAACTCTCTTGCCAAGACTTAGCAAACAAATACCCTGGCCGGTCTTCTGCGAAGAAGTAAGTTTCTTTGTAATAATCTTTTCCTGCTATCTTTAGATCGCTCTCGTCTAGTCCTAGTTCGTCAAGACTCTTACTCTCCCATGTGCTACTATAGATTGTTTTTCGAAACTCTATTTGCATCTCAAACTCATCAAAAGGTAAAAACATTTCGCTTGCAACGAATTCTCCCTCAAGAGTGTAGATAAGATTTCTAGCTTCATTTAAACAGGACTTAAATGGATATTCAAAGCCAGTTATTTCAAAACCATCATGACAGGTTATTTGAATATCTGTAGGTATAAAACCGTCTTCTTCCCAGATTTTTCTTGACTCTGTAATAAGATTGGCTATATTTGCAATCTCTCTTGGCCAGATTTCTATGGATTCAACTTCTCCGTCAGTGACATAAAGCACAGCAAAAGCTCCTGTTTCTCTGCCTTTTGCTCTGTTTTCAACATAAGCTGCATCTAGATTATAAGCCTCTTTAGCGATAACTACCTTGCTTTTGTCAAAGAACTCTATGCTACCTTTAACAAACTCATAGTTATGATCGATAAAGATTCCTGTCGGCTCTTGAGTAAAGGGGACGTGCATTAACAAAACAGTTCCTACTTCAGGAGCCTTGTTTAATTTTTGCCATTTGTTTTTTTGCCAAATCCTTGTATCGTCTCCTACACGATATAAAGAAGGTGCCCTTAGAGTAGGGGCGTCTTGCCTAACTACATCTAGAATGAACTCATTCCCGTTAGAGTAAAGAACTGTTCCAATTATGGTAAGGCCTGACCCAGAAATGACCTCATCCCAAAGAGGGTCTGTGCTAGTTGCCCTAAAAGAATCTCCTTTTAGAAAGACCACTAAAGCGCCAACTATCACTACCAGTATTGTTAATACCGGTATTATCAGCATCAAACCTGGCCTTTTTTTCATAGTTCATTATATCTCCTTTACTCGAAAAAACTACCAATTCTCGCTGGAAAGCCTTTGCTTCCAAAGACTATTGCCTGTAATACACTCTTTTAATAATGTTTCTCCTTTTAGAGCTAGTCTTCCTTTGTTGCCATTATCTTTACTCTAGATTATAGTAATCTGCATAAAAAAAGAAACTGCTGCTCTAAACAAAGTGCAGCAGTTTTCTTTTTAGGGATTAACCGTCATTAAAAGAGCAGCCTCATCTGGGTACTCTGCGATAAATCTAAGCTCATCAGGTAGTAGAGGTAACTGGTTATGTGCAGTAGCTACCTGCACTAAATGCAAGATCCTACGCTCCATTTCAGCTGGCAGTTCTACCCCAATTTTGTTATAAACATGCTTTAGACCCTTAAGGCCTCCATACTCTCCGGTTGTAATAATTCTACCACTTTGTAGTGTTAACTCATCTGGAATTCCCAGTTCTTCTGGACTGTAGATCTCGTAATTCTTACGATTTTTTAAGACTCCATCAGCATGGATACCAGACTCATGGGCAAATGCGTTACCACCTACACCAACTTGATTGATAGGAATAGGCAGATGGAAAGAGCGAGCTATATAATTTGCGATCTTCCATGCCATTGTAAGATCGATCTTCGGATCCAAAATGTCTTTAGTCCTAAGCCCACGAGATTTTATCAACGCTAAAATGACAGAAACTAAATCGGCATTACCAGCACGCTCTCCCATTCCATTAACTGTAACGTTAATGTAGGCATCTACTCCAGCATCAATTGCACCCATCGCACCTTCTACAGAATTTGCTACAGCATAACCTGTATCATTATGACAGTGAAGTTCAATCGGTAGTTGCACCTCTTTTGCTAGCATGTGCACACTATCATATATGCTCTGGGTGTGATCATATCCTAAAGTATCGCAATAACGAATACGATCTGCTCCATGTTTTTTTGCTGCTAATGCATATTTTAATAAATAATCCTCATCATATCCTTGATCATCACGTTCAGCTGCAGTACGAGAAGCGTCTTCAGCGTTTACCCCAATTGATTTTACACCGCCCTCACGTGCTGCGTCCACAGCCTCTGTCATCATATTTAAGATATCATCGCGGTTAATTTTGTTCCCGAATTTACCAATTGTCATAATAAGCGATGTCGACACAGATAAATTCAGATGCTCGACCTTCGTGAGCTTTAGAGCCTTGTGCACATCCTCTACAGTTGCTCTAACCCACCCTTCTAGTCTGATATTATCAAAGAAACCTTTCTTTTCTAATTGCAAATTGGCATTAATATAATTTGTTTCATGCCCTAATGCTGGAAAACCAAACTCAGATTGAAAGACTCCCATCTTGTCGAGATAGTGATTTAACATCGTTTTCTGTAGCTTTGACAGACCTATATTAGCTGTCTGGACCCCATCACGATTTGTGACATCGATAAGATATACGCGAGGTTTTTCTCCTCTAACTATGGGTTCGTTCACGGCGCTTCACCTCCATGTAAAAAATCCCACCCTAGAAATCTTCTAGAGTGATATTAATTATCTTATTATAGACAGCATAAAAATGTCAAGGTTTCGGTAATAAAGATACAGCACTATGTATTAAGTATTAGTGTATACATATTATAAACATATTTTAATTATGCATAAATATGCAAAAGAGGCCGCTCAAAAGCGGCCTCAGATTTCCGATTCTTAATTTTTAACCATTTTAGCTAAAGCTGCTCTTAGATAGTCATTTGCCATCTGTGGATTAGCTTTGCCTTTACTTAGTTTCATTACCTGACCTACCAAAAACCCTAAGACTCTTTCTTTGCCATCTAGATACTGGGCTACTGGGCCTGGGTTCTTTTCAATCACATCCAAGACAATCTTCTCAATTTCGGATGCATCACTTATCTGTACTAATCCTTTTTCTTTAACTATAGTCTCGGGATCTTTACCAGAGTGAAACATCTCTTCGAAAACTGTTTTAGCTATTTTTGAAGAAATAACCCCTTTTTCCTGGAGCGTAAACATCATAGCTAGATCCTCAGGCTTTACCTTTATCTCACTAATCTCCACGCTCTGCTCATTAACAAGCCTCATAAACTCTCCCATTAGCCAGTTTGAAACAGCTTTGTAATCCTTGTAGTTGGCGATAACTGCTTCAAAGTATTCGGCAAGATCTTTGTCAGCTGTAATAAGCTCAGCATCGTATTCGGGAAGTTCGTATTCATCGACATACCTGTGGAATTTAGCTACTGGTAATTCAGGTAGCCCGTTTTTAATGTCATCTATAAACTCATCGGTTAAAACGATCGGCACTAGATCTGGTTCTGGAAAGTACCGGTAGTCATGTGCTTCTTCTTTGCTTCTCATTGATGCGGTGATTCCTGCGATATCATCCCAAGTTCTAGTCTCCTGTACAATTTTCTCCCCTCTGTCTAAGATCTTTGCATGTCTCAGGGCTTCATATTCTAAAGCCTTTTGTACCGCTCTGAAAGAGTTCATATTTTTAATCTCTGTTCTAGTGCCGTATTTTGTGGCACCCTTTGGCATAAGAGAAATGTTAGCATCACATCTTAGAGAGCCTTCTTCCATCTTACAGTCGCTGACTGCAACATAACGTAGAATGTTCCGGAGAGTCTCCATATAGATTCTAGCCTCTTCAGGAGAGCGCATATCTGGCTCTGAAACAATCTCTATAAGTGGAATACCACAACGATTGTAGTCTTCTAGGGAGAACTCACTATCAGATATGGTTGCACCTGAGTGAACTGATTTGCCAGCCTCTTCTTCTAAGTGAATTCTATTGATACCTACGACCTTTTTCTCCCCGCCGACGTAGAATTCCACGTGACCTTTACCACAGATTGGCTGATCAAATTGGGAGATCTGATAAGCCTTACTTAAATCTGGGTAAAAGTAGTTTTTTCGATCAAATTTGCTATATTTGGATATATCGCAATCAAAAGCTAACCCTGCCTTTACAGCATATTCAACTGCTTTTTTATTTAAAACTGGTAGAGTCCCAGGCAGTCCTAAGCATCTTGGGCAAACTTGACTGTTTGCCTCACTACCAAAAGATGTACTACATCCACAAAATAGCTTCGACTTCGTCATTAATTCAGCATGTACTTCTAAACCGATTACAATAGTATAGTCATTAAGTGGCATCAATTACACCTCCAGAGTTGGCAGACCAATACTACCAAGCGCCTTTTCTAAAGCAAATGCAGCATTTAGCATAATCTCTTCGCCTAATCTAGGTGCAAAGATCTGTACGCCTATTGGCAGATTATTCGATGATAAGCCTGCAGGCATACTAAGAGCTGGAATGCCAGCTAGATTTGCTGTTGTAGTAAAGACATCGGAAAGATACATTGATACAGGATCTTGAACCTTCTCTCCAAACTTAAAAGCTGTTGATGGCGTTGTCGGTGTAACTATAACATCAACCTGGCTAAAGGCTTGATCAAAATCCTCCTTGATAAGCCTTCTTACCTTAAGAGCTTTTAGGTAATAAGCATCGTAATATCCTGCACTTAAGGCATAGGTCCCAAGCATGATTCTCCTTTTAACCTCTGGTCCAAAGCCCTCTGCTCTAGAATGCTTAAACATGGTCACAGAATCTTTAACGTTTTCTGAGCGATGGCCAAACCTTACCCCATCAAAGCGTGCCATATTAGAGCTACACTCTGCTGTAGCGACTAGATAATAAGTAGCTAACGCCTTATCAGAATGAGGTAGACAGATATCGATGATCTCTGCGCCAAGTGCCTTTAAAGCATCAAGAGCTTTTTTAACTGC
The DNA here is from genome assembly GCA_028708605.1 of Bacillota bacterium. Classification (GTDB taxonomy): domain Bacteria; phylum Bacillota; class DTU065; order DTU065; family DTU065; genus DTU065. The sequence continues at coordinate 8,135 of JAQVYS010000067.1, forward strand.
AGCCTCTATTTCCTTATTTAAACCATCAATAAAGAACTCCTTGGGAACGCCGACCTTTAGTCCTTTAATATCCCGCCCTAATGCATTAAGATAGTCTGGTCTTGGCCCTTTTAAGCTAGTTGTCTCTAAGCTATCGTGTTTAGCCAGTACGCTAAGAAGTGCGGCACTATCTGCAACATTCCTTGCGAAAGGACCCACCTGATCTAACGAAGAAGCAAATGGCAAAACACCATAGCGAGACACTAAACCGTAAGTAGGTTTGATACCTACAATACCATTAAAAGCAGCTGGTTGCCTAATTGAACCACCTGTATCTGAGCCAAGCGAAAACGGAGTTTCTCTAGCTGCAACACTAGCAGCAGAACCACCTGAAGACCCTCCTGGTACATAGTCTAAATTCCAAGGATTTTTAGTAGGTCCAAAATAAGAGGTTTCTGTCGAAGACCCCATAGCAAATTCGTCCATATTAGTCTTGCCAAGAATTGGCATACCTGCTTCTTTGACCAATTTTACTACAGTTGCGTCAAATGGTGGTAGGTAATTTTCTAACATCTTCGAGCAGCAGGTAGTTTTGACATGATAAGTACTCATGTTATCTTTAAGGGCAATAGGAATGCCCGTTAATACTGTTTGTGTGTTGTTTTTAATCATTTCGTCAGCTCTATCGGCATCTTTAAGTGCCTCTTCTAAGGTAAGTGTTACAAAGCTATTAACTCTAGGTTCTACCGCCTCAATTCTCTTAATATAAGCTTCAACAATATCTCTACTTGAAATCTCTCTTTTGTCTAAAAGATCGCGCAGTTCAAGTGCTGATCTATTTAATATCTCCAAATAACCCACCCTCCCTAGTCTTTTTCTATGATGCGTGGCACCCTAAAGAAGCCTTCTACTTCGTCGGGAGCATTGAGCATTACTTCTCTTAGAGGAAGCGAATTTTCTACTACATCCTCTCGCATAACATTTACACCTGGTACTGCTTGTGCCATAGGTTCAACATTATCTGTATTGACACCCTTTAGTTGCTCTTCAAATTCTAAAATCTTGTTTAAGGATACTGTCATTTGCTCTATTTCATCATCGGTTAGATAGAGTCTAGCTAGATCTGCCACACGGTAGACAGTTTTTCTGTCAATAGTGCTCACTTTTTAAAACCTCCTTTTTCCAATAAATCAGTAAACTGCTTTTCATCAATTATGGTTATACCAAGCTCCTGTGCTTTATCAAGCTTAGAGCCGGGTTTTTCACCTGCTACAACGTAATCTGTGTTTTTACTCACACTCTCGGTAGCTTTGCCTCCAAGGGATATAATGGCATCTTTAGCTTCTTTTCTGCTAAACTGACTCAAAGACCCTGTGACAACAAAGGTCTTGCCTAAAAAAGCATCTCCTCTTAACTGTAACTCCTCATCCATTCTAATGCCAAGATCTTTTAGCTCCTCAATTAATTCTTTGTTTTTCTCGTTGTTAAAAAACTTAAAGATTGAAGATGCGATTGTAGGGCCAATATCTGGAAGTAGCGCTAATTCAGCTTCAGTTGCAGATGCAAGTCTGCTGATAGACCCATAATGCTCAGCTAAACTTGAGGCAGTTTGACTACCAACATGGAAGATCCCAAGAGCAGTAAGTAGTCTCCCAAGCCCTCTACCTTTAGCTTTTTCGATATTTTCCAGCAACTTAGAAGCAGATTTCTCACCGAAGCGCTCAAGTTTAAGCATTTCTTCTTTGGTGAGTTTAAAAATATCTGCGGGATCTTTAACAAGGTCAGCTTCCACTAACTGGATTACAACTGCAGGACCCATTCCTTCAATATCTAAAGCATCTCGAGAAGCAAAATGAACCAGACCTTCAATTAACTGTGCTGGACAGCTGACACTATCGCATCGCCATGCTGCCTCACCTTCTTCACGAACAAGCCTCGAGCCACATGCCGGGCAATTACTAGGCATTCTAAAAATCTTCTCACTGCCATCTCTAAGCTCGGCAACTGAGCGTACTACCTCGGGGATTACATCACCAGCCTTTTGCACAACAACAGTGTCCCCAATCCGAATATCTTTATTGTTGACATTATCCTCATTGTGCAAACTGGCACGTGAAACCGTAGAGCCTGCGATAAAAACAGGTTCTAAAATAGCTAGAGGTGTGACAGTTCCAGTTCTGCCAACTTGTACAATTATATCAGTAAGCTTAGTTACTTTTTGTACTGCGGGAAACTTGTAAGCAATTGCCCATCTCGGAGATTTTGCCGTGTTACCTAGGATTTCCTGCTGCATTCTTGAATCAACTTTAACTACTATGCCATCAATTTCATAGGGAAGTGAGTCGCGATTTTCTTGCCAGTACAAAATGAAGTCATTCACTTCCTCGATATTCTCAAAGATTCGAGTCTCTAGATTAGTTCTTAGCCCAAGACTTGAGAGCCATCTAAGTGTCTGGTAATGACTATCTGGAGGAAGCGCATCAGAAAAGCCTAGTTGATATAAGAACACATTTAGTTTTCTTGAGCTTGTGATCTTAGGATCTAACTGTCGAA
>JAQVYS010000139.1 GCA_028708605.1 Bacillota bacterium
GTGTTTTGTAGAAGGTATTTCTTGTATATTACAGGTGTGATTGCAGTTACTTTTATATAGTGGATAAAAAAGAATTGTATTTTTCTAAAAGTTAAGTCTTGCTTTCTTGTCTTTTGTAGACTATAATCAAATCATGCTCAATGATGAGTAAAATTCTTTAATCGGTTTCCAAACCGCCAGGAGGTAACTTAATGTACCAGGACGAAAATCTAGTCTGTCGTGATTGTGGTAAGGAATTTGTCTTTACTGCAGGTGAAAAAGAATTCTATGCCACAAAAGGCTTTGAGAACAAGCCAACCCGTTGTCCAGAGTGTCGCAAAGCCAACAAAGCACAAAGAAATAATGCAGGTGGCAGAGGCGAAAGAAAATTATATGATGCAGTGTGTGCAGATTGCGGTGTGGAAACTAAAGTTCCTTTCAAACCTAATGGTACCAGACCAGTATATTGCTCCGATTGCTACGAATCTCATAAATAATTGAGAAAAAAATGACCCCGGCTAGTCCGGGGTTTTTTTATACATAAAGACATATGTAAATCATCTTAGTGATTACTACAATTTGCTTTAGGGCTTTGTTTTACCTGTATACCTTTTGCCTTCTCAAGAAAGTCTAGAGAAGGGGGTAGAACGGTATTGCATAGTCAAAAAAAGAAAATCTCCATAATCTTAGTTTTTCTCTTTCTTTTTGTGGCTTATGTTGGATTTTCAGCCTACCTATTTCCAGGACAGATCATCTTAATGGGCGAGAAAAATCCAATCAAATTGCCACGTTTTTTTGTTCTTAGCGGAGAAAACATCCACTGGGAAGCTGAACACTTAACACTAGAGCCAGGAGAAAACAGTTTAACGTTAAATTTCCTAGGGATTATTCCCATAAAAAAGACCCAGATCTATCTATTAGAGCCTACCTACTTAAGACTAGGTGGCCACTCTGTAGGTGTTGTATTGGAGAGTGACGGTTTAAAGATTGCTGGGTTTTTCCCAGTAAAGCTCGCTTCGGGAAATGAAGTCTGGCCAGCCAGAGATGCAGGATTGCAGGTTAATGACGTAATTCAGTACGCAGATGGCATAAAAATTAAAGATGCTACCACTCTTCAGAGACTTGCAGCGGAAAAAGGCGAAATAACTTTAACCGTTATAAGAAACGGCTGGGCTTTTGAAACAAAGATCTATCCTGCCGAGTCTAGAGAAAACGGGCAAAGGGAGCGTGCTTTAGGTATATATTTAGCTGAACCTGTTATGGGTGTAGGGACATTGACGTTTGCAACAGCAGACGGCAGGAAATTCGCAGCTCTAGGACATGTCATAGGCAATGGTGAAACCGAAACTACTGGTATAATTCAAAGTGCAAGGATTGTCGGTATATTAAAAGGTGAAAGAGGAGCTCCAGGAGAAAAATTGGGACTGTTTGATAGTGGTGGAGGTACGCCACTTGGCGTTATCGAGAAAAACACGAACTTAGGGATTTATGGTAATCTAACTACACCTCTAGATAGTCCTTTAGTTGAGCTAGCTCTTTATGACGAAATCCAAACCGGACCTGCTGAAATTGTTACAGTTTTGGAAGACAATAAGCTTGAGACCTTTAGTGGCAATATCGATCAAATTTTCGCTCGTAGGGAACCTACAAATAGGTCTTTTGTCATCCGCATAACAGATCCTCGTCTCTTGCAGGAAACGGGCGGCATAGTTCAAGGTATGAGTGGTTCTCCGATTTTACAAAATGGCAAATTAATTGGAGCGATTACTCACGTGTTTGTAAACGATCCTACAAGAGGATATGGGGCACTTGCAGAATGGATGGCACTTGAAGCAGGCGCATTTAGAATTGAAGAGCAAGCCTATGGATCATAGGGCTTGCTCTTATAAAGGATAATTATTAGACTTCGAGAATTAACTTACTGAGCGGAGATGGGGGGAATCTGATGTCCAAGCCAATCGAAGTGGTAATAGCGGATGACAACGAAAACTTGTGTAATGAGCTTGAAGAGTATTATGAAGCAAGGTCTGATATTAAGATTGTGGGCAAAGCAGGTGATGGTAAGACAGCTTTAAATCTAGTAGAGATATGTAAACCTGACCTACTCCTACTTGACATTATTATGCCGATATTAGATGGTATTAGTGTTTTATATCAATTAAAAGAAATAAATAGTGAATTAAAAACAATCGTAATTACGGCATTTGGACAAGAGCACATAGTATCAAGAGTTGCTGATTTAGGAGCAGCTTACTACCTAATTAAACCTTTCGAGTTTTCGGTGCTTACAAAACGCATAAAAGATGTTTTTGCTGCAGAAAACGAAGCAATCTGTTATAGGCCGAAATTTGATGTTGATAGTCTAGTAAGGCAGCTCTTAGATACTTTTGGTATCTCATCAAATTTAAAAGGCTATAGCTACATAAATACCGCAGTTTCTTTAGTTTTAAATAACCGGCGTTTAATTCATTCGGTAACTAAACATCTCTATCCTGAAATTGGTAAACAGCACGGCGCAACAGGAGTGCAAGTAGAAAGATCTATTAGACATGCTATTGAAAATACTTGGCTAAATGGTGATCCCGAGAT
>JAQVYS010000068.1 GCA_028708605.1 Bacillota bacterium
CTAGGAATCTTCTCCATCATGCGTGCTCTTGCGATCTGTCTTTGTTTTGAGCGAATCTTAGCCTTAATCTGGGGGTCACCTTCTGTTTGCTTATACTCCTCTTTAATCTCCTGTTTACTCATACGGATTGACTTTTCGAACTCCCACCACTGGTAAAAGAGATCTGCTATGCCAACTATTAGTAGCAACGACCCAATTTTAATCCCGATATCTGAAATGGAGTCCACTATTAAATAAAAAGCATCTCCAAGGCTCACTTGGCCTAAACTAAGAACCCTTGATACATTCGCTACTAAAGCGCTATAAGCAATATAGCCAATAACCAAAACTTTAAGTAGTGACTTTACAAGGTTTGCTAGAGCTCTTTTAGAAAACATTCTCTTAAAGCCTTGAAGAGGGTTGATCCGTTCAAACTTTGGTTTTAAAAGATCCGGAACATTTAATAGACCTGTTTGAAGAAGGTTTATAGCCACACCTAAAAGTAAAATAGCTAACATTAATGGCACTGCAAAGAGTATCACTGCAATAACGCATTTAAAAAAAAGATTTGATAGTCCCTCAAACGTAAACTGATCTACTTTTTCAACGACAAGTGAGCTTGCCATAAAATTTAAAGCATAACCTCTAATTAGCTCTAAGTACTTTGGCAAAATGGTAAAGGCGACTAGAATCGAGACAGCAACTACTAAATCCTGGCTCTTAAAGACCTGGCCTTTTTTCCTAACATCACGTCTCTTTTTACTTGTTGCAGGCTCGGTTTTTTCTCCAGCAAAAAACTGCAGATTAACTTTAAACGACAGTCTTAATTTGTCCATATAAGAGCTCCTATCCGATGGTTTTTAAGATGCCTATTAGAGCTTCTATTAAAGAACCATTTGAGCTAAATAGCCTTTTTACTATCTGTAAATAAAATGGGAGCCCTAAAGCTACTACAGCTAGACCAACACCGATTTTAACAGGAAAGCCTACAATAAATACGTTTATTTGAGGAACAGCTCTATTTAGGAGACCTAGTCCAATGTCAACGAGGAAAATGGCAGCGATAACTGGCATAGCAAGGCTAACTGCTACTAAAAAGGTCTCTGAAAACCAATAAAGATATTGCTCTACACCTTTTTGAGATATCGCAAAATGACCTAGTGGCACAAGCTCATAACTGTGTGCAAGTGCTCTAATCATCAAATGATGACCATTAATTGCAAGTACAGTAAGTACAACCAGAATGTAATGGACTCTTCCCATAAGTGGTACCTGTCCACCCATATTAGGATCTAAAAAGTTTACTACACCAAAGCCAATTGGCATATCAATAAGCTCTCCTGCTATCTGGAAAATACTAAAAAACAGATTTACTAAAACTCCTAAGACAATCCCTACTAATAACTCCTTAGCCAGAAGACCTACAAAGCCTAAAAGAGACAGCTCCATTACAAAGCTTACTCCACCTAAAAATGGATATAAAATAAATGAGAGACTCAGTATTAGGCCGATTTTAAATACTGCTGGAAGATTAGGGCTAGAAAAAATCGGTGTGGCTACAAAAACTCCGCTAACTCTAGCCATTGTTACCAATATACTAAGACCAACTTCAGCTAGATCAAGCACTCAATCACACCCTAACCTATAAACGTATGAAGATTTAGTAAGAGTCTTTGTGCAAAGGATCTTCCAACTCGGAGCATCCATGGTCCAAAGATTACAAGTGTAAGTAGAATCGCTACGATCTTTGGTACAAAAGTTAATGTCTGCTCTTGGATCTGGGTTGCTGCCTGAAAGACACTTATTACAAGACCAACGATTAACCCAACAATAAGCGCAGGAGCTGCCATACTAAGGGCAGTTAGTACTGCATCTTTACCGATTTCAAGGATAACAGCCTCATTCATAATTTTTCTCCTATCTAAAGCTGAGTATCAGTGAGCGCGTAATAATGCTCCAGCCATCTACCATTACAAAAAGTAGAACCTTAAAAGGTAACGAGATCATAACAGGAGGAAGCATCATCATTCCCATAGACATTAAAATACTGGCAACGACCATATCAATAACTAAAAAGGGGACAAAGAGAATAAAGCCCATTTGAAAAGCTGTTTTTAACTCGCTGATCAAGTATGCTGGCATAAGTACATAGTCTGGTATCTGTTTAGCATCTGCTACCTCGCTTTGCCCATGCAGCTGTATAAATAAATCTAGATCGCTTTTTCTAGTTTGACTACGCATGTACTCCCTTATTGGGTTAAGGGATGTTTTAATTGCTTGTTCAAAGCCAATTTCCTCGTTTAAGTACGGCTGAATCGCATCTGCATTAACCTCTACAAAAACCGGTGCCATTACAAAAAAAGTTAAAAAAAGTGCAAGACCAATCAAAACTTGATTTGGTGGTATCTGTTGGAGACCGATTGCATTGCGAAGAAGCGAAAGAACAATAATAATGCGTGTAAAAGCTGTAGCTAGAATTAAAATTGAAGGTGCTAAAGATAGGATCGTAAGCAATATTACAAGTGTCAGAGTCGATGCTACTTCCTCGTTGCTTTCAGCTTGTCCTAAAGAAATTGTCAGTGACGGAAGAGGGGTGTTGTCAGCAAGTGCAGGAATCGGCATTGTCAATAAGGCGAGAGCAAGAAATAACGTTAGGCTTTTTTTCACGTATTTTTTACTTCTCCTTCCCTAACCTTGGCGTCGCTTCGTAAATAGATGGACTCTTTTCCTCTTTACTTGCTTCGTCAAATTGACTAAGAACCTGCATTCCACTCCCTGTAATACCTATAGTGAGTATGCGGTTTTTGACGCGAACAAGATAGATACTTTGTCTGTTTCCAAGCTGCAACGCTTCAAGGATTTCTAAGTCGCGGTTTCTTTGGGGAATCTTTTTACTTACCACAAAATAGAGCAGATAAATTAGCCCAACAACACCGATAGTTGCACCGAACCATGTCAGTATATACGTAAGATCCATATCTAGTCCCCTCTTACTTTATTCTACTTAATCTTTGCTTTCTGCTAGCTATTTCAGTTATCTTAACACCAAAGGTCTCATCAATCACCACTACTTCACCTTTTGCTACAAATACACCATTTGCAAGAATATCCACAGGTTCTCCAGCAAGGCGGTCTAACTCTACTACAGAGCCTGGTTTGAGGTTTAAAATATCTTCTAGGGTTCTACTCGTTCTCCCTAATTCAACAGTTATGGTAACAGGTAAATCTAAGATAATCTCTAAGTTACTTTCTTTAGTTGAATCATTGGCAGTTTTGCCCTTGAGATTACCAAACTGAACAGGCTGTACTATAATCTCATCTGTCTGTTGCTCTGGTTCTTCAAAATCATCCATAAAATGCGAAAAAATGTCAGTATCTTGACCTTCCATACTTTCTTGTATTAATGCATCGATGCTCGGGGCAACTTCACCTTCCACATCCTTAGTAAAGATACTTGGGAGATCATCGTTTTTCAGGATAAAACCTAGCATTCCTACCTCGACTTCATTCCATTCGAGTGTGTATTCTAACACAAGATAATCTTTCATCGGATCTAAAAACTCCTGTAGGTTGCTAAGTCCTTTTGGAAGAGCTAATGAAAGTGTAAAGTGTCTATTAGTCAAAACTGAAACCTGTTTAGAAAACTCATTTTCTAAAACTTCAATTGCTTTACCAAAAACTTCCATATTAGCTTGAGCAAAAAGTTCGGTTTGATCTGGTTGTTCTGATATTTGCCTAAGAATACTAGCGGCTGCATCTTCATCAACATAGACTAGGACATCCACATTGCTTTCTGTACTTCCAAGGCTAATCAAATACCTCAGGTCGCCAAGATCAGTGGCTTCCTTAATATCTAGGCTTAAGCAAGCCGTAGAGGCACGACTACCTGTAAGAAGAGCAAGCGCTTCCCCTAGTTTAGGTTCTAATTCTCTAAAAAGCCTTTGCGCCTCTCTAGAGACCCGACTGGTGTCTTTAGGTAGGTCTTTTTCTAGTTTTTTCTCTTTAGTTTTTTCTGCCTCTACAAGAGCATCGATTTGTTCTTGAGATAAAAGGTGGTCACTCATTTTGTTTACCCCCATCTAAAACTACATCTAAAATTTCTACACCAAGTTTTTTGCCAAGGAGTCCTGGTTTTCCTATAAACTTCCTCTTGCCATTTATCTTTACAACTAAGGGAGCTGAAATTTGCGTTTCTAAAGTTAAAACATCTCCAACTTCCATATCAAGCACTTGATTTACAGAAATATCAACCTTTCCTAGTTCAAGAGTCAACTCAAAAAGTGTTGGTTTTAGGAGATCCTTTATCTGACGCATAGCCGATTCGTCATTACCTTTTTTATCTGTTGCAAACCAGTACTGCGCACTAAGCCTTGGTATGGCGTGTTCTAACAGAGTATACGGTAAACAGATATTCATCGAGCCAACTTTACCGTTTAAGGTCATCTCCATGCTTACTGCAACAACCATTTCAGTTGGTGGAGCAATATGACTATACTGAGGATTTGATTCGATACTGACTAGCTCTGGTTTTACGCTAAGCATATTGATCCAAGCAGTATGGATATCGGGAGTTAACTTTTCTATCATATTCTCGATTACTGTCAGTTCGATTTCAGTTAATTGGCGCAAGTGATCAGTAAAGTCGCCTAGTCCTCCTAACAATCGTTCAACTATACTTATACTGATATCTGGACTTAACTCCCAGATCATATGCCCATGCAGCGGCTCAAGTGATATTGCAGCGAAGACTGTAGGATTAGGAAGACTGTTAACAAATTCTTCATAACTTGTCTGTTCAAGAGAAACTACTTCGATGTGAACCTGCGCCCTTAGGTGAGCTGACATTGATGAAGACCAAAGCCTTGCCAAGTTTTCATGTAACATCTGTAATGTGCGAATATGATCTTTGGAGAATTTATCTGGATGTTTAAAGTCATAACGTTTTATTTTTTTGGATTTACCTGTAACAGTCTTTTTGACACCTGATAATAGGGCATCGAGTTCCTGCTGTGTAAGTATCTCATTCATTTAACTCACCACCTAACTACTAGGAAATCAAAAACTCTGTGAAATAAACACTCATTACAGGATCGTTTGGCAAAATTTCATTAAAAGCTTTGCGAATCTCCTGTCTAAGCAGGACCTGTCCATCCCCACCTACAAGGTCCTCTGCGGTTTTGTTTCTGAGTATCTCGATGGTTTTATCCTGCAGGACTGTTTTATAGTTTTCAAATTCAGTTGGAATCTTTTCAGTGTTAAATTCTACAGTCATTTTTAGACGAAGATATTGGTTTGAGCGATTGCCATTAGTCTTAAGATTGACTACGATCGTATCGAACTCCACTCTAGGACCAAATTCTGGATCTTTATCTATCAGTCCATCTACATTAGGCTGGGCAAGTAGGCGACTAGTGAGCAGAGCACTACCAGATGTAGCCAGAATAACCAAAGCTACTAAGAGAACTACAAATTTTCCATCTACAACAATCTTGCCTTTTTCAGCCACCTAATTCATCTCCTCGTGCCGTATTTACTATATAAGTCTTGTTTAACTCATCAAGCCAAGCAGCCCCAGGCTCACTTTCAGCTAGTGAGGGGTTCAAAACTACAATATCTACCCTGCGATTTCTTGCTCTACCAGCTAAGGTATCATTGGTCTCTAAAGGCCTATATTCACCATAACCTAAAGCTGAAAGCCTGTCAGAATCTAAAGCCCCTTCTTCTATTAAAAACCGCACCACCTTAACAGCCCTTCCAACCGACAGCTCCCAGTTCGACGGAAATCTAACATTATTAATCGGAACATTGTCTGTGTGGCCTTCAATACGAATTGGTAAAGGTACTTTTTCTAAGATTACGCTAAGTTTTTTTAGGAGTTCTTTTGGTTCTTCCTTTAATGCATCTGAACCAATATCAAAGAGAACAACGTCCTTAAAGCGCATCACCAACCCACGGTCTTCAAGAGTGAGTTCTACCTCTTCAGCAAAGCCTTCACTTTCTAACAGTTCAGCGACCTTAACAGCAAGTGTCTCAAGACTTTGAAGCTGACCATAGCTTTCATCTGTCACTAAATCACTAAATGGTGACGAAGAATCAAGCATATCTCCTTCTGGAACTAGACTTTGTCCATTGTCTAAAATTCCTGACATGCCCTGGAAAGCTGACATTATCGCTCTAAACTTTTGAGCATCGACAGACGAGAAACTGTACAAGAGGATAAAAAAGCATAGGAGCAAACTCATCATATCGCCCCAGGTGGTCATATAGTCAGGTGATCCTCTGTTTTCTTCCCGAGGCTTTCTCTTACGAAGCACTGCGCATCACCTGCTCTTGGTCTCTCTTAACCTCTTGCAGATTATTGCGATTTTGGGGTGACAAGAAAGACTTGAGTTTTTCCTCCACTATACGTGGATTTTCGCCAGCTTGTAAAGATAAGATTCCCTCTACCATCAGCTCTTTTAAGAGCACTTCATTTCTAGAGCGAATGCCAAGCTTTCCTGCAAGGGGAGTACACACAATGTTTGCAAGTAAAGAACCATATAACGTAGTAATTAAAGCAACACCCATTGCAGATGCAATTGCATCGGGATTTTCTAGAGTAGTGAGCATCTGGATTAAACCTATTAAGGTACCAATCATACCAAAAGCAGGAGCAACACTTGCCATGTACTTAAAGATACTTTGTCCAAGCTGATGCCTTTCTTCGAGATAAGAGATCTCAATCTCTAAGATGCTTCTTACCAAATCCGGATCAGTTCCATCTACAACTAATTGAATTCCCTTTTTGAGAAACTCATCATTTTCATTTTGAAGATCGTCTTCTAAAGCTAACAAGCCTTCTCTCCTAGCCTTTTCGGCCAAATGCACTAATGATGCAATAACCTCTTTGGGGTTATAAGCATCTTCTCTAAGCGCAACAGACATAATCTTTGGTAATCTAGCTAGATCCTTAACTGGAAAATTAGCTATTGTAGCGGCGATTGTTCCTCCAAATGTAATCAACATAGACGGAATATGTATGAATAAGCCAGAACTTCGAGGCTCCATCATAACCGCCAAAATAACAACTGCCCAGCCAAAAACCAAACCTACTATAGTCCCAAAATCCAAGATTTTCACCCCCTAAACATTAAGCATTTTAATATTGCGTCTAATAGTTTGAATTCTCTTGGCTACTTCCGCTGCGTCCTCTTGAACAATGGTTTTTTTCCCACCTGCATAGGTGATCATTGTATCTGGTGTCGCTTCAATAGTCTCTATCAGCAAAGAGTTTAGATAAAAAGTCTTACCGTCAAGTTTAGTAAGCTTAATCATACATTCGCCTCCAGATTAGATCAGTCAGGCGGCCTGGAATCCAGGCCGCATAGTTTTATCTACGAAGATTTACTATCTCTTGAAGCATTTCATCACTGGTTGTAATAATGCGAGAATTAGCTTGAAAACCTCTTTGAGTAATAATCATCTCTGTAAATTCTTGGGATAAATCCACGTTTGACATCTCTAAAGTAGATGGTTTAATCGAACCTCTCCCACCTGTACCGGCTGCTCCTACTTGAGCTGCACCTGAGTTAGAAGACTCCTCAAAAAGTGTCCCTGGTGCTCTTAAAAGGCCAGTAGGGTTTGCAAAATTTGCTATAGCAATCTGGCCTATTGCTCTGTTTAAGCCGTTAGAGTAAATGCCAGTAACAACCCCTCTGGTGTCAACTAAATAGTTATCTAAGGTCCCCGCTTTAAAACCGTTTTGATCTCTCTTCAGATCTGTTTCCTGGGCAAATTGAGAGAGTTTATCAAAGGCGGTTTCAATCACTAAAGGATCAGGATCTCCTGGTACTCCAAAACGCATTGCAGAGAAGGTTCCTATTGTACGATCAGGATTTAGATAGGTTACATTCTGGACTGTACCTCCAGAATTAAAGGTTATCTCACCATTTGAAACACCCAAAACCTCTAGATTCGGTGCGTCGATCTCCCACCGCCACTGATTATTGCCAAGCTTTGTAAACTTCATTGTCAGTTCATGTTCATTTCCTTGAGAGTCAATAACTTGAATCGCAGTCACAGCTGGATCATTCGGAACATAACCAAAATCGACAAGTGCTAGCTTGTCTGTTCCTACTGAAAAAAGAGCGCTCACATCAGTCGGATCGATAACAAGATCTCCTATTTGTGAGGCAGGATCATCACTAGCACTAATAGTGAAAGTGTCTGCTGAGTCTAAGCCTATATTATCAATTGAACCATCGCTTTTTAGCTGAATCGAACCTGTGATATTTGGAGTTACTCGTCCACCTGAGTTTGTAATCCTGCCCGATACAGCCGAGATTACAAAACGATATTCGTTAAAATCACCAGTTGGTTCAAGAGCCATGTTAAGCCTTGCTGTATTAGACCCATTTGTTAAGACCCATGGGTTAGATTTTAATTCAAACTTTCCTGTACTATCAGCATTTAAGTTACCAGAATAATTAACTTTAGTAGTTGCTACTGGTTCAATTGTGTCTCCTTTAACTATTTCGAGTCTTTCAAGCGGTCTGTTTTGATCGATTCTACCGTTAGAAGCCATCCAACCCATAACTGTCATACCTGTGTTGCCAGCGACCAACTTAGCATTATCATCTAGAGTGAAGGCTCCAGCTCTCGTGTAGTAATTTTTATTGCCATCCGAAACGACAAAGAAACCGTCCCCTTCCAAAGCTAAGTCTGAAGTATTACTTGTGCCTTGAAGGTTTCCCGGTGAGTGGATAGCTTCTACAGAACCAAGGCCAACACCAAGACCTACTTGCATAGGATTAATTCCGCCCTTATCTCCTTGAGGTGCAGTGGCACCTCTCAAAGTCTGAGTCAGAACCTCTTGAAAAGTAACACGTGAACCTTTAAAACCAATAGTATTAACATTAGCTATGTTATTGCCAATGACATCCATTTTAGTTTGATGGGTTCTCAAGCCTGTAACGCCTGAGTAAAGTGAACGCATCATTTGTTTTTCCTCCATTCATGCCGCTTCTGTCGATCCACGGCATAAAGCGTCCTTATTAGGACCCGCTTTTTTAGTTTATTACCGTACTGTCAATCTGCGTAAAAACTTTACTTGTTGTTTCTTTTCCAGATAAAGCTGTAACGACCGTATTGTTTTTTACACTCACTATAAAAGCTAAATCATCAACTAACACTAAAGTGTTCTGGCTGCCTTTGTTTTTTGCTAGCAAAACGCCTTCGTTAAGTCTTTTGATCTGTGTTTCGTTAGGATTTAACTCTCGGTTTTCAAGTCTTAATAAAGCGTGTCTGGAAAATTTGACCTCCTCATTCAAAGCTTTTTCTAAAACACTCGCAAAGCTATCTTTGGCTACCTTCTTAGGCGTCTGTTGTAAATTAGAAATAAGAGGCGTAATTTTAGTCTTGATAATCGGGTTCACATCTCTCACCTACTTGCTGACCTCAAGCAGATCAGCTAATTGATAATCCCTTCCATCAACAATGATGACTGCTCCTAAAGGAGAAAATCTTACAGATTCAACTAACCCCTCGCTAAAGGAACCATCGCCATCGTCCACCTTTACAGTGAGGCCTATGAGGTTAGTTGCTTGAGCAAACATCAAAGATGCTTGCTGACTTCCTACATACTGCTCAACAAGGATGTTTAGGTTTTGCATTTGCTCTAAAGAGCTAAATTGTGCCATCTGGGCAACAAACTCACGATCATCTACTGGGTTAGTTGGATCTTGGTATCGAAGTTGGGTGATGAGAAGCTTTAGAAAATCATCTTTGCCAAGTACATTTCTGTCATCTACAATTTTTTGGGAAGTAGCAGAACTTACTAGTTGGTTTTCAACTCGCATTTAACTCACCTACCTTTTTTAAACACGATAGTCTACAAGACCATCTTTTAACTTGTTAGTAGCTCCAAGTGGCTCGCTTGAAGTACTGTTTCCCATCTCTGATCTACCATTTATGCTAACAAGCTCTGAAAACTCGCTAGCTAATTCAAGCCTAGTGTAGTTTGTGCCTTGATGGTTAAAGAGGTTTGTCCCAAGACTAAACTCACCTAGCTGCAAACCTTGACTTTCTAAGGCTTTTTTTAGAACAGGAAGCTGCTCCTCAATTAGTTTTTGGCTAAGAGGGTTTTCTACCTCTAGTTTCATCTCTACCACTTCAGCCTTTACAGTTAAGGCAATTTTCATCTCACCTAGTTCTCTAGGATACAACTTTATTTTCAACGACTGCTCTTCTAAGGGTTTGTAAGCGAGCTTGTCTGCAATCACCTCAAAAAACTCATCACAAGAAACTACATCAGGGTCTAGTTCCCTTTCTAAACTCTCTAAAGCACTACTTTCCGATCTATCGACTTCACTAAATACTTTTAGATTATCAAAAAAACTTACAGAGAAATTAAGATCCTCGTCATTAGACACATCCTCCAAATTTAGCTTTTCTACGCCTTTCTCAGACAAAGATAGACCTTTTAGAATAGAACTATCACTGTTTTCTTGCCCTGCCTTTTCAATCAGCTCAGGTTTTACCTTCACAAGAAACTCACTATCTGTCTGGTCTGTAGCTAAAGGCTCTAAAGGGAATACAGAACCAGCTTTTTTATCTCCACTTTTAGTATAGAATGGTTCT
>JAQVYS010000069.1 GCA_028708605.1 Bacillota bacterium
AAACACAAAGGCCTTTTTTACTTGTCTACATACTGGGTCTCAGTTCATCATGGATCCGCCTCTTTTTTTATCCGAAACTTTTGCTTGTCTTGTTGCGTTTTATAATTAAAAATAGCATGAAAATGGTTCCTACCAGAGCTGTTAAAGCTGTTTCTGAGCTCAAGCAAAACCCAGCTTTTTGTAATGCTACCTCTAAACTAGAAGGTGCAGCATCACTTATCGTAGCATGAACAAGGTTTGTCCCTGCAATTACTCTAATTTCATCACCAAAAATATCTTTTAGATAATCTGCATTTTCTTTAGTGTAAGGTATCATACCAATCTCAACTTTGTCCCCTTTAGCCTTGGTATAGGTCACGTTAATGCCTCTTTGAGATAAATTTTCTCCATTACTAATTAAAAATTCATTTATTTCATGCTGTTTTTCAAGCATACCATCCAAGATATCTCCATCTTGCGGTGCAAAGGCTTTTACTGCCTCTCCTTGAGCTTGGGTAAATAAAACAGCTTGGTTTCCTTCTACAACCTTAATGCCTTCTCTCCCTAGGGCATTATACAAGAACTCTGCATTTTCGGTATTATAAGGTATGATACCAATTTCAATACCATCTGTGATTGGTCCTGTGTAAGTTACACTGAATCCTCGATCTTCGATCTCTTTGTTCTGATCTCTAAAAACAAAGCGGTCTATCTCTTTGTGCCTGTAATACAGCTCTAGCTTGTCATAGCCCAAGTTTTTAATATCTATAGGTTCTAGATAGTCTGCTCTATTTAAGGCGTATATAGGGGTTAAAGCGAGTAATAAAAGTGAAAGTAAAAACGACAATTTCTTAACCACTCTAAGAGCCTCCCTAAAATTATTAGTCTGCTTATTCTGTAATCATACTATTTGCAATCTCTATTAATTCATCTTTTTCTAACGCTCCAACTATCAAGTAGTGAGTGTTTTCGTTAAAAAAATGCAGCTCATTATTTTCGTCTTCATCTGGGCTTAAAAAACCCACATATCCTTCTAAATCTACAACATCAAAGCCTACAACCTCCCAAGGTGAAGCGACTTTTTCTTGGATAACCTGAAATCTTCTTTCTCTGCTATCAACTCTAACTCCATCTTCTCGATTGCTTTCTAAATAGTTTAGTACAATTCGGTCAGTCTCGTTGAATTTACCTGAGGCCTGTATAGATTCTAAGACAAAGCCTTGTGGTACTAAGCTTGGCATAAGAAAAGACTCACCAAAATTCTCTTTTGCCTCAGTAGCCGTATCTAAACTCCAAGTCCCCTTATCATTAATTCTAAGAGGAGTGATTCTTGGCTCAGAAAGAATCATGTTTGGCTCTTCAGGATATAGCAGAGGCTGTGGCTCCTTTAGATTCCCCTCAGGAAAAAGTGGTGAGCTTTTAGGCCAAAAGGCAATCCCTAGAATAAGCACAAGAGATGCTGCAGCGATAACAGGGACTAGAAAGCGCGTGGAAGAAGGTTTTTCGTGCAATTTTGCTAAAGTTTTTGCTCTAAGCTGAGAGTTTACCTTAATCCCTTCCATGTTTTTATCGGCGATTTCCCTAAAGTCTTTCATATGAGCCATCAAAATCAATCCTCCCTTCTAGTTTATCTTTGAGTATTTTCCTTGCCCGATAGAGCCTGCTCCTAACAGTCCCCTCTTTAATCTTTAAGATTGCGCTAATCTCTTTCGTATCATAGCTATGGTAGTAGTAAAGTAAAACTACGTCTTTAAATACTGTAGGTAAATTTAATACTTCTGAAAACAAGAGTTTGTTTTCAACGCTTTGTACAACTTGACTTTCTGTAGATGGGGACCAATCTAAAGCATCTTGAATGGCAGATTTATCTGTTAATAACGCACGTTTTAACCAAGAACTGCGGAGCGTGTCCTTACATAAATTGATCGTAATCTGTATGATCCAAGTCTTTTCACTAGACTTGCCTTGAAAGGTCTCGTACTTATTAAAAACCTTAATAAAGACTTCTTGAAAGACATCTTCAGCCTTTTGAAGATCCTTTAAATACATATAGGATGTCCTCAAAACATCCTCCCCATAGAGGTCTATCAAACGCTGTATTTCTTTTTCTAATTGCTCTCTAGATAGCTTTTTTGTTTGCAAAGAATACATTGATCTACCTCCTGTTTAGTGCGTCTCCACCTATTAGACGAACTAGTCTGGTTTTGCGCTCCCCAAATTACAAAAACCTTTTAGTCTTTGAATACACAAGTCTAATTAACCTCTTAAAAACGATCAAGGGCTAGATTTTATGCTACCCAATATTAGATAGCCCTACTTCATCTCTAAAAGCTCATTGTCGATTAAGCCCAAAAACCTTATTTTATTAATGCACAAACTTGCGAGGAGTCTTTGGTACCTCGAACAAGTGGTTATAATTATAGATAAATAAGTTAAAGGCAAAAGAGATCTAAGCAATAATCTCTTTTGCCTTTATTTTAAGTTTCTGAGGTAGTAGCTTTGTTTCTACCAAAGTAATTTACTGCTGCAATTCCAAGAGCGACCAAAATTAGAGCGATAATAATGCCAGATGTAAGCCTTTCGCCTGGGATCAGCAGTGCAGATAGAAGCGAACCTGAAATCGGAATCATAAATCTATAGATCGTTATCTCCCCAGCTTTATTGTATTTTAAGAGATTATACCAAATTGAAAATGCTGTAGCTGATAGAAATGCTGAATAAAGTAAAAGACCCCAAAATACCGGTGTAAAGGTGATATGTGGCTGGATACCTTTTGGAAGACCAACAGCAATAAGTAGCAACGAGCCAAAGAGCAGCTGGTAGGCATTGACTAGCACCGGATTTAAGTTGCTAGTCAGCTTTTTAGCACTAAAGGTGCCGATTGTACTGGTTAATCCTGAAAAGATCATAAACCCTTCACCAACAAGCCTAAAGTTCCAATTGATTCCGCCTCCTTCAGGATTTCTGTTCACGAGAATAATCCCTAAAAAGCCAGTTAAGAGGCCGAAAACTTTAGCGATGTTTAAACGATCATTCTTGTATATAAAGTGTGCTGCTAGCACCACAAAAAAATTGCCCATTGAACTTAAGATTGCTGATTTTACGCCGCTTACATGAGCTATACCATTATAAAAGAAAAAGTATTGCAACCCTGTTTGAAAAATACCAAGAACTATCAGTGGCAAAAGCCACTTTTTGCCAATCGAGAGGCGACTTTTCATCCCGAATTTAACCACCAAAAAAGTCATGACTGAAGCAAGGAAAAACCTTGCGCCAGCAAGAAGTACCCTGCTTGCAACATCGTCTGGCCTTAGGTTCAGTTCAGCGTAGGTAAGCTTTAATACAGGAAAAGCGCTACCCCATAGTAAACAGGCGATAACTGCCAAGATTACTGCAAAATATTTATTCGTCCAGATGTTTTTCTCCAATTGTAGTCCCTCTTTCAGTTCGTTCATTTTTACCTAATCTACAGAATTATCATGACTCTCTAAATTATCCTACTGAAATAATTACTTGCGACATTTAATTTGTACAAGCTCTTTAGAAGGAACAATCCATACCTCTTAATATGTTATCTAACAGGAGTAAATTTTACCCAAATATGCTACTTAGAAAGAAGGGTATAGATGGCAAACCGTTATTTACTAGCTCATACATTAACTAAAGAGCAAATCCTAAGCAAACTTAGTATTAATCAAACCACAGGCCTTACCGAAAAAGAGGCTCTAAACCGTCAAAGCCAATATGGCCCAAATGAATTACCTAAGGCAAAAGGCCGCACTCTATTTCAAAAACTAATCGATCAACTAAGTGACTTTTTAATTCTGATCCTAGTTGCTGCTGCTTTTATCTCCTGCCTGATGGGTGAATACATAGATGCCCTACTTATTATATCAATCGTTGTAATTAACGCAATCTTTGGATTGATCCAAGAAAATAAAGCCGACAAAGCTTTAGAGGCTCTAAAAGACATGAGCGCTCCGAAAGCCACAGCTTTACGCGATGGAAAAAGACAAGAGTTAGATGCAAGAAGGCTTGTCCCTGGTGATATTGTCTATCTAGAAGCTGGAGGAAATGTACCAGCCGATCTTAGGCTGATAGAGACAACTAATCTTGAGATCCAAGAAGCTACATTAACAGGCGAATCAGTTCCATCTGGAAAAGATGCAGATAAAGCCTATAAATCAGATACAGCCCTTGGCGATCGCAAAAACATGGCGTATATGAATACCATTATCACCTATGGTAGAGGCACTGGTCTTGTAGTCAGTACAGGTATGCAAACTGAGATAGGTAAGATTGCTCATGCTATTGGCTCATTAGATACTTCCCCCACTCCTTTGCAAATTAAACTAAATGATTTGAGTAAAAAGATCGGTATCGCTGTTTTATTGATATGTGGTATCGTTTTTCTCACGGGCTTTTTAAAGCATTTGGACAGTCCTATACATCTTTTTCTAACAGCTATATCCCTTGCTGTAGCGGCTATCCCTGAGGGTCTACCTGCGATTGTAACCATCATTCTTGCTCTTGGCATGACAAAAATGAGTAAGCAAAATGCCGTAATAAGAAGGCTGCTTGCTGTAGAGACCTTAGGCACAACAACAGTTATCTGCTCAGACAAAACAGGTACTCTGACTGAAAATCAAATGACCGTAGTTAAGGTCGTTTTACCGTCAGGGAAATTTAACGTACATGGCACTGGTTACGATCCTATCGGTCGTTTTAAACTTATCAGTGGCAAAAAGACTGGACTTTCTGAAACCTTAACTGCAGGTCTGCTCTGTAGTGATGCAATACTGACTAAAAAAGGCAACAGAAATACCATAATTGGTGATCCAACGGAGGGAGCAATTGTGGTTGCGGCCGCTAAATATAACCTTCTAAAAAAAGATCTTGAAAGCCTCTACCCACGGCTCTTAGAGCTACCTTTTGAATCAAGCCGAAAAAAAATGAGTACCCTTCACAAATATAAAAGTCAGTATAAGCTTTTTACTAAAGGAGCTCCAGATGAAATTCTAAAAAAAAGCACTAATGTCGTTTTAGATGGTAAAATTGTAGCTTTGACTCCACTTCTACGCAAAAATATCACCAAGGAGATTGAGGGTATGTCAGATCAGGCTCTGCGCATCCTCGGCTTTGCCTATAAAGACTATACAAAACTACCTCGAAAACTAACTGAAGCTGACGAAACAGCTCTTACGTTCCTTGGTCTTGTAGGTATGATCGATCCACCAAGGCAAGAGACCAAAGACGCTATCTCTAGAGCTCGCTTGGCAGGTATTACACCTAAAATGGTAACTGGCGATTACTCTAGAACCGCTCTTGCAGTCGGAAAGCTTATTGGTCTTACAACCCAAAATGACCAAATACTAACTGGCGAGGATATCGACAAATTAAGCGATGATAAGCTAACAGAGCTAGTTGAAAAGGTCGATATCTATGCTAGGGTCTCCCCTGAACACAAAGTAAAAATTGTAGATGCCCTTAAAAAAAATGGCCACGTTGTAGCTATGACTGGGGACGGTGTTAACGATGCAATGGCTCTCAAAAGAGCCGATATTGGTATCTCAATGGGCATCTCAGGCACTGACGTCGCAAAACAGACCTCCGATATGGTGCTTGTAGATGATAATTTTGCATCGATTGTAAAAGCAATCCGAGAAGGTAGGATCATCTACTCGAACATCAAAAAAGTCATCTTCTTTCTCTTATCGTGTAACCTTGCAGAAGTTCTTGTAATAATTATCTCGATGCTCTTTGGTCTGCCAATCCCTCTTAACCCCGTCCATCTTCTCTGGATTAACTTGGTTACAGATGCGCTTCCTGCCATAGCACTAGGCACAGAGCGAGGCGAGCAGAACATTATGCAACACAAACCTAGAAACACTCAAGAGCCCTTACTAAGCAAATCTACTTGGATAATGGTCTTATTCCACGCATCGATTCTTGCTTTCGCAACTCTTTTTGCGTTTCTAATCGGCCTAAGTACCTTTAACAGCTTAGCTATCGGTCGTACTATGGCTTTCCTTACAATAATCTGTGGCGAACTCTTTCGAGCCTTCAGCTGTAGGTCCGAATACACTATCATTCTTAAAACAGGCCTTTTTTCTAACCGTTTAATGATCTATGCAGTTATAGCTTCAGTTCTTCTTATTGTGCCTCTGTTTGCTTTTCCCGCTCTTTCAGCTGCATTTGCTTTAGCTTCGTTAACTAACGTACAATGGTGTATCGTCTTTTTGTTGAGCGTAATCCCTCTTATCTTTGGCGAGCTAACCAAACTCACTACACCTGCTCCAAAAAAGTTCTCGAAAAAGGCTCCTGTCAAAATAAACTAAAGGCGGCACATCGTTGTGCCGCCTTCGTTTATTAATACAATCTTAGAAAGTATCATACTCTACATCAAAGACTTCTGCATTGGTATTTACCTCAACAAATTTCACTATCTCTTGTAATACCGTGTATAGGTAGCACTTACTATTTGCCACGCACCCTACTCCCAATACAATTGTTTTATGAATATCTAGCATTTCGACTTCGCAAACTGATGCATTAAACTTGTTCCTTACTCTACTTGTAAGCTTTTGCACCTCAGCTCTTTTTTCTTTCAGGGAATGCACCCAGGGAGCATGTAGTTTTATTATTGCAGTTCCAATAAACATAATGAATTCCTACCTTTTTTTCTTTTTAGCTGTAAAACCATTTCCATTTGAACATTTTCATAAACACTAATACAATATAAGTAAGCGAGGTGAAAAAAATGAAAAAATATCTACCACTACTTTTAGTTCTGGTTCTTCTCACAGGTTGTTCAGTATTTAACTTTAGGGACAAAGTTGCCGTTGAAAAAACTATGATGAATTTACAGGATCCAATGCATCCTGATGACACAAAGCTTTTTCCTGAATTAGAAAATATTGAAGAATCTGTTTCAGAAAGACGCATAATAGCTAAAAGCGCTTTATTTGAGGGGAAACTAGAAATAGGCCAGTGGGAAAAAGAGATATCTACCATTAATATCAATGGAGTAGACGCCACTGCAGTTGTCAAATGGAAGTATCCAATTAAACTAACCTATAGTGTAAACGAAATTACCAAAAATGTTGATCTTTCCTTATACGGAGAAGGCACATACAGTCTTACTAAAGACTCTGATGGCACTTGGACAGTATCAAGTTATCCCCTCTTTACCTGGAAAAACGCTTATGGACCAGAGGTAGGAAATATTAGTATAAGTAGTCAGTCTAATTCCTTATCAGCAGTTATACCTACCACAGCAAATATCGTAGTAGTTGGTGTTTTAAATAAAGAACTATTACCTCTTCCTCTACCCTTATTAGCAGATGAAACTAATAACACCATCTATAGTAGAAGCATTATTGCACCTATACGAACAGAAGATAAATTACATGGTATGATCTGTGCTATTACTCTCCCTAAAGATACGCACAAGTATGGTATAACTATCGCTTATTTTGATGTTACGGCCTTATAAGTCTCTTTATTTGCAGCAACCTAAGTTGCTGCAAGTTTTTATTTTAAAGCAAATGCATAAACTCCTTGTAAAGATGATTATCTAGATTAGAATAATAAAGGAAATGCAAAAACTATCAAGAAAACTCACTTACGGTTTGGTTTAATCTTCTTTTTCCAAAAAATAAGAATGGGATCTCACGGATATATTATTCTACTGCAAAAAACTTAATCTTACTCTCTAGCTATCTTTCATGTGTAATTATGCCGTCTAAAAATGAGGTTCTTAGATTATACAGCTGATAAAACAAGCTGTTTCTGCCTCTATCAATTTTACTGGCATAAGCCCTACAGACTAACAAGAAAAATTAATGGGATGTGCAGATGTTGACATTAGATCACTAACAACACAACTGAATCAGATTAATAAAGAAAACACGTTTTTTGGCTGGGAAAATTCAAAATATCAATACTCGAGGATTTGATGAACGAATCAAATCCTCGAGTATTGACAAGGTTAAAACAGCACAAAAGCGAATTAATCAAGAATATAAAAAACTTAGTTATAGACTTTGTCAACTTGTCTTCCTTCACTTACAAAGACCATATTGATAGAAAAAACAAATATCGTCACGAAAGAAGCACTCTTAAAAACTGGTCGACATATACCAAAGGTTCTTATTAGACAAAGCTAGTACGTAAGTTAATGATAACAAAGACAGATCACCAATGACAGAGTATAGTATATTACAGACCTAGTTACATGCTATTTATCTAAAAACAATCGTATCCCAGGTAGATGCATATGTAAAATTAGGTGTTTTGAGGGCTCATCGCAAGATTTTTACTAAAGCCCCTATAGACTCACAAAAAAAACTATGCAATAAATGAATACCTCATCCCGAGATGCTTATGAAAAAATTGATCAATTTGTACGTCTTTATAACAAGAAAAGGAACACGGAAGCCTAAGATACAAGTCTCCAATGTAGTTTTATTTGATACACCAGAAAAATACCTCAAAAGCTATCGGAAACAAGGTGTGAATTCCGAACTAAGACGGTTAAAAGCGGTGTACAGATCTAAGCTATACATTTATTTACTAAAGGCAGTGATGGACAATGAAATTTAAACGTAGACTAAACTTATCATATGCTCAATTAAGTGCAATTGGCTTTCTATCAATTATTGTAATTGGTGCAATACTTTTGTCATTGCCCGTATCCTCAAATAGTGGTATTGGAACTCCTTTTATAGACGCATTTTTCACTGCCACATCTGCTACTTGTGTTACTGGCCTAGTAGTATATGATACCTATAATCATTTTTCGACATTTGGTCAGCTTGTCATATTAACGCTTATCCAAATAGGAGGATTAGGGTTTATGATGGTTGGTACTATGTTTATGCTAGTATTACGTAAGAAAATAGGAATTAAGGAAAGAAGTCTCCTAAAGGATTCTTTTAGTATACATTATATTGGAGGAGTTGTAAGACTAGCCCAACATATAATAATTGGAACTTTCTTATTAGAAGGAATTGGTGCTTTGGTACTCTCAATTAAGTTTAGCTTTGAAATGAATCTTACATCAGCTATTTTTAATGGAATTTTCCACTCGGTATCAGCTTTTTGTAATGCAGGCTTTGACCTAATGGGTAGATATGGTGAATTCACATCCCTAACTAGATATGTAAGTGATACAGTGGTTAACGTTGTAATTATGTCTTTAATAGTTTTAGGAGGAATTGGTTATATCGTTTGGGAAGATGTGTACAATAACAAGCTTAATTTTAAGAAATATAAACTACATTCTAAGATTGTATTAACTACAACATTTTTTCTAATTGTAATATCGGCAATAACGTTTTACTTCTTTGAAAAGCAGAATCTAATGACTGATTTTGGTTTTAAAGAAAATGTTCTTGCTTCACTATTTCAAGCTATTACACCTAGAACAGCAGGATTTAATACTATAGATACTGCATTTTTGTCTGAAGGATCTAAGCTATTGACAATAATTCTTATGATAATCGGAGGAAGTCCTGGTTCAACGGCTGGGGGTATAAAAACCACAACTTTTGTAGTTGGTGTTTTGACAGTTTTATCTTCTATTAGGAGATCAAATGATTTAGATATATTCCATCGTAGATTAGAGGATAGTATCTTAATTCGTGCTTTCAGCTTAATGACTATTTATCTGCTTGGAGCTATGTTAGCTATATTAATAATTAGTTTTGTACAACCTGAATTAAAATTGGGAGACATTGCATTTGAAGTATATTCCGCAATTGGAACTGTAGGGATGTCTACTGGAATAACAAAAAAACTCAATATTGCTTCTAAAATCATTATCATATTACTAATGTACTGTGGCAGGGTAGGAAGTTTATCTGTTCTTTTAGCTGTTACAAAAAATAAAAAGAATGTTTTATTAAAAAATCCAGAAGAGAAAATAATTATAGGTTAATCAAATATGATTCTACTACGAAACGTCCATTACAGAACTAAATTTAGTACTGTTTTACAGAATTATACACTAAATAATCAAACTAGAATACAATGCTGATGTTTTCGGAAAATGACACTCACCTTAATAAATCGATGTTTTATACTTTGCACTATAGATAGTTTGAAGTCTAGATACGCAAAAGAGATAGAAGAAACCTGGGCTGGGCAATTTTATAAGCATGTCCTTAAATAAACTAACAAATGTTCGAACCATTATATCGAAAAGACTCAAAGCACCTATTATAACCTTATTAATATTATGCTTTGACAACTATAGATTGGTCAAGGAATGGCTAACCTTAAAGTAGACTATCACGTCGGTTAAAAACATTGGCTGCAAAGGTAAAAACTAATTAGGTGTATCAAGCGCAAAATTTGATAAGAAAAAACGTCTCTGTGACAAGGATGAAGTGTACCCTTTTTAGCGATTTAGCTAAAACTACGTGCCAATTAACCCAGTACGAGATTAGCAGAAAGTAGCATTTTTATTATTTTATCAGCTGTATAATCTAAAGACCTCATTTTAAAACAACACAATTACGGATGT
>JAQVYS010000011.1 GCA_028708605.1 Bacillota bacterium
TAAAGTTAATTCTATCTTGGACTGGCACACACCAGGATAGTTTAGGTAGAATGACAAGAGTAAAAGTGTAACGTCTCTTGTCATTCTACTTAGACTGTCCTATCCTCAGAGAGTCCAAGAAGAATCATTTACGATTGCTTATGAAAATAGCATGGAGACTATATTTATTTTTTTCCTACAGTAAATTGACACTATCAGATTCTAGCATAGCTTGACCTTATCAGTATTAATAAGTATAATGTTAGAAGAAATGGGGACAGGGAAACAGTTGTGGTTAATTGACAATTGTTTAATGTTCCGTAAATCTCCTTGTTGGAGGCGATATGGGTGACCTCTTCAGTAAAAAAGAAACCCTATGAGATATATGATGCCGTGCCTGATGAACAGATAGTAGAGTATGCCAGGGGTGGCAGTGAGATAGCTCTTGAATATCTTATTAATAAATATAAAAATTTTGTTAGAGCTAAAGCACGTTCATATTTTCTAATAGGTGCAGACCGAGAGGATATTATCCAAGAAGGTATGATTGGCTTATATAAAGCCATTCGAGACTTCAGAATAGAAAAGCTAACTTCTTTTAGAGCTTTCGCTGAACTATGTATCACACGCCAGATAATTACAGCAATTAAAACAGCAACAAGGCAAAAACACATACCCCTAAACTCGTATGTTTCTCTTAATAAACCAATCTATGATGAGGAATCAGATCGAACATTATTAGATATACTATCTGGGACCAAAGTTAGTGATCCAGAAGAATTAGTTATTAGTCAAGAAGAGTTTAACGCGATTGAAAAAAAGATGGGTGAGTTTTTAAGCGAATTAGAGTGGCAAGTTCTGAACTTTTATTTAGAAGGAAAGTCATATCAGGAAATAGCTGATGAACTTGATCGCCATGTTAAATCAATTGATAATGCATTACAAAGAGTTAAACGTAAACTTGAACGTTATTTAGAAAAACGCGAATCTCAAGACAGATAAAAGGGAGCAAATCGCTTCCTTTTGTTGTCTAAGTTTGAAATTCGAACTTTGTATAGACTAAGTTTTATGTTATAATAAAATCCAAGTGGATGAGGCAAATTATCTTTATGTTTGGAGACCAATTGATTAAAGATAGCTTTTTTTAAAAAAAGTTGTTGACCTTCTTTGGGCTATGGCATATAATAAGTTTGTTGGCTTTAGAAAAGCCAATACATGAAGACAATAAGCCGGTGTAGCTCAATTGGCAGAGCAACTGACTTGTAATCAGTAGGTTGCGGGTTCGAGTCCCATCACCGGCTCCATGGAGAGGTTCCCGAGCTGGCCAAAGGGGGCAGACTGTAAATCTGCTGGCGTTGCCTTCACTGGTTCGAATCCAGTCCTCTCCACCATTTCATTTAAACATGCGGGAGTAGCTCAGTTGGCTAGAGCATCAGCCTTCCAAGCTGAGGGTCGCGGGTTCGAGCCCCGTTTCCCGCTCCATACATCGCGGGGTGGAGCAATTGGCAGCTCGTCGGGCTCATAACCCGGAGGTTGTAGGTTCAAGTCCTGCCCCCGCAACCAAGATTATTAACTTGCAAGGTTATTGCTTTGCAAGTTTTTTGTATGAGTTTTTTCATTTACTTAAAATGCATTTTAAGGTATATTAAAGGTAAACTAACCTAAACGTGTAGTTAGTTACTGTTGGAAGATTATACTAGAATATATTAAAGAAAAATTGGTAATCTTGACATTGACCTTGCTGTGTGCTAATGTTTAACAGTACAGCTGATAAACTGCGCTGCGAAAGGCAGGTGAATGGTGAACCTGATTTACAGGTAAACCGTGTTCTAATGCGAATTGACATTAGTTTAGAATGTACTAAATGCGGAAGACGTAACTATAGAACATCTAAGAGCAAGACAAACAATCCCGACAGGCTTGAGATTACGAAGTTTTGCGCTGCTTGTCGCGAACGGACTCCACATAAAGAGACAAAATAGTTATTTCGTGTCCGCACAGGGGGGATAGCTTTGGCTGCCAACATTAAAAAATCAGGCAATTCTGGTGCCGTTAAGTTCTTTCGTGATATTAGAACTGAACTGCGCAAAATCGTGTGGCCTAATAAGAAAGAACTCATCAACTACACTATAGTTGTTATAGTGTTTAGCCTTGTCGTTGCCTTCTTTATAGGCATTATTGACCTTGGCTTCTCTGCTGGATTTCAGTATCTTATAAGCTAGTCTCAGGCTCAGGCAGGAAAAATATGAGGCTGAATCCGGCCTTGCTCTAGTTTGGACAGATTAAAAGCATCGCTAATTTCATAGCATTTAAGTGGAAATTATTAGCTAGTGTTCTTGTCTGGGAGGTGAAAAAATGGCCAAAAAGGTAATCGCTAAGGTAAAGTTGCAGATTCCTGCTGGTAAAGCAAATCCAGCACCTCCGGTAGGTCCTGCTCTCGGTCAGCATGGTGTTGCTATTATGGATTTTTGTAAGCAGTTTAATGCTCGTACACAAAACCAACCTGGAATGATTATTCCAGTGGAAATTACTATTTTTGCTGACAGATCCTTTACTTTTATTACAAAAACTCCTCCAGCTTCAATCCTTTTAAAGAAAGCAGCTGGGTTGGAGAAAGCGTCAGGTAGTCCTAAGGCTACTAAAGTTGGTAAAGTAACAAAAGCCCAATTAAAAGAGATTGCTGAGCTAAAGATGCCAGACCTTAATGCAGCCGATGTAGATGCTGCAATGAAAGTTGTTGCTGGTACAGCTCGGAGTATGGGTATTACTATCGAAGAGTAGATTACTCTTGGTAGAATCTGTGGGAGAAGGAACAGTAGTTCTTCGTTAAGACCACAAGGAGGATATTTTATGGCTAAAAAACATGGTAAAAGATACTTAGCTTCTCTAGAATCATATGAACGTGACCAAGTTTATGATGTTAAAGGAGCTATGGAAACAGTAGTTAGTACTGCAAAGGCTAAATTTGATGAGACTATAGAAGCCCATATTCGTTTGGGTGTAGATCCTCGTCATGCTGACCAAAACGTGCGTGGAACAGTAGTTTTACCTCATGGTACAGGTCGTTCCTTAAAAGTCGCTGTTTTTGCCAAAGGTGAAAAAGCAACTGAAGCAGAACAAAGTGGCGCCGACGTTGTTGGTGCTGAGGATCTTGCTGAAAAGATCCAAGGTGGCTGGTTGGACTTTGATATTGCTGTAGCAACCCCAGATATGATGGGTGTTGTTGGACGTCTTGGAAAAATCCTTGGTCCTAAAGGTCTAATGCCAAACCCTAAAGCTGGCACAGTTACTTTTGAAGTAGAGAAAGCTGTTAACGATATTAAAGCCGGTAAAGTTGAATTTAGGGTTGATAAAGCAGCAATTATTCACGTGCCAATCGGAAAAGCTTCTTTTGGCCCTGAAAAGCTACAGGAAAATTTCCTTTCACTGATGGGAGCAATTATTAAGGCTAGACCTTCATCTGCTAAGGGTAATTACCTAAGAAAAATTACCATTGCTTCAACAATGGGCCCTGGTGTAAAGGTAAGTCCAGCTGATATTGCCAGCAGTGTAAAATAAGAGTAATAAAACTTAACTTAAAATTGAAACCTCTCTGCCACAGACAGCAGGTCCTAAGTAGATGTTCTACTGGGGTAAGTATTAATACGCCTGCCGAGGTAGTTTAGGATAGATCGTTTATTGATGCTGATTGATCTGTCGCGAACTCGTCTGTTGGGTTCGCGTTTTTATTTGGGCAGGAGGTCTAGGGAGGTGAAACCGTGCCAAAACAAGAGAACTATGCACTAGTTGAAAAAATTGGTAGCAAACTCGCTGAGGCAAAAGGTGCAGTTCTTGTCGATTATCGTGGTCTTTCTGTTATTCAAGATACTGAACTTAGAAAGAAGCTTCGCGAAGCTGGAGTTGAGTATCGCGTTTATAAAAACACACTCCTTAGTATTGCCGCGAAAGAACAAGGCATCGAAGGTTTAGATGACTACTTGTCAGGCCCAACGGCTATTGCCTTTGGTATGGCCGATTCTGTAACAGGTCCTAAAATTATCCGTGACTACATCAAAGATGTTAAAAAGATGGAGATTAAAGGTGGCATTTTAGGAACTGAAGTTATTGATGTCAAACAAGTAGAAGCTCTAGCTGATTTGCCATCAAAGGAGCAACTTCTTGCAATGCTCGTTCGTGGAATGCAAGCTCCAATTGCAGGTTTGGTCAATTGTCTACAAGGCAATATCCGCAACCTCGTTTATGTATTGGAAGCTGTGCGTAAACAAAAAGAAAGCGCCTAAATTGGCGGTAAATTAACAAAGTTTTTAAAAAAAGTGCAAATTTTAGGAGGTTTATAAGAATGGCTTTTGATAAAGATGCTTTCCTTAAACAAGTAGAAGAGATGACAGTATTAGAGTTAGCCGAAGTTGTAAAGGCTTTAGAAGAGAAGTTTGGTGTAAGTGCTGCTGCTCCAGTAGCAATGGCAGCAGGACCTGCAGCTGTCGCAGCAAATGAAGTAGAAGAGAAAACAGAGTTTGACGTTATTTTAGCTGAAGTTGGCGCAGAGAAAATCAAGGTAATTAAAGTTGTTCGTGAGCTCACCGGTCTTGGCCTAAAAGATGCTAAGGATCTCGTTGACGGAGCACCAAAGCCTGTTAAAGAAGGCGTTGCAAAGGCAGAAGCTGACGAAGTCAAAGCTAAACTTGAAGAAGTCGGTGCTAAAGTCGAAGTTAAGTAATTTTGCCCTTAAAAATCAAAAAGAGGAGGCCTTCGTGGTCTCCTTTTTGTCTACTTTAAATTTACTTGAAATAAAAACCAGATCTAGAGCATGTTTTCTGGCTAAGGTTTAATAAGTCAGAAAAACCTTGAACATCCTAAGAAGTAGTTTGTACTAAATCACTTAGATTTGTGTATATCTATTATAATAGACAATGATGTATGCTTGTTGTTTGTGGTTTTATTTTCCAAAATAAATTAAACAAGCAATGTTTTTTGATATTGATATTTTTACCGCTTGACAGTTCCTGTCGCTTGTGGTAGTATTATAAACTGCCAATGTATTGTGATAGTGGAGTCATATATGCATTTGACTGTTCGTGTTTTAAAGCGAGGGAACACATTAGAGTGTCAAAGATCTCCTTGCTTTTTGTGTTAAAAAATATTCAGGTAGATCTGCCGAGAAAGGGTGATCAGCGAATGGATAAGGTGGCCAGTGTCACCAAGGGTCCAGAAATAGAGCGCCATAGTTTCGGCAGGATACGAGAGGTTATGGACTTACCGAACCTCATCGAGATCCAGACCGCTTCCTATGAAAGGTTCTTAGAAGAAGGACTACTAGAGACGTTCCAAGACATATCTCCGATTCAGGATTTTACAGGCAACCTCAACTTGGAGTTTGTTAACTACGTTCTCGAAGATCCGAAATTGAGTGAAGATGATTGCCGAGAAAGAGATGCCACATATGCGACACCTCTAAAGGTAAGAGTACGGTTAATAAACAAAGAAACTGGTGAAGTTAAGGAACAGGAAGTTTTTATGGGTGACTTCCCACTTATGACAGAAAAGGGCACTTTTATCATTAATGGTGCTGAACGTGTTGTGGTAAGTCAACTTGTTAGATCCGCTGGTGCTTATTTCAAAAAAGAAATAGACAATAATGGAAGATTTGTCTATAGCGCTAGCATTATTCCTAATCGAGGTGCCTGGTTAGAGTTTGAAACAGACGCCAATGATGTAGTTTATGTAAGAGTTGATAGAACTAGAAAGATTCCAGTTACCGCACTCGTAAGAGCTTTAGGTTACGGTACAGATGAAGAGATTCTAAGTTTGATAGGTGAATCTCAGCAGCTAAAAAACACACTTGACAAAGATACTACAGATTCAGTTGAAGCAGGTCTTATTGAGATTTATAGAAAGCTAAGACCTGGCGAACCTCCTACTGCAGAAAGTGCCAAATCTCTATTTGAAAATCTCTTTTTTGACCCTAGAAGATATGATTTAGCGGCTGTAGGTCGTTATAAGCTAAATAAGAAACTTGGTCTAAGAGATCGTGTCTTTGGTATGACACTGGCAGAACCAGTTGTAGACACCCAAACTGGGGAAATCATTGCTGAGAAAGATAGTCGTATCGATCGGGAA
The DNA here is from genome assembly GCA_028708605.1 of Bacillota bacterium. GTDB lineage: Bacteria > Bacillota > DTU065 > DTU065 > DTU065 > DTU065. The sequence continues at coordinate 6,097 of JAQVYS010000011.1, forward strand.
GTAATGAAAAAACTTGAAAGCATTAAGACGAAAGAAGTGTGGATTCAGACTGAAAACGGACCTGTTAAGGTCCTAGGGAATGGTTTTGTCGACCAAGAAGTCAAAAACATTACTTCTGAAGATATGCTTGCAACGATCAGTTACTTCTTTGGTCTTTTTAAAGATGTTGGTTCAATAGATGACATCGATCATTTAGGTAATAGAAGGTTGAAAACTGTTGGTGAACTCTTGCAAAACCAGTTCCGTATTGGTCTTTCACGTATGGAAAGAGTTGTACGGGAACGTATGACTATACAAGATGCCAACATTATTACACCTCAGGCTTTGATTAACATCCGCCCAGTTGTAGCAGCAATTAAAGAATTCTTTGGTTCAAGCCAACTGTCGCAGTTTATGGATCAAACTAACCCACTTAGCGAACTTACTCACAAAAGAAGACTTTCTGCTTTAGGTCCAGGTGGCCTGTCGCGTGAAAGAGCTGGATTTGAGGTCCGTGACGTTCACTACTCTCACTATGGACGTATGTGTCCTATTGAGACACCAGAAGGTCCTAACATCGGTCTTATCGGTTCGCTTTGTACTTTTGCTCGCATCAACGATTTTGGCTTTATTGAAACGCCATATAGAAAAGTTATTGATGGCAGAGTACTAGACGAGTTCGAATATTTAACAGCAGATGAAGAGGATAAATATGTCATCGCTCAGGCAAACGAACCTTTGGCTGAGGATGGAAGTTTTAAAAACGTACGTGTTGCAGTGCGTTATAAAGACCAGATTGCTAGCATCCAACCAGAAAAAGTTGATCTGATGGATATCTCTCCTAAGCAATTAGTTTCGGTGGCTACTGCTTTAATTCCTTTTTTAGAGCACGATGACGCTAATCGTGCTTTGATGGGTGCAAATATGCAGCGCCAAGCCGTTCCTCTTTTAAAAACCGATGCACCTTTAGTAGGTACTGGTATGGAATACCGTGCAGCTATTGATTCGCAAGCAGTTCTTTCAGCAAAGCATGCAGGAGTTGTCGAAAGAGCCACTGCAAGAGATATTGTTGTAAGGCGTGAAGACGGTACCAAGGATAATTATAGGTGCACGAAATATGTTAGAAGTAACCAATCCACATGTATTAACCAAAAGGTAATCGTTAAAAAGGGTATGAAAGTCGAAAAAGGGGCGATTCTTGCTGATGGACCTGCCACAGACAAAGGAGAGCTCGCTCTTGGTCGAAACACCCTTGTTGCATTTATGCCTTGGGAAGGTTACAACTACGAAGACGCCATTTTAATCAGTGAAAAATTAGTAGAAGAAGATGCTTTTACTTCTATTCACATCGAAGAATACGAGTGCCAGGCTAGAGACACAAAGCTTGGTTCTGAGGAGATCACCAGAGACATACCTAATATCGGAGAAGACGCTCTAAAAGATTTGGATGAGCTTGGTATTGTCCGTATTGGTGCCGAAGTTCACCCTGGAGATATTCTTGTAGGTAAGGTAACTCCTAAAGGTGAGACTGAACTGACAGCAGAAGAACGGCTCCTACGTGCTATTTTTGGTGAAAAAGCTAGAGAAGTAAGAGATTCTTCGCTAAGAGTCCCTCATGGCGAAAGTGGTGTTGTAGTTGATGTTAAAATTTTCTCTAGAGATAATGGTGATGATCTATCACCAGGAGTAAATACTCTTGTGCGTATTTATATCGCTCAAAAGAGAAAAGTCTCTGTCGGAGACAAAATGGCCGGACGTCATGGTAATAAAGGTGTCGTCTCTAGGATTCTACCTATTGAGGATATGCCTTTTCTACCTGATGGAACCCCAGTTGAGATTGTGTTAAATCCTTTAGGTGTTCCTAGCCGTATGAATATCGGTCAGATTCTCGAGACTCATCTGGGACTTGCAGCAAAGGCACTAGGTATGAAATTAGCTACACCAGTTTTCGATGGTGCCGCTGAAAAAGATATTGGCGAGATGCTCGAAAAAGCTGGTTTTAATCCTGATGGTAAGACAGTCTTATATGATGGGCGTACTGGTCAACCATTTCATTCAAGAGTGACCGTAGGCTATATCTATATGTTAAAATTGCACCATTTGGTAGATGATAAGATTCATGCTCGTTCTACTGGACCTTATTCTCTAGTTACCCAACAACCTTTAGGCGGTAAAGCCCAATTTGGTGGACAGAGATTTGGTGAGATGGAAGTTTGGGCTCTAGAAGCTTATGGTGCAGCTTACACCTTGCAGGAGCTTCTTACAGTCAAGTCTGACGACGTTGTCGGCAGAGTCAAGACTTATGAAGCCATTGTTAAAGGTGAAACCGTACCTGAACCAGGAGTCCCTGAGTCATTTAAGGTTCTCATTAAAGAACTGCAGTCCCTCTGCCTTGATGCTAAGGTATACTCAGCAGATAAAGAAGTTGAAATCAAGGATGAGGACGAAGACATTGGAGAAATGGCAAAGGAATTAGGTATTGATTTACAAGGACGAGATAAACCGGAAGTAGGTAGATCGTCAGCTGGTGCAGAGGAAGAAGTAGATGGCGAAGAATTAGAAGATGATGATGAACCTAAAGATGACGAGGAATTAGATATAGACAGTGATTTAGATGATGAAGACATCGATCTTCCCATTGATGACCTACCAGTAGATGACCTACCAGAAGACGACGATTTAGACGATTTAGATGATGAATTAGATGATGATTTCGAAGACGATGATTTAGATGACATGTAATTTAGTACTACTTCCTGGCCTAAAAAAGGAGGGACTCACTCTTGTTGGACGTTAATAACTTCGATCGCATCAAGATCGGCCTTGCTTCACCGGATCAGATCCGGGTCTGGTCCAGCGGAGAAGTCAAGAAGCCAGAAACGATAAACTATCGTACCTTGAAACCTGAAAAAGATGGCTTGTTTTGCGAACGCATCTTTGGACCTGTTCGCGACTGGGAATGCCATTGTGGCAAATATAAAAGAATCCGCTACAAAGGTGTTGTTTGTGATCGGTGTGGAGTTGAAGTCACTAAGTCTAAAGTACGCCGTGAGCGTATGGGACACATTGAACTTGCAGCTCCGGTTAGCCACATCTGGTATTTCAAGGGCATACCTAGCCGTCTTGGCTTAATACTTGATTTATCTCCTCGTAACTTAGAGAAGGTTCTCTATTTTGCCTCGTATATAGTTATTGATCCAGGGGATACACCACTTACAGAAAAGCAACTGTTAACCGAACCAGAAAGACGTTCCATGAGAGACAAATATGGAGACGGTTTTGTCTGTGGCATGGGTGCTGAAGCAATCAAAAAACTTCTGCAACAAATCGATCTAGATAAGGAAGCAGAAGACCTTTATCAAGAGATTCAGGACACTTCAGGTCAAAGAAAGATAAAAGCTACTAGACGTTTAGAGATTATTGAAGCGCTTAGACAATCAAACGTCAGACCGGAATGGATGATTCTTGATGTAATTCCGGTTATACCACCCGAGCTAAGACCAATGGTTCAGTTAGACGGTGGCAGATTTGCTACTTCCGATCTTAACGATCTTTATCGCCGCGTTATCAACCGTAACAATCGTTTGAAAAAGCTGCTTGAATTAGATGCACCAGATATTATTGTTAGAAATGAAAAACGAATGCTACAAGAAGCAGTTGATGCTTTAATCGACAACGGTAGACGTGGCCGTCCTGTAACCGGTCCTGGAAACCGAGCATTAAAATCATTAAGTGACATGCTTAAAGGTAAACAAGGGCGCTTCCGCCAGAACTTGTTAGGTAAACGCGTTGACTATTCTGGCCGTTCAGTTATTGTTGTTGGTCCAGAACTTAAGATGCATCAATGTGGTCTACCTAAAGAGATGGCATTAGAATTATTTAAACCATTTGTAATGAAGCTTTTAGTAGATCAAGGTAAAGCTACTAATATCAAAAATGCTAAGAAGATGGTTGAAAGAGTAAATGATGAAGTCTGGGATGTGTTAGAAGAAGCAATTCAAGAACACCCAGTGCTTTTAAACCGTGCTCCTACACTTCACCGTCTTGGCATTCAAGCTTTTATGCCAGTACTTGTTGAGGGAAGAGCTATCAAACTTCATCCTTTGGTATGTACTGCATACAATGCTGACTTTGACGGCGATCAGATGGCAGTTCACGTACCGCTTTCTGCAGAAGCACAGGCAGAAGCAAGAATTCTCATGCTTTCAGCTCATAACATTCTTTCACCTGCAAGTGGCGATCCGATTGCTGTTCCCACCCAAGACATGGTTATAGGTTGTTTCTACCTAACCTTGGTAAGAGAAGATGGAAAAGGCGAAGGCAAAGCTTTCTTAAATGTTAACGAGGCTATAATGGCTTACGAAGAAGGCGATTTGAATCTACATGCCAAGATTAAGGTCGCAGATTTCAGAGGAGAACCTCGGGAATCTACTTTAGGTAGACTAATCTTTAATGGCATTCTTCCTGATAACATGCCCTATTATGAGCAGGAGATTGGCAAGAATGATCTGCAAAAAATCGTTAATGTTTGCTTCCTCAAATACGGAGCCAATCGCACTGCCGAGGTTTTAGATAAGATTAAAACTCTAGGATATCATTATGGTTGTATTTCAGGTACTACTGTATCTGTTAATGATATTAAAGTTCCACCAGAGAAAACGGAACTAATCAAACAAGCTGAGGAACAGGTTCTCCAACTTGAAAAGCAACACCGTAGAGGTCTAATTACAGACAATGAAAAGTATCATCGCACAACAGTGATTTGGACCAATACTAAAGACATGATTACTGAGAAGATGAAAGAAAATCTCGGCAAATGGAATCCCGTCTATATGATGGCTACCTCCGGTGCTAGAGGAAACATGTCACAGCTCACTCAGCTTGCAGGTATGCGTGGTTTAATGTCTGACCCAACTGGTAAGGTTATCGAGCTTCCTATTAAAGCAAACTTCCGCGAGGGTCTGACTGTTTTGGAATACTTTATCTCAACCCACGGTGCCAGAAAAGGTCTTGCTGATACGGCTCTAAGAACTGCCGACTCAGGTTATTTGACCCGCCGCCTTGTTGACGTATGTCAAGACGTTATTGTCAGAGAACAAGAATGCGGAACTGAGGAAGGCGTTTGGATAAGTGCCATCGTCGAAGACGGCGATGTATATGAAACCTTAGAAGATCGTATTACTGGCAAACTTGCTTTTGAGGATGTTTATGATCCTAAGACTAAAGAAGTTATCGTTTACAAGAATGAGCTTGTTAATGAGGATAAAGCTCGTCAGATTAGTGAAGCTGGTATTGAAAAGGTTTATATGCGCTCAGTACTAAGTTGCCGTTCTCGTCACGGCGTATGTATTAACTGTTATGGTCGCAATTTAGCAACTGGTAAATTAGTTGAGATCGGCGAAGCAGTTGGTACTATAGCAGCTCAGTCCATTGGTGAACCTGGAACTCAGCTTACCATGCGTACCTTCCATACAGGGGGCGTCGCAGGTGACGATATTACAAGAGGTCTTCCTCGTGTAGAAGAAGTCTTTGAGGCTAGAAAGCCTAAAGGTCAAGCTGTTATTACCGAAGTTGCTGGTGTTGTAAGAATTGAGGAGAGCAAGAAGAATCGTAAGATTATCATCACTCAATCAGATGGTACTGAAAAAGTATATCAAGCGCCTTATGGTTCTAGAGTAAAGGTTACAGATGATATGCAAGTTGAACCAGGTGATAGGCTCACTGATGGTCCAATTAATCCACATGAGCTTATTAACATTAAGCCTCTTAGAGAGATCCAGTCTTATTTAGTTCAGGAAGTCCAAGAGGTTTACCGCTCACAAGGCGTTGAAATCGATGACAAACATTGTGAAATTGTTGTAAGACAAATGATGCGTAAGGTTAAAGTTTCAGAGCCTGGTGATACAGGGCTTCTGCCAGGCGGCCTAATCGATGTCTTTGATCTAGACGATATCAATAAAGAGATTGTCTCAGAAGGCAAGGCCCCTGCAGAGTATAAGCCTGCGATTTTAGGCATTACCAAAGCATCATTAGCAACAGACAGCTTCTTGTCAGCTGCGTCTTTCCAAGAAACAACTAGAGTATTAACTGATGCAGCTATAAAAGGTAAAGTTGATAGTCTCATTGGCTTGAAAGAGAACGTTATTATCGGAAAGTTGATCCCAGCTGGAACCGGTATTGAGCGTTGTAAGAGAATTGATATTGCTACAACGGTAGAAGATAGTTAGAAATTTCACTAAGCAAGGGTGTCAATAAAATTATTAATTGACACCCTCAAGCCTAAGATGATATACTTCTATGGTACGCCAGAAATTGGGGAAGGAGGGCTTTGGCATGCCTTTGGACCAGTTAAAGATGGCTAGAAAAAAAGCTATAGGTACAAAGCAAGTACTTAGAGCAGTAGAAAACAAAGGTGCTAGTCTGGTATTCGTTGCCCAGGATGCTGATGCCACTATTTTAGGAAAGATCAAAACATCGTGTAATACACAAGGCGTTAAGATTGAACCTGTAAAAACCAAAACCCAATTAGGCGAAGCTTGTGGAATAGATGTAGGAGCTGCTACAGCAGCTATACTTAAAGATTAAATTCACTGGAAGGAGGTGGCAGAATGCCAACAATCAATCAGTTGATCCGTAAAGGTCGCAAAACAAAGGGAAAGAAAAGTGCTTCTCCAGCCCTGTCATTTGTTCATAATACTCTAAAGGACAAGGAGATTGAGACCCCTAAAGGTTCTCCACAGAAGAGGGGTGTCTGTACCAAGGTTTCCACGATGACTCCTAAAAAGCCAAACTCAGCTTTGAGAAAGGTCGCTCGTGTACGTTTGACCAACGGTATTGAAGTTAGCTCATACATCCCGGGCGAAGGCCACAACCTGCAGGAACACTCTGTAGTACTCATCAGAGGCGGACGTATTAAGGATCTTCCTGGTGTCCGTTATCATATAGTTAGGGGAACAATGGATACGGCTGGCGTGCAAGATCGCCGTCAAGCCCGTTCTAAATACGGAACTAAGAGACCGAACGAATAATATATAACACTATGTTTATTTGCAAGGGGGTGTAGAGAAGTTGCCAAGACGTGGATATATACCCAAGAGAAGCATTTTACCAGATCCAATTTATAATAGTTCAGTTTTGAGTCAGTTTATCAACAAATTGATGTATGACGGTAAAAAAGGTACTGCAGAATCTATTATTTATGGTGCCTTAGATATCGTAGCTGAAGAATCTGGTCAGGATGCTCTTGAGGTATTAAATAAAGCTCTTGATAATGTAATGCCGGTTGTTGAGGTTAAACCTCGTCGTGTCGGTGGTGCCACTTACCAGGTTCCAGTTGAGGTTCCTGCCAACCGTCGTATGGCTTTGGCTATGAGATGGATGATTGGTATCGCCCGAAATCGCGGTGAAAACACCATGGCTGAAAGAATGGCCGGTGAAATCTTAGAAGCTGCAGAAAACACCGGTGGTTCAGTTAGAAAAAAAGAAGATACTCATCGTATGGCCGAAGCCAACAGAGCATTTGCCCATTATCGTTGGTAGTACAATGCTGACTAGTTGGTTATGCAGATAAACCTGCACTTACCACTGGCGGTCTCCCGACCAATTGCGTAACAAAGTGATTGTTATTATGCATACTAGATCTGCGTTTTTGAAGTTTGGTCGGTCTAGGGACAAAAATCGCACCCTTAAACACAATTAGCCGTCAGAAATAAATAGACTTGGCCTAGCTTTGGTGAGACTCAGTAGTAAGGAGGGAAAGTGGGTGCCAAGAGAGTTCCCACTCGAAAGAACACGTAATATTGGGATTATGGCCCATATAGACGCTGGAAAAACAACTACGACAGAAAGAATTCTGTTTTATACAGGAAGAGTCCATAAAATGGGCGAAACCCATGAGGGTGCCGCTACAATGGACTGGATGGTTCAAGAACAAGAAAGAGGAATCACCATCACTTCTGCAGCAACTACATGTCACTGGCGGGATCATCGCATTAACATTATTGATACACCCGGACACGTTGATTTTACTGTTGAGGTAGAAAGATCGCTTCGTGTTCTTGATGGAGCCGTTGCTGTATTTTGCGCAGTAGGTGGTGTAGAACCACAGTCTGAGACTGTTTGGCGACAAGCAGATCGCTATGAAGTTCCTCGTATGGCTTTTATCAATAAGATGGATCGCACAGGTGCTGACTTTTTTAGAGTCGTAGAGATGATGCACGATAGACTAGCAGCAAAAGCTGTACCTATTCAGGTGCCTATCGGTGCTGAAGATTCATTTGTCGGTCTTGTAGATCTAATTGAAAACCAAGCGATCATCTATGAAGATGATTTAGGAACTAAATTAGATGCAGAACCTATTCCTGAAGAAATGGTAGATTTAGTTGCAACAAAGCGTCAAGAGATGATTGAAGCTATTGTTGAAACTAATGAAGAACTCATGATGCGTTACCTTGAAGGTGATGAATTTACAGTAGATGAGCTAAAAGTTGCCTTGCGCAGAGCTTGCTGTAAAAATGAGATCGTACCTGTTTTATGTGGATCTGCATTTAAGAATAAAGGCGTGCAAAAGCTACTTGATGCAATTATCGATTATATGCCTTCTCCAATTGATGTTCCTGACATTAAAGGAACAAACGAAGCTGGAGAAGAGGTTGCAATAAAATCGTCAGATGATGAGCCTTTTGCAGCGCTTGCATTTAAGATTATGAGTGATCCGTTTATCGGAAAACTGTGTTATTTTAGAGTTTATTCAGGTACACTAGAGGCTGGTTCTTATGTTTACAACTCGACAAGAGGCCGTAAAGAACGCATCAGTCGTTTGGTTTTAATGCATGCAAATCACAGGCAAGAAGTAAATAAGATTCATGCTGGTGATATTGTAGCTGGTGTTGGTTTAAAGGGTACAACTACAGGCGATACTCTTTGTGATGAAAATAAGATTGTTGCTTTAGAGTCGATGACCTTTCCCGATCCAGTTATTGATATCGCTATTGAACCTAAAACTAAAAATGATCAAGATAAATTAACTCAAGCTCTTCAACGTTTGGCTGAAGAAGATCCAACCTTCCGTGTCAGTACCAATGAAGAAACTGGACAGACAATTATTGCAGGTATGGGCGAGCTTCACCTAGAGATTATTATTGATAGGCTTTTAAGAGAGTTTAGAGTTGGCGCAAATGTGGGCAATCCACAAGTTGCCTACAAAGAAACGATCACCAAATCTGTACGCACTCAAGGTAAATTTATCAGACAGTCCGGTGGTCGTGGACAGTATGGTCATGTAGTATTTGAAATGAAACCTAACGAACCTGGCAAAGGGTTTGTATTTGAGAACAAGATTGTTGGTGGTGTAGTTCCTAAGGAGTACATCGGACCTACAGAAGAAGGCGTCAAAGAAGCTATGCAATCTGGCGTTTTGGCAGGATTTCCTGTAGTCGATGTCATAGTAACTTTGGTGGATGGCTCGTACCACGAGGTTGACTCAAGTGAAATGGCATTTAAGATAGCTGGTTCTATTGGCTTTAAGGATGGAGCAGCAAAAGCTGGTCCAGCATTACTAGAACCAATTATGAAGGTCGATGTTACTACCCCTGATGACTTCCTCGGTGATGTTATGGGAGATATAAATAGCAGACGTGGAAGAATTGAGGGTATGGAACCAAGACCGGGAGGACAGGAAGTTCACAGCTTCGTACCTCTTTCGCAGATGTTTGGTTATGTAAATCAGCTTCGTTCTCTAACCCAAGGACGTGCTACTTATGTAATGCAGTTTTCTCACTTTGAGCAAGTTCCAGCCAGTATAGCTGAAACAATAATTAACAAGGGTTAAGACCCACAACGCAAGGAGGCTAAAAAAATGGGTAAAGCACATTTTGAACGTACTAAGCCGCATGTTAACATTGGTACCATCGGTCACGTTGACCATGGTAAGACAACTCTAACTGCTGCTATAACCAAGTATCTTTCACAAAAAGGTTTTGCACAAGTTAGAAAGTATGACGAGATTGACAATGCTCCAGAGGAGAAAGAGCGTGGAATTACTATTAACACCTCACACGTTGAGTATGAGACTGATAACAGACACTATGCTCACGTAGACTGCCCAGGCCACGCTGACTATGTTAAAAACATGATCACTGGTGCAGCTCAGATGGATGGTGCCATCCTAGTTGTTTCCGCAGCTGATGGTCCTATGCCACAAACAAGAGAACACATTTTGCTTGCACGTCAGGTTGGCGTTCCTGCAATCGTTGTTTTCCTTAACAAAGCTGATATGGTCGACGATCCTGAGCTTATTGAACTAGTTGAGATGGAGGTTCGTGAGCTTCTCGATCAATATGAGTTCCCTGGAGATGACACACCTTTTGTTGTTGGTTCAGCTCTCAAAGCTCTTGAAAGCGATGATCTAAACGACGAATGGAATCAAGCTATCGATAAACTTATGGGTATTGTTGATGACTATATTCCTCAACCAGAACGCGCAGTTGATAAAGCATTCTTGATGCCTGTTGAAGACGTATTTACAATTACCGGTCGTGGTACAGTTGCTACTGGCCGTGTAGAGCGTGGTTCAATTAAAGTTGGCGATCCTGTAGAGGTCGTTGGTATTAGTGCTACAAGATCTACTGTTGTAACTGGCGTTGAGATGTTCCGCAAAATTCTTGATACAGCTCAAGCTGGCGATAACGTAGGTATTTTGCTTCGTGGTGTAGAGCGCAAAGACATTGAACGTGGTCAAGTTCTTGCAAAACCAGGTACAATTACTCCTCACACCAAATTCGAAGCTCAAGTTTACGTATTGAAGCAATCAGAAGGTGGACGCCACAAGCCATTTTTCTCCGGATACCGTCCTCAGTTTTATTTCAGAACTACAGACGTAACTGGTACTATTACTCTACCAGAAGGCGTAGAGATGGTTATGCCTGGCGACAATATTACCATGACTGTTGAACTACTTGCTCCAATCGCTATGGAGGAAAATCTCCGTTTGGCTATCCGCGAAGGCGGACACACTGTTGGCGCAGGTGTTGTTAGCAAAGTTATTAAGTAATAGTTCCTTCACGAGGTAGCGACTGAGTCTTACCTTTGTCGCTACCGTTTTTTTGGGACCTTGACAATAGTCATAAAGGAGGGAACACAATGAAACAGAAGATAAGAATCCGTCTTAAGGCCTTTGATCATGTTGTACTAGATCAATCAGCGCGTAAGATCGTGGAGACAGCCGAGAAAACAGGCGCCAAAGTTTCAGGGCCTATTCCTCTGCCAACAGAGAAGAACATTTATACAGTTCTTCGCTCTGTTCACGTTCACAAAGATTCACGCGAGCAGTTTGAGATGAGAACACATAAAAGACTCATTGACATTTTAGAGCCCAATGCTAAAACAGTTGATGCTCTTATGAGACTTGATTTACCTGCAGGTGTGGATATAGAAATCAAACTATAGTCTCGTCTTGATAGTTCCCTCCAAAAAAGGTAGGGCAACTATTTACAGATCTCATCCTAAACCTGTTGGAAACAGTAAGGAGGTGTAGGTAATGCCCAAAGCTATACTTGGGAAAAAGATTGGTATGACACAGATTTTCGCTGAAGATGGTACAGTTATTCCAGTAACAGTCATTGAAGCAGGTCCTTGCAAGGTTGCACAAGTAAAGACCGATGAAATCGATGGTTACAAAGCAGTCCAGCTTGCCTTCGGTGATATCAAAGAACAAAAAGCAAACAAACCTCTTAAAGGTCACTATAAAAAAGCGGATCTTACCCCAAGCCGTTATCTAAGAGAAGTTGAACTCGAGGAAAACGAGGAGGTTAAGGTAGGCGATGTTATTACCGCTGATCTTTTTAAAGAAGGTGACGTCGTTGATGTTACTGGTACTTCAAAAGGTCGTGGATATAGTGGTGTAATAAAGAAGTATAACTTCCGTATTGGTCCTAAAGGACATGGTTCAAAATACCACAGAGGTGTGGGTTCTTTAGGAGCTATCGATCCAGCAAGAATTTTTAAAGGTAGACCAATGCCAAGCCGTTGGGGAACAGAAAGAGTAACTATCCAAAACTTAGCTGTTGTTAAGGTTGACGCTGAGAAAAATCTACTTTTGATCAAAGGTTCTGTGCCTGGTATTAGAGGAAGTTTAGTAACTGTTCGTAAGGCTGTAAAGGCCTAACTCACTAGTTGCACGAAAGGAGGCAGCAGAAATGCCCCAAGTGACAGTATTTAACGTCGAAGGCAAGCAGGTAGGAGAGCTACAGATAAGTGACAAGGTTTTCGGGGCCGAAATAAATCCCACCTTGATGCACGAAGCTGTTGTGATGTATCTTGCTCGCCAAAGAGTGGGGACAGCTGCAACCAAGACGAGAAGTATGGTGCGTGGTGGAGGTAGAAAGCCTTGGAGACAAAAGGGTACAGGTCGTGCTCGCCAAGGTTCTATCAGAGCTCCTCAATGGAGAAAAGGTGGAATTGTATTTGGACCTTCTCCTAGAGACTATAGCTATAAGATGCCAAAGAAGGCTAAAAAAGCTGCACTCTGTTCAGCTTTATCAGTAAAGGCTCAAAACCAAAAAATTATCGTCTTGGATAACTGGCAGATAGACACTCCAAAGACTAAAGAAGTCGTTAATGTATTAAAAAATCTAAAACTTGATGGTAATAAGGCGTTGATTGTTACAGCTGAGAATAATCCAGTTATCTATAAATCAGCACGTAACATTCCTAATGTTGCTACAATTGAAGCTCAAAACCTCAATACTTACGAGGTACTAAATTATGAGACCCTCATTATGACCAAGGACGCAGTAGCCAAGGTCGAGGAGGTGCTTTTATAATGGAATTTGCACATGACATTATCAGAAAACCAATTGTTACTGAGAAAACCGTTGCTCTAATGGAGCAAAACAAATACACCTTCGTCGTGGATAAGCGTGCTACAAAAGCTCAGATTAAGCACGCTGTCGAACAAGTTTTCGATGTTAAGGTAACAAGCGTTACTACAATGAACATGAAGGGCAAGTTACGTACTCAGGGTAGGACCCAGGGTTATCGTCCTGATTGGAAAAAAGCTATTGTGACCTTAAAAGATGGAGACAGTATCGAAATCCTCGAAGGTATGTAATAAGTACCGGCAAAGGAGGTTATTGCTGTGGGTATGAAGTCATTTAAACCAACCTCCCCAGGACGCCGTTTTATGTCAATCTCTGACTTCTCAGAGATTACTACCGATAAGCCAGAAAAAACGCTTGTCACTTCACTTAATGAAAAAGGTGGGCGTAATGCTAAAGGTAGAATAACGGCACGACACAGAGGTGGGAGACATAAACGCAAGTACCGTGTTATCGATTTTAAACGTCTCAAAGACGGTATTCCAGCTAAAGTAGCCGAGATAGAGTACGATCCTAATAGATCAGCTCGTATTGCTCTTTTGAACTATGTTGATGGTGAAAAGCGTTATATTTTGCAACCTGCTGGCTTGAAAGTTGGCGACGTTGTAGAATCTGGTCCAGATGCTGATATTAAGCCTGGTAACGCCTTGCCACTCGCTAATATCCCTGTAGGTACATTAATTCATAATATTGAATTAGAACCTGGTAAGGGTGGACAGATGGTTAGGTCTGCAGGAACTGGTGCTCAGCTGATGGCAAAAGAAAATGGATATGCAACGTTGCGCCTGCCATCAGGTGAAATGAGAATGGTGCTTGAGACTTGCCGCGCAACCGTTGGTCAAGTAGGTAATGTTGAGCACGAAAACATCAAAATTGGTAAAGCAGGGAGAAATCGTTGGTTAGGCAATCGCCCTAGTGTACGTGGTGTAGCGATGAATCCTGTTGATCACCCACATGGTGGTGGCGAAGGCCGTGCACCTATCGGTCATTCTAGTCCTCTATCTCCTTGGGGTAAACCAACTCTTGGTTATCGCACAAGGAAGAAGAAACCTTCTGATCGCTTGATCGTAAGAAGTAGACACTAGGATGCGTTGTTTATAAACTTCAGATATCGAAGGGGGGATTGTGGCAAGCATGGCAAGAGAAAGAAAACAGCCTTATATTGAAGAGAAACTGTATAAGCGGGTTGAAGAAATGAACAAAGCTGGCGAGAAGAAAGTTATTAAGACCTGGTCTCGCAGTTCAACTATATATCCTGAGCTAGTTGGCCACACATTTGCAGTGCACGACGGTCGAAAGCATGTCCCAGTATACGTTACTGAGGATATGGTCGGGCATAAGCTAGGCGAGTTTGCCCCAACACGGATATTCCGTGGACATGGCGGCACAGCTGAACGCGCGTCGGCCCTCAAAAAATAGAGAGAGGGGGATAGCTTTATGGAAGCTAAAGCTACTGCTCGCATGATTCGGATGTCGCCAAGAAAGGTACGTCAAGTGATTGATGAAATCCGTGGTAAGAGTTTAGAAGAAGCTCAAAATCTATTGAAAGTTACTCCGCGAAGAGCTACTTACCACATTGGCAAAGTTCTGGATTCTGCAGCAGCTAATGCAGAGAACAATTTTAATATGGACCGTGACTTATTATATGTTGAAAAGGCCTATGTGGACGAGGGTCCTACTCTTAAAAGGGTAAGATTCCACTCTAGAGGTCAAGCTGATAGCATTTTTAAGAGAACCTGCCACATTACCGTGGTACTAAGCGAAAAAAAGGAGGGATGAACAAATGGGTCAAAAAACGCATCCCTTAGGTATGCGACTGGGAATTATTAAAGACTGGGATGCCAGATGGTATGCGGAGAAAGACTATGCTTCTCTAGTAAAAGAAGACTTGAAGATTAGAAAGTCAGTAAAAGAGAAGTTTCAAAGCTCAGGTATTGCTCGAGTTGAGATCGAAAGAGCTGCGAACATGGTCAAAATCACCATCCACACAGCTAAACCGGGTATGGTTATCGGTAAAGGTGGATCTATGGTAGATGAATTCCGTAAAGACTTAGAGAAAAAGACTGGCAGACAGATTTCTATTAATATTGTTGAAGTAAAAAGACCTGATTTAAATGCGCAGCTTGTAGCTGAGAATATTGCAGGTCAATTAGAGAGAAGAATCTCCTTCCGTCGTGCCATGCGCCAAGCCAAACAAAGAGCGATGAAAGCTGGAGCATTGGGTATCAAAATTGCAGTTGCTGGCCGTCTTGGCGGTGCAGATATCGCCAGAACTGAATGGACTCCTGAAGGTTCAGTTCCTCTGCAAACCCTACGTGCTGACATCGACTATGGATTTACCGAAGCATATACAACCTACGGTAAAATTGGCGTAAAGGTTTGGATTTATAAAGGAGAAGTGCTTCCCGAAAGAAATTAAGGAGTCGCAAGGAGGCGAGAAACAATGCTTATACCAAAGCGTGTTAAGTACCGCAAAGTACAGCGCGGCCGTATGAAGGGGAAAGCCATCCGCGGCTCACAGGTGCAATCTGGTGAGTACGGTTTGCAGGCGTTAGAACCGGCATGGATTACTGCAAGTCAAATCGAAGCTGCCCGTGTTGCTATGACTAGAGCTATTAGGCGTGGTGGTCAGGTATGGGTAAAGATCTTTCCTGACAAACCTGTTACCAAAAAGCCTGCTGAAGTTCGTATGGGTAGTGGTAAAGGTGCTCCCGAGTATTGGGTAGCAGTAGTTCGTCCAGGCCGTGTGATGTTTGAAATTGCGGGTGTTTCCGAAGCTGTCGCAAAAGAAGCAATGAGATTGGCAGCTCATAAACTGCCTATTAAGTCTAAATTTGTATATAAGGAAAAGGCAGGTGACGCAAATGAAAGCTAACCAGGTACGTGATCTAGGCGATGTCGAATTGAAACAACAGCTTGGAGATCTTAAAGAAGAGCTATTCAACTTGCGTTTCCAGCTGGCAACTGGTCAACTTGATAACGTCAAGAGGATCTCAGAAGTTCGTAAGTCGATTGCCAGAGTAAAAACTGTTATTAAAGAGCGTGAATTACAAGCTAAGAAATAACGCCCCATAGAGAGAAGGAGGGGAGTTCTATTGGCTAATGAGACCATTACAGTAAAAGCCCACAAAACTAGAGTCGGTGAAGTGGTTAGCGATAAAATGGATAAGACCGTTGTAGTCGAGGTTGTCAGACTGTATGCACATCCTCTCTACAAAAAGCGCGTAAAAACTACCAAGCGCTACAAAGCTCATGATGAAGCTAATGAGTGCAGAGTAGGCGACAAGGTCCGTATCGAAGAATGCCGTCCGATTAGTAAGGATAAGAGCTGGAAGGTTATTGCCATTGTAGAAAAAGCTAAGTAATAGTAATTTGTTCGTAAGAGAGGAGGGGTAGAGATGATTCAACAAGAGTCAAGGCTGAACGTAGCTGATAACACTGGTGCTCGTGAAATTCTTTGCATCAGGGTTGTAGGAGGCAGTGGTCGTCGTTATGCTCGTATTGGTGACGAGATTATTGCTACTGTAAAAGAAGCTAGCCCTGGTGGAACTGTTAAAAAAGGCGAGATAGTGCGTGCTGTTGTTGTTAGAAGTCGTCAGCCAGTTGGAAGACGTGATGGTAGCTATATCCGTTTTGATGACAACGCAGCAGTAATTGTCGATACCCAGAAAAACCCTCGCGGCACTCGTATCTTTGGACCTGTTGCCAGAGAACTCCGCGAGAAGGAATACATGCGTATCATCTCCCTAGCCCCGGAAGTACTCTAATCCTAACCGGGGAAAACAGAATATTTAAAGGGGGGAACTAGCATAACCATGAACATGAAAAAAACTCATATTAGAAAAGGCGATACTGTTGCCATTTTATCCGGAAATGATAAGGGTAAAAAAGGCAAGGTTCTTCGCGTAGATCATAAAGAGGGTAGAGTAGTTGTAGAAAATCTTAATTTGGTGAAAAAACATCTACGACCAGATCGTGATAACCCTAAAGGCGGAATCATTGATATTCCTGCGGCAATCGATAGTAGTAAAGTAATGGTTGTCTGCCCCAACTGTGGTCAGGCCACTCGTATAAATCGCGAAGTCCGGAACGATTCTAAAGTACGTATTTGTAAAAAGTGCAATAAAGCGATTGACTGATTTTGCACTTGGGAAAGGAGGTAAGCTCCCATGCCACGTCTTAAAGATTTCTATCAAACAGAAGTAACTAAAGCTTTGACAGAAAAATTCGGCTATAAAAGCCTCATGGAAGTACCAAAGCTAGTTAAGATTGTAGTTAACATGGGTGTCGGTGAGGCAAAAGAAGACCCTAAGGCTCTAGATGCTGCAGTTAAAGAACTCTCAGCAATAACTGGGCAAAAACCTATTGTAACTAGGGCGAAAAAATCAGTTGCTGCTTTTAAGCTCCGTGAAGGTATGCCTATAGGTTGTAAGGTTACCTTAAGAGGCGATCGCATGTATGAGTTTTTCGACAGACTTCTTTCTGTCGGCTTGCCACGTATTCGTGACTTTCGTGGCGTAGCTCCTACAGGATTTGACGGTCGCGGCAACTATACCCTCGGTATAAAAGAACAGATTATCTTTCCAGAAGTTAGTTTTGATGAAGTAGGTTCAGTTAGAGGCATGGACATTTGTATTGTCACAACAGCTAAAACTGATGAAGAAGCTTATGAACTATTGAAACTACTAGGTATGCCTTATAGAGCTGCATAAAGCAACTTGGCTACCTAGGCCACTACTACTCACAGAGGAGGGAAGAGCGTGGCCAAAAAATCAATGAGAATCCGTGCTGCAAGACCTCAGAAATTTGCAGTGAGACAACACAACCGCTGCAATATCTGCGGACGACCACGCGGATACATGCGTAAATTCGGAATGTGCCGCATCTGCTTCCGCAAGCTAGCTCTCGAAGGCAAACTACCAGGAGTGCGCAAGGCTAGCTGGTGACATGTGGCATAATCCTTGCTGAATTTTTGTTAATGGAAGGGGGATGCTAGGATGATCACAACTGATCCCGTAGCTGATATGCTAACGAGAATCCGGAATGCCGGTGCTGTTTACCATGATAAGGTTGATGTTCCAAACTCAAAGTTGAAGCTCGATATCGCCCGGATACTCAAAGAAGAGGGCTTTATTAAGGATTATCAACTTGTTACGGAGAACAATCAGCCTATGATTAGAGTTTTTCTAAAGTATGGAGAAAAGAAAAAACCGGTCATAGCAGGTCTTAAAAGAATTAGTAAGCCAGGCTTACGTGTATACGCTGGCGCCAGCGATGTTCCTAAGGTTCTCGGTGGACTTGGAACTGCTATTATTTCGACTTCAAAAGGCGTAATGACAGATAGAGAAGCTAGAAAATTGAATGTAGGTGGAGAAGTACTCTGTTTTATCTGGTAAATCGGCGAAGTGCTTAAACTTCACGGCAAGGAGGTGTAGTTGCTTTGTCACGTATCGGACGTATGGTTATTGATCTTCCTAATGGTGTTGATGTAAAGGTAGGAGATGACAGGGTTATTTCTGTCAAAGGTCCAAAGGGAACCCTTACTCAAGAGATGCCAATAGGAATTGAAATGGTAAAAGAAGACGGCAAACTTCACTTTACACGCCAGAATGATGGACTAAAACCTATTCATGGTATGGTCCGGTCTCTGGTTAACAATATGATTCTCGGTGTTACCGAGGGATTTTCAAAAACATTAATCATCCAAGGCGTCGGCTTTAGGGCCAATAAGGATGGTAAGAAGCTGGTTTTAAACGTGGGCTACTCCCATCCAGTAGTGATGGTACCCTATGAAGGCATAGATATTGAAGTTCCCGAACCAACTAAAGTTATTATTAAAGGTATTGACAAACAGAAGGTTGGGGAGTTCGCCGCCAATGTCAGGAAAGTTCGTGAACCGATTGTTTACAAAACTGAACGCGGTAATAAGGGTATTATTTACGAAGGCGAAGTCGTGCGGAGTAAAGCCGGCAAAACCGGTGCTAAATAAACCGGCTGCCTAGGCAAAATGAGAAAAACTATCTCTACCGTACGAAAGGAGTGAGTGTCTCGTGGCTTTTAATCGTAGAGAGTCTAGAGTACGTCGTCATAATCGTGCTAGAAATCGAGTAGTTGGTACTCCAGAGAGACCACGCTTAGCGGTTTTTCGCAGTAGTAACCATATTTACGCGCAAATAATCGATGATGTCTCCGGCACTACTTTAGTAGCTGCTTCAACCTTGAGCCCAGAACTCAAAGACGTATTCGAAAACAGCGGCAATACTGAGGCTGCTCAAAAGGTTGGCGAATTAATTGCTAAGAAGGCTAAAGAAAAAGGCCTCGAAAGTGTAGTATTTGACCGTGGTGGGAACTTGTATCATGGTCGTGTAAAAGCTTTAGCTGAAAGCGCAAGGGAAGCAGGTCTTGACTTTTAATAACATGGGCAAAGGAGGGAAATGATTTGGCACAAATAGATCCCAACAAACTGGAGCTAAAGGAACGTGTTGTTAGCATCAACCCAGTTTCAAAGACCGTTAAAGGTGGTAAAAACCGTAGCTTCAGAGCCCTAGTTGTAGTTGGTGACGGACAGCGTTACGTAGGTGTTGGCTTAGGTAAAGCTAGAGAAGTGACTGACGCAATTCGCAAGGGTATGGAAGAAGCCAAAAAGAGCCTGATCGAGGTTCCAAATGTAAACACCACTATACCTCATGCAATTACTCAGCGTTATGGAGGCGCAACAGTATTACTTAGACCTGCCTCTGAAGGTACTGGTGTAATCGCTGGTGGTGCAGTGCGTGCTGTGTTAGAACTTGGTGGTCTTCAGAACGTACTAAGTAAGTCTTTAGGTTCTCCTAATTCAATTAATGTTGCTATGGCAACATTAGAAGCGTTGAAAAACCTAAGAACTAAAGAAGAAATTGCACGTCTAAGAGATATTGATGTTGAAAGACTTGCAGAATAATATAGATGTCAAAGTTAGAAGCAAGGAGGTGGCAATATGAGACTTCATGAGCTTGGCCCTGCTTCAGGTTCTAAAAAGCGAGCCAAAAGAGTTGGACGTGGAATTGGATCTGGGATGGGCAAAACTTCTGGCAAAGGACACAAGGGACAGTTGGCACGTTCTGGGGGAGGAAAAGGCCCTGGCTTTGAAGGTGGTCAAACTCCACTGCAACGCCGTTTGCCGAAGGTAGGTTTTACCAGTATTTTTAGGAAGGAATATGCCATCGTTAACGTCGCTGATCTAGATCGAGTTTTTGAACCAGATGAGGAGGTAAATCCTGAATCACTGCGTAAAAAAGGTCTAGTTAACAGAAAGTTAGATATAAAGATTCTTGGAAACGGCGAATTAGGGAAGGCATTAACTGTGAAAGCTCAGAAATTCTCCAAGGCTGCCGCTGAAAAAATAGAAGCAGCCGGTGGAAAAGTCGAGGTGATCTAATTGCTAGAGGCGCTTAAGAATGCGTTGCGCATTCCCGATCTGCGCAAGAAGATCCTGTATACATTTGGGCTACTGATTGTTTTTCGCCTTGGTGCTTATGTTCCTGTGCCCGGTATTGATCCTACTATAGTAAGCTTAGGTGACGGCGGCGTACTTGGACTCATGGACCTTTTTACAGGCGGAGCTTTAAGTAATATGTCGATCTTTGCACTCAACGTTGGTCCTTACATTACAGCTAGTATTGTGCTTCAACTTTTAGCTATGGTCATCCCTCAGCTCGAAGAGTTGAGTAAAGATCCCGATGGACAAAAGAAGATAGCACAATATACTCGTTATAGTGCAGTTGTCTTAGCAATCATTCAATCACTTGCATTGATGGCTTGGCTGAACAACATTCAAGCAGTTAAAAATCCAGGCTTTCTTTCAGGATTGACGATTGTTATTTCAATGACTGCAGGTACCATGTTTTTGATTTGGTTAGGAGATAAGATTACTGAGGTCGGAATCGGTAATGGTATTTCTTTACTAATCGTCGCTGGTATTTTATCAAGACTGCCAGCAAGTTTGATAACTCTAGTAGCATCAGTCGGTGAAGGCGGAATCTCGATTTTAGAAATTCTGTTGATCATGATTTTTGCTATAGCAATTGTTGCTGTTGTTGTATATATCACTGAAGGACAGCGCAGAATTCCAGTGCAGTACCCCAAAAAGGTTGTTGGACGCAAAGTATATGGTGGACAGAGTACTTACATTCCTCTCCGCGTCAATCAAGCGGGTGTTATGCCAATTATCTTTGCCTCATCGGTACTTGGTTTTCCAATCACATTAGCAAGATTCATTCCTGCACTAGAGGGTATTGCTGTGTTCTTTGATAAATATTGGGGTGTTTATGCTCTGATTTATGCGATTTTGGTCGTAATCTTCACTTACTTTTATTCTGCTGTCAGCTTTAATACAAAAGATATTACAGAGAATATTAAGAAATATGGTGGATTTATTCCAGGATATCGCCCAGGGCAACCTACAGCACTATTCCTAGATAGAGTATTAGGACGTGTAACATTTGCCGGGTCAATTTTCTTGGCCTTTATCGCAACTCTACCCTTTATTCTACAAGGTATAACCGGTATCAAAGGCTTGGATTTTGGAGGCACAGGTTTGCTGATTGTCGTCGGTGTTGCACTAGAAACTATTAAACAGATTGAAGCTCAATTGCTCATGCATCAATATGAAGGTTTTATTAAATAATGATCAGCAGTCTGTTCAGGGAGTGAATCCAGATGAGACTGGTAATCCTAGGCGCTCCAGGGGCAGGCAAGGGGACACAAGCGTCTTTGCTTGCAGAGTTCTATCATTGCCCCCATGTCTCAACTGGGGATATTTTTCGCAAAGCGATTGCAGAAGACACACAAATGGGTAGGGAGGCCGATCGTCACATTAGTCAAGGGCGATTGGTCCCTGATGAAATAACTATTGAGTTAGTAAAACAAAGAATAGAAGAACCAGATTGTCAATATGGTTTTGTCTTAGATGGATACCCAAGAACTCAAAATCAAGCTGTTAGATTAGATGAAATCTTACGCCAAAAATGCTTATATCTGAACAAAGCAATTCAGATAGAGTTAGGGGAAGATGAGATCTATCGCAGACTTGCCAATCGAAGGGTATGCACAGATTGTGGTGCAACCTATCATCTAGATAGTTTGCCTCCGAAGACCCCGGGTATTTGTGACCTGTGTGGTAGTGCTCTTATTCAAAGAGACGATGATAACGATGAAACGATTAAGGAACGTATTATTGTTTACCATAAGCTTACAGAACCTGTCCTTAGCTACTATAAAAAGCAAGGTTCGCTTCTTGTCACAAGTGGGGAAGGCGACATTTTAGATGTCCATAAAACGATCATTAACAGCCTGGAGACAAGGAGTCTTAGAGCAAATGATAGTCATTAAAAGCATGCAGGAGTTTTTGCTCATGCAGAAGGCTGGTCGCGTAGTAGCTACAGTTCTTAATGAACTGGAGACAGCGATCAAACCTGGAATTACTACTAAAGAACTAGACGAGATTGCTGAATCTACTATTTTGAAAATGAATAGTGTTCCAGCATTTAAGGGTTACGGAGGATTTCCAGCAAGTATCTGTACATCAGTAAATGATGAAGTAGTTCATGGTATTCCAGGAAAGAGAGTGCTTCAACAAGGAGATATAGTCAGCATCGATGTTGGTGCCTTCTATGAAGGCTATTGCGGCGATGCTGCTAGAACTTTTGCGGTTGGGGAAATCTCGCCTATCGCTCAAAAATTGCTCCAGGTTACTAAAGAGGCTCTAAAACAGGGCGTTACCATGGCAAAGGTCGGTAACCGCCTCTCTGATATTGGGCACGCTATTCAGACTCACGTTGAAGCAAATGGCTTTAGTGTAGTAAGGCAATATGTGGGCCATGGTATCGGAAGAAAAATGCACGAAGAACCTCAAGTACCAAACTATGGTTTACCTGGTAGAGGACCTAGACTAAAAGCTGGTATGGCCTTGGCAATAGAGCCAATGGTTAATACTGGTCAATTTCCTGTCAAAATTCTCGGTGACAATTGGACTGTGGTTACACAAGATGGTTCACTTTCGGCTCATTTTGAAGACACAGTTTTCATCACCGATGGAGGCAATGAGGTTTTAACCGCACAGGAGGAAATATAATGTTACGGTTATTCCAAAAAGAGGAAGAAGATGGGGACAGTGACGGTAAGACGATGACGTTAAAACCAGGCGATATTGTACAGTCGACAAAAGGTCGTGATAGCGATACAATATATGTTGTTGTAGATCTATTACCACCTAGATATTGCTTGGTATCTGATGGTCGCAAACGTTCAGTGGCAAATCCAAAGAAAAAAAGTTACCGTCATCTAAAATTGCTAGGCCACATAGACTCTCGCTATTTTGAGAACTGGGGAATAAGAGATAGTTTGAAAAACCGCGAGATTAAAAAGGCTCTTGATGAGTTCTTGCGTACTGAGGAGGGTGGTTTACACTAATGGCCAATAAGGACGTCCTAGAGGTCCAGGGGAAAGTAGTTGAGACACTGCCTAATGCCATGTTCCGTGTTGAGCTAGAAAATGGGCACGTAGTTCTTGCCCATATATCTGGCAAGATCAGAATGAATTTTATCAGAATCTTGCCCGGAGACAAAGTGCTCTTGGAGCTGACTCCGTATGATCTCAGCCGCGGACGCATTGTCTATAGGTTTAAGTAATCAGAAGGAGGCTTAGGTATGAAGGTCAGAGCATCTGTTAAGCCTATCTGTGAAAAATGTAAGGTTATCAGACGCAAAGGTGTTGTTAGAATAATTTGCGAAAACCCAAAACATAAGCAGAAACAGGGCTAAAAAAGATATGGATATTTTAAGTGAAGTGGAGGTGTTTCCACAATGGCACGTATTGCTGGAGTTGATATTCCACGTGAAAAGCGCGTAGAGGTTGCTTTAACTTATATCTATGGTATTGGTGATAGTTCTTCTAAGAAAATACTGGAAGAAGCTGGAGTTAACCCAGATACACGCGTAAAGGATCTTACTGAGGAAGAAGTAAACAGAATTCGTGTTACTATCGATTCTAAATATAGAGTTGAAGGTGACCTGCGTCGTGAAGTTAATCAGAGTATTAAGCGCTTGATCGACATCGGTTCTTACAGAGGGATTCGTCATCGTAAAGGTCTTCCTGTTCGTGGCCAGAGAACTAAGACAAATGCCAGAACAAGAAAAGGCCGTTCGAGAGCTAAATAA
Organism: Bacillota bacterium; assembly: GCA_028708605.1. GTDB lineage: Bacteria > Bacillota > DTU065 > DTU065 > DTU065 > DTU065. Next base: position 30,146 of record JAQVYS010000011.1, read on the forward strand.
GAAAATTTAGGAAAGGAGGATTGAAATTAATGGCAAAAGCCCAAACTAAGAAACGTGTAAAAAGGCGTGAAAGGAAAAACGTCGGTTCGGGTGTAGCACACATTCGCTCCACCTTTAACAATACAATCGTTACTATTGCAGATAGCCAAGGCGATGTTTTGTCTTGGTCAAGTGCAGGTAATATGGGTTTTAAGGGTTCTAGAAAAGGAACACCTTTTGCTGCAGGATTAGCCGCTGAAACAGCTGCAAAGGTAGCACTTGATTTTGGTATGAGAGAGTGCGAGGTATGGGTTAAAGGTCCTGGTTCAGGTAGAGAAGCTGCTATCAGATCTTTACAGGCTGCAGGTCTTGACATTACTTCAATTAAGGATGTTACTCCAATTCCACACAATGGCTGCAGACCACCCAAACGTCGCAGAGTATGATATAGGCTTATTAGGTTAGGAGGTGGAAAACAAGTATGGCTCGTTATACTGGACCAGTATGTAAAATGTGTCGTAGAGAAGGGCAGAAACTATTTTTAAAAGGTGAGCGCTGCTATAGTGAAAAATGTTCTGTAGATCGTCGTGCTTACGCACCAGGGCAGCACGGACAAGGCAGGAAAAAGCCATCTGAATATGCTCTTCACTTAAGAGAAAAACAAAAATTACGTCGTATCTATGGAGTTTTAGAAGCTCAGTTTGTGCGTTATTTTAAGGCTGCTGATGCTAAAAAGGGTATTACTGGTGATATTTTAATGCAAACCCTAGAACGTCGTTTAGATAATGTTGTATATCGTTTAGGCTTTGCTCGTTCAAGAGCTGAAGCTCGACAGCTAGTGCGTCACGGTCATATTACTGTTAGTGGTAAGAAAAATGATATACCTTCCTATCAAGTCGATGAAGGTGAGGTTATCGCTATCCGGGCTGAAAGTAAGACTAATCCGATTTTTGCCGGACTACAGGAATTCCTGACCAAATACAAAACTCCAGCGTGGCTTGAACTTGACTTCGAAAATATTCAGGGTAAAGTTCTACACTTACCAGAACGCTCTGAAATAGACGTTGACGTTCAAGAGCACCTCATCGTTGAGTTGTATTAATACATCAGTATTAAATACGACCGTATTAACACTCTTTGGTGTGTTGCTCGGGAGCTGGCGCTGCTTAAAGAAGGAGGGTGTGGCGATTGATTGAAATAGAAAAGCCAAAGATCGAGATTCAGGAGAAATCGGGCAACTATGGCAAATTTGTCGTAGAGCCGCTTGAGCGTGGTTACGGAACAACCTTAGGCAATTCGCTTAGGCGGATCCTGCTCTCATCCCTTCCAGGGTCAGCGGTGACTTCCATTAAAATAGACGGAGTCCTGCACGAGTTCTCGACTATCCCCGGAGTTGTCGAAGATGTTACAGATATCGTGCTTAACATGAAAAAACTATTAGTCATCTCTAATTCCGATGAACCTGTAACAGGTAGAATTAATAAAGAAGGACCTGGAGAGGTCACTGCGGCAGATATCAGTATTGGTCCTGAGGTTGAAATTCTTAATCCTGATCTAGTCATAGCAACTTTAGAAGAGGAAGGTAAACTTACTCTTGAGTTGCGTGTTGAACGGGGACGTGGATACGTTGCTGCCGAAAGAAATAAGAGAGAAGATATGCCGATCGGTGAGATTGCTATCGACTCTATCTTTACTCCAGTAAACAAAGTTAATTTTGCTGTTGAAAACACTCGTGTTGGTAATGTTACTGACTACGACAGATTGATTCTGGAAACATGGACCAATGCTAGCATTGAACCTGATGAAGCCGTAAGCATTGCAGCAAAAATAATGTCCGAGCACTTACGTCTTTTCATTGACCTTACTGACTCTACTTCCGATATTGAGATCATGGTTGAGAAAGAAGAAAAAGAAAAAGATAAAGTGCTTGAAATGAGCATTGAAGAGTTAGACCTGTCTGTCCGTTCTTTCAATTGCTTAAAGCGTGCAGGTATTAATACTGTAGAAGAACTAATCAAAAAGACAGAAGAAGATATGATGAAAGTCCGTAACCTCGGTAAGAAGTCGCTAGAGGAAGTCAAAGGCAAATTAGCAGAATATAACCTATCCCTACGCTCCGAGGAAGAATGATTTTGTTAAAAAGAGGGAGGTGCTGCCCATGAAACGTGGTACTGGACGACTCGGGCGTGATGCCGCCGAGCGCAGAGCTTTGCTCCGTTCGCTGTCGACCGCCTTCTTTGTGTCTGAAAAAATTGAAACCACCGAGGCCAAGGCCAAAGTCTTGCGCCCTGTTGTGGAAAAGCTGATCACACTTGGCAGAAACGATACGCTCAGTTCGCGTCGTCAGGCTGCCAGCTTTCTCACTGATGAGAAAGCCGTTGAGAAGCTCTTCAAAGAGATCGCCCCAAGGTACAAAGACCGCCCAGGCGGATATACTAGAATTATTAAAACTGGAGTTCGCCGAGGCGACGCAACTCCACTTGCGATCATTGAATTAGTTTAATTATCAGGGCGCGGAGACCTAATCGTGGGTTCTCTGCGCTTGTGCTAGGTGGGGGGATGTGAGAATTATGGAACCAATTATCGAAGTAAAAAATGTATACCACCAGTACGGAGAGACTCATGCCCTTTCAGGAGTCTCGCTTGAGATATATCCAGGTGAATTTGTAGCAATAGTGGGTGCCAATGGTTCGGGTAAATCAACTCTAGCAAGGCACTTAAACGGGCTACTCTTGCCATCTAAAGGAACAGTTAAGGTTAAGGATTTATATACGCATAACGCTGAAGATATCTGGGATATTCGAGCTTTAGTGGGTATGGTATTTCAAAATCCAGATAACCAACTTGTAGCTACAACAGTTGAAGAAGATGTAGCCTTTGGACCTGAAAATCTTGGAATCCCAAGCGCTGAGATTCGTTCTAGAGTTGATGAGGCTCTAGAATGGGTGAATATGTCACAGCACAAAAGAAGATCTCCTCACCAGTTGTCAGGTGGACAAAAACAACGCGTCGCAATTGCAGGGATCCTCGCTATGCATCCTGAGGTTCTAGTTTTAGATGAACCTACAGCTATGTTAGATCCTGTTGGACGTGATGAAGTTCTTGAAGTCATTAATTATTTAAACAAAGAACTAAAAATGGCTATAGTCCTTATTACACATCATATGGATGAAGTTGCCATGGCAAAACGTGTGGTAGCAATGGGAAATGGCAGAATTGAAGCTGATTGCAGTCCCATCGAGTTATTTTTAAAGCCTGATTTAATTGAAAGCTTAGGACTTGATGTTCCACAGGTCTTTGCACTTGGAAATCTTCTCAGAGAATATGGGTTAAAGATTGACCCAGCATTTAGCCCTGAAGAGTTGGTGAATGCTATATGCAAATTGAATTAAAGAATATCTCATACACCTACGATGGTCCAATACCCGTTGCAGCTTTGCATAACATTAATCTCAAAGTTCAAACTGGGGAAATTTTAGGGCTAATCGGGCATACTGGTTCTGGTAAGTCCACACTCTTGCAGCATCTAAATGGGCTTTTAAAACCTCAAGAAGGCGATGTATTAGTTGATGGGAAATCGGTAAAAAATGGCGAGATTCTCTTAACTAAACTACGCTTTCGAGTAGGTCTAGTCTTTCAATATCCCGAGTACCAGCTTTTTGAAGAGACTATTTTTAAAGAGGTTAGTTTTGGCCCAAAGAGTATGGGACTAAAAGAAGAAGAGATTGAGAAAAGAGTAAAACAGTCTCTTCTAGATGTGGGCATGGGTGAAGAGTTTTATGAAAGGTCTCCCTTTGAACTCTCTGGTGGGCAAAAAAGAAGAGTCGCTCTAGCTAGTATACTTGCTATGGAACCCGATATTTTAGTTTTAGACGAACCTACGGCTGGACTAGATCCTAGAGGCCGAAAAGAGATTTTAGATTTTTTACTTAAATGGAGAACGGATAAAAGAGGTATTGTTCTTGTTTCTCATAACATGGAAGAGATGGCTCCATTTGCTGAAAGAATCGTTGTTTTGCATCAAGGTAGCATAGCTTTAGATGGTACGCCTGAAGAAGTTTTTTATCATGCAAAAGAATTATTCGATGTAGGCATTAAAGTCCCGCAGATCTCCTTGGTTGTTAATAGTCTAAAAACCAAAGGTTATAATATTGATGCTGGTATATTTACGGTTAAAGAAGCAGCTAAGGCGATCTATGACGCTCTAAAAGATGGAGGTGGGCGTCATGGCCTTTGATATTACACTAGGTCAATATCTACCTGGAGATTCGTTTATACACAGGTTAGATCCAAGGACCAAATTGATTATTGCAGTAGCATTAATTGTCGTACTATTTTTAGTTGATACCTTTGTTGGTTATTTTTGGATTGCACTCTTTCTGTTTCTTGCTATAGTAAACGGCAATATTCCAATAAAGAGTGTTGTAAAAAGTCTTAAACCACTGACCTTTATTATCGTACTTACAGTGATACTTAATATATTATTTACAGATGGTAATACTCTCTTTCAACTCGGTTTTATCCGTATTACAGATCAAGGCTTGTATAAAGGCTTAATGCTAGGCTTTAGACTTATTTTACTGATTCTCAGCACTACTATTATGACACTAACTACCTCTCCTCTTGCTATAACAGATGCCCTTGAAAATCTTTTAGGGCCATTGAAAAAACTCAAATTCCCAGTCCACGAATTAAGTATGATGCTTACAATTGCCTTGCGTTTTATTCCTACCCTTCTAGAGGAAACAGATAAGATTATGAAGGCTCAGATGGCTAGAGGAGCAGATTTTGAGTCTGGAAATCTTCTGAAGAGAGCTCAAAACATGGTGCCGTTACTTGTGCCGTTGTTTGTAAGCGCCTTTAGACGTGCAGATGATCTTGCAATTGCAATGGAAAGCCGTTGTTACCGTGGAGGAGAAGGTAGGACTAGACTAAAAGAATTAGTCTATGAAAAAGTAGATTATGTAACGCTTTTGGTGGTTATTTTAGCTTTAGCGCTGGTGGTGTATCTGTTTTGAGAAATCTAGCTCTGACCATCTCTTATGATGGAACAAGCTTTGCCGGATTTCAAAGGCAACCAAATCAAAGGACCGTACAAGGTGTGCTAGAAGAGGCATTAAGCAGACTTGAGGCTACACAGAGTAATAACACTCCTACAGTTACAGGTTCAGGCAGAACGGACGCTGGGGTCCACGCCCTAGCCCAGGTTGTAAATTTTGTAAGTGTAAAGGATTTACCAGATTCGGCTTATCTTAGAGGACTAAATAGTCTTTTGCCTAGAGATTTGGTAGTCAAAGACGTTGTAGAGGTTCCCCTAGATTTTAATGCAAGAAAAAGTGCAAAAGCGAAAGAATATCATTATTGGCTAAAGGTAACGCCACCACTTTCTCCACTTGGACCGTCAGCTCTAGAGGTTAGGGGTAGTGATGAAGTTGACCTAAAAGCGATGAATGGTGCTCTTAAACACTTTCTTGGCACTCACGACTTTGCAGGTTTTAGATCTTCAGGGAGTTCTATAGTAAATACTGTTAGAACAATCTACGATGCTGGCTCCTTTGCAGTTGGCTCATACGTCGTCTTTGCATTTTTGGCTGATGGTTTTTTGTACAATATGGTAAGAATTATAATGGGAACTCTGCTTGATGTAGGTATGAGAAAGATACCTGTTGTAAGGATACCAGAGATTATTAAGAGTTGCGACAGACTTAGCGCTGGGAAAACTATTGGCCCAGAAGGCTTATATCTTTATAGGGTCTACTATGGGGATGTTTTAGGTCTCTATAGCATAAAAAAAGAAACAGAGCCTAAGTGTCATCTTGACATACATGATTATTTCACTTAAAATAACATTTGTGGTATCATGTCATAGTTTTGGGCATTAGAGCCCCAATGCCTTCAAGATTGTGACATGAGACAGGTGTCTGAAGGAGGGACAGGATTTGAAAACTTTCCAGGGTAACCCTGATAATGTAGAAATGAAATGGTATCTAGTCGATGCTGAAGGTCAGACTCTCGGCAGGCTAGCTTCACAAGTAGCCAGCATTGTTCGTGGTAAAAACAAACCAACATTCACTCCTCATGCCGATACTGGCGATTTTGTGATTATTATTAATGCAGAAAAAATCCATACAACTGGTAATAAATTAAATGGTAAGATCTATTATCGTCACACCGGCTACGCAGGTGGACTAAAGCAAAGAACTCTAAAACAGATGTTAGATTCAAAACCTGAAGAGGTTCTGCGTCTGGCTATCTGGGGTATGCTTCCTCATAACAAACTTGGACGGAAGCTCATTAATAAAGTCAAGATCTACGCTGGTCCTGAGCATCTACATGCTGCTCAAAATCCAGTGCTTCTGTCTTTGTAATTAAGGGAAGGGAGGATACATTATGGCTAAGTTAACTTATTATGGTACTGGTCGCAGAAAGACTTCAGTTGCTCGCGTTAGAATAATGCCAGGCCAGGGACATATCACGGTAAATGGAAAAGAGCTTGAAGAATTCTTTGGCCGTAAGGTTTTACAGACAATTGTTAAACAGCCTTTGGTATTAATAGGCGTTGAAGGTAAATATGATGTTGTTGCCAACGTAAATGGTGGAGGAGACAGCGGACAGGCTGGCGCAATTAGACATGGCTTGTCAAGAGCCTTGCAAGTTGCAGATAGGGCGTATCGCCCAGCTTTGAAAAAAGCAGGTTTTCTTTCCCGCGATCCACGTATGAAGGAGCGTCGCAAATACGGTCTCAAGAAAGCACGTAAAGCTCCTCAATTTTCCAAACGTTAAATCACGTGTTTGCTTTACGGAAGATACGAAGCGTCAGGTTGGAAGCCAATCTGGCGCTTTTTGTTGGGCTAAAAAGATCTCTCGGTTACAACTGAAGATTTTAAAGTCCGGATTTTTAGGTAGATATGTGCTATGAAGGATAGTCTCCTTCCCATAGCGAAGGAGAAAACGTGGAATGTTATTCGAAAGCAGGAGTTTTTAATTCTTGTTAAAACCAAGCTTTAAGTAAACGCAGGTAGAATAAAGAGGTAACAACCTCGTATCTATGTTATCTAAAGGAGATTTGTATGAACTATAGTATGAAATGGCAGCTTAAAGACGAAATTCCTATTCGAGTCGGTAAAAATAAATGGCAGCAAGTTGCTCAGTTTCAACCTAGCTTATGGCGAAAAGGTCACCAAGAGATCGATCTCTCCTTTTTAAAGCCAGAGCCTTATACATTTGTAGTAGCAGATGCAAGGTATGATATTGATCTAGTTAAAGAGGCTATGGCAAAGATTATCCTTTACCTAACCGATAGTGGAGTAAGCTTTTCAGATCTAACAGTCAAGATCGAGGGTAAAGAAGAGGTCAAAGCAGACGAATATCGTAAAATCTTAGGTAGTTGGGTCTATGGAAGTATTAAGCTCGAAAAAGAAGAGCCTTCCAAAAAAAGACTCTTAATAACTCAAATGGGAGCTAATCCTTCAATTGATCACGATCTAGCAGTATACGTTGTACCCAATGGAAACGGTGAGATTCAACTTTTGACTAATGACAGAAACCTAGCAAATAACGAGTATGACGCCCAGTGTGGCAGTGATATACCACTTAGTGATTTGGTCATAACGTATGATTCAGCAATGAACGCTGTAGCTCCATTTGGGAGGAAAGCGCGAACAGAAAGAATGGTAAAGAAGTTAGATCAGCTCTTAAAACCAGATGGACATGCTATTTTACTTTGTGAAGACGGGCTTTATGATACTTTTAGAGATGTAATTGTAGCACCTAAAAACGCCTATGAAAGGGCTTTGAGAGAAATTGAAACTACTCGCGAAAAACCTTTTGAGCAAGTGGTCTTAATCTACGATTTAGCCTACACGAAGATACGTAATGTGCTCGTTTAGAATGAAAAAAGCAAGCATGAGACGATTTCTATGCTTGCTTTTTGACTTAGTCAGTAATAAGCTTATATTCTGTTATTGTGCCATCTTCGATATCTGCCGTAATGGTGGCAAGGCGGCCAGATTTAGTGGCTTCAAGTTTGACACGGGTATCTGTAACTTCATTTTTTAAAAGATCCCAGCCAAAGTTAGGAAATTCTCTTTCATAAAAGGTAGTAAATTCATCTATCTGAGCCATAATATTGAATGCTGCAGTTAATACACTTCCTGAAAGCGAGCGTGAGTTATCAATCTCTGTTGAACCTACATACAAAGGCACACCCTCTAGGTCCTGGTACTCGCTTCTAGCCATAAAACCAAGGTTTGACTTAAAATGTTCCATTTCACTTTCAGTTAATGCAGGTTGACTTGGTGCAGAGTTATCAGTAGTGCTCTCTTTTTTACCACAGCCTGTAAGAAAAACAGCTGTAAGAACTAAGATACTTAGAAAAATCAAGGACTTTCTGTTTCTAAACATGTCTACAGCCTCCCTTTAATTGTCTCGTACTAAGTATAACATGTTTTTTGTCATAACCCTACACTATGAGAAAGTAGTAAGGAGTCAGATGATATGTTAGAATTAAACAGAGCATTGTAGCAGAGGAGGAATAACGTTGATAGTATTAGATAAATTTCATGGTCTAGTTTTAGATGACTTTCAAAAACAGGCGATTACTGCTCTGCTAGAAGGCAAATCGGTCTTAGTGTCAGCGCCTACTGGTGTTGGGAAAACATTAATCGCAGACTATTTGATTGAAGACTGCCAAAAGAACAATAAAGAGGTTATTTATACTGCTCCAATTAAAGCTCTTAGTAACCAAAAGTTTAAGCAGTTTAAAAAACTCTTTGGCGAGGACAAGGTTGGTATTATTACTGGTGATGTTGTCATCAATAGTCTTGCACCTATCAAGATTATGACAACCGAAATCTTCAGAAACATCCTGCATTCCAGACCCGATGATTTTGCCCATGCCAGTCATGTTATCTTTGATGAGATCCATTTTATAGGAGATGAAGATCGAGGTGCTATCTGGGAAGAGGCAATTATTCTCATGCCAGAGTCGATGAGATTACTAGGCCTATCTGCTACCATCCCCAACGCTGGGGAGCTAGCAGAGTGGCTAAGCTATATTAGACAAGAAGAAATTACAGTAATTACTCATACAACACGTGCTGTGCCTCTAAGCCATTCAGTCTATCTTCCAGTTGCAGGGATAGTGCCTTTAGAGGAAGTAGACGAGGTTGTTAGAGAAAAAAATCTCTTAATTAATCATGTCTACGCAAACCATTTAGATTTAATCAAGGCCATAAGTAAAAAGTATCTACCTTGTCTCTATTTCGTTTTTTCACGTAAGCAATGTGAGATTAAGGCAAAAGAGCTAGCAGATGAGAAAGACTACCTCTCAAAAGAGGAAAAACATCACGTCTTAGAGTTCTTCGACGACATGATCGAACCTTTTGATATAGAGAGTATTCCCAGTGTAAAGAGGATGAGATATCTTCTTGCAAGAGGAATTGGTGTGCACCATGCAGGACTGTTACCTGTTTTAAAAGATATTGTTGAAGAACTTTTTGCCAAGAAGCTAATTTCGGTTTTGTATTGTACAGAAACATTTGCTGTGGGAATTAATATGCCTGTTAAGGCAGTTTGCTTTGATTCAGTGGAAAAGTTTAACGGCGTGGATTTTCGCCCGATGCTAGCCCAAGAGTATTTTCAAATGGCAGGGCGAGCAGGCCGCAGAGGAATAGATAAAGAGGGCCATTCATTTATTCTTGTTGATCTTGATCATTACCAAAATGAGGCGTATTTTCACTTAAGGGAAAGTAATGTGGAAAAACTTCAGAGTCGTTTTAAGCTCTCTTATAATACAATCTTGCATCTTATAGAAGGCAAAGATGAAAATATTACACAGATGCTTCTAGAAAGAAGTTTTGCAGCCTTTTTAAGAAATCGGGACTTGTACTTGGTGGAAGATGCCTTAGACTCGTTAAAAGAACGTTACGAGGCAAACAAGGATGTTTTGTGCTTAAGTGACGAGAGATATCTGTGCCCACTTGAGCAAAGAAAGTATCGCAACAAATTAAAGAATGTGACGCGTAAATTAAGGAGCAAAAGGCACAGCAAACAAAAAAGAACTAAAGCACTTTTGGAACAGAAGCAGCGCTTAGAAACTCTTCTAAAAAAACCTGTTAAGCCATGTAGTGAGAAAGAGAAAAATAGATGCGTAGCAGTTAGAAGAGAACAAGAAATCCTTAAGTCAGAGCTAAGACGCTTAGAAACTGCAAGGAGAGAGCTTGTTAGCCAACTTAGAATTGAAGAAGAGTTTGTTGCTAAAAAGCAAGTTTTAGACTCGCTTTCATATGTACAAGGGGATAATCTTTTAGATCGTGGGAAAATTGCCTTAGAGATTCATGTGCAGGAATTATTTGTCACTGAACTGATTGCAAGTGGCTACTTTCACGATAAATCTGTCGAAGATATCTGCGCCACAGTAGTAGGTATTGATTTTGATCGTAGGCGTGGTGACAGTAAACAGGTCAAGCATAAATTTATCGATTTAGAGCCTCTTGTAGCTTTACAAGATAAGCTTGCAATGACAGAGATGAATTATCTAGGGGTAACAACAGTTCATTTTGATCCTTATCTTTCCGTGCAGGCCTATTTCTGGGCAAAAGGTGCTACGTTTGAAGAAATACTTCGTATTGCACCAGTTCCTGAGGGCGATATTGTTGCAGCATTTCGCCGCAGTATCGATATCTTAAGACAAATCCGCAGTGCAGTAAGTGGGGATCATAGTCTTGTTGATAAACTAAGCACAGCAATTAAGCTTATAGATAGAGATGTAGTCTCTGTTAATATTTAAAAGAACAAGTGGGTTTTGGAAGATTCACTTAAAGGGTTTTAGTAAGACACAA
>JAQVYS010000140.1 GCA_028708605.1 Bacillota bacterium
GTTTTGTACTCTTCCAGAATAGGCTTTAGTTGCATCTCCTAGGGAGTAGTCTAGACCTTCCGTAGATACAAAGTCAGAGATCTCACCGGTGGAGTTAAAGGAGTGGATCTGTTGTCCTCCGCCATCGATTAGGATAGTAGATTTAGAGATAGTAGCATTTGTCCATTGCCAGTGGTGTGGACTTTGATAGTATGGATAGTAGCCTGAAGAGATGATAAGTGGTGAGCCGAAGGCTTCTAAAGCAAAGGCATTTTGGTCTGCGTGGCTGTGTGAGTAGGAGCCATATGGGCTTGATTTAAAGAGCAAATGGATGTTATTTCCTCCATCTGCTAAGTCCGTGTGCATAGAGACCCAACCTACGTCTCTAAAATAACGGCTTTGTGGTAGATCAGACGGTGCTTTACCTTCTAGATCTGTGCCGTGCCAAAGAAAGCCCATAACTCCTTTTGGCATTACACCTTTAATCTGATCTGCATGCCACTTAAAGTAAGGATTGTCTGTGTGTTTGGCAAGATAACTCATCACATAGTAGTTTTCAATGTTTGCAGTCTTATCTAGGTTATCTCCGAAAGGAGAATGCTTTGCATAGGGTGGATGCACATAAAGACCAAAGTAGCCAGTATTTTGCCAGAAAGGCATATTCATCAAGCTAACACCAGTTGCTTGGTAGTAAGCATCTGCAAACCAGAGGATTCTTTCTAGATACCATCTCCAGTAAATTGGTCCCTCTGCCCAGCCGCCGTCTTCTGCGCCCCAGGCAGGATAGATGGAAAAGAAGACGTCTGTTACGTAATCAAACCATTTGTCTGCTTCTTCGATCTCACCTAAAAAAGCAATAGCAGCTTCGCCTAGGAAGGCGATCTGTCTGCCTGAGTGGGAGAGGTAAGGGCTGACATGATACTCCTGGCCAGGCTTAGTAAGGATATCATACATCTCTTCGCCTCTAATACGGACAGTTTCTTGTACGATTTTCTTGTCTTCTTCGCTTAGAAGATCATAAAGCCAAGTGTAGGCTCTGCATAGCCTATAGATGTAGTTCATCGAGGATTCGTCGTTGACTCTAGCACTTGTTGGTCCAGAGGGATCCCATTTAGCAACTTCTAAAAGCCACTCTTTAGCTCTAAGTCCAAGATCCTCTTCTTTGGTTACGATATAGACAAAAGCTGCTTTTTCTAAGGTGTCCATTGTACTTACAGTTTGGTTATTCATCTTATTCCAATGATTAACTTCCCATACGCCACCAGGGAAGTCTTCAGGTTCTGCACCTGGGTTTTTTGACATTACAGCTCTCCCATCCCAGTAGAAACCGTCCCAGATGATTGCACCTATAGGATCATATATTTTGGCTCTAATTTCTTCGATATTATCTGGTGTTATAAACAGTCTTGGATGATCGCCAACTTTGGCTTTGATCTCTTTATGTGGTGGAACATAAAACTCTGGTGCAGTTTTGGATATGGTAAAGCCTCTAGTTCTGCTATATAGAGAGTAGTCACCATTTGCATCAATAAAGCGGTAGCGCCAGTAGTAAGTTTTGCCATTTTCCAGTGGTCTGTGAAGAAGCATTACAGTGTGAACAAGATCTGTAAAGACTTCCTTTTCTGCAAAATCTGCTGTTTCGCTTAGCTCGACTTCATAGGTTACAGCGCCTGTCTCTGGTATCCAGAGAAAGTAGGGTGGATTTACTCTGACTAGCTCTAAGTTTTCTGGATAATAACCTAGTTGGTCAAGACCAGGTCTTTTTGGCCTCAAGGTTTCTTCTTCGGCGAAACCTATGGCACTAACTATTAAAACTAGAATAATGACAAAGAAGACGTATAGCATTTTTTTCAAACCTCAACCCCTCCTTCATAAAATTAAGTACAGTGTACTAAAGTAAAAAGGTACAAAGGTACTTGTAATGATATAAAAACTATTCTCGCAAATTAATTCCATCCCTTTGAAAAAAACAAAAACTTGTCAGTTAATATCTAAGATGCATCTAGATTTAAGGACAAAAAAGTAGTAGTAATAGATCTAAAGATGCTTAAAAGAAAGTATCCGTAGATAAAAGCTTGGGAGATGAAGCAGGTGCTTGAGTGGCTTTTAGGCTTACCCTTTACTAAAGGGAGCTATCTTTAGGTTAATAAGGTATAATAGATGGTGACAAGCATAAAAAGAGAAGTTTTAAGGTAGATAGGGAAGGCAGAGTTAAGGATAAAGAAGCTCATTGGCGTATGTTCTTTTTATCTGCTCTATCTGAAAAATCTAGGAAAAACAACCCAAATCACCTAATTACCATTGATTCTACCTTTAAAATGTCTACAATAATAATAAAGGCAAAAATAAAGGTAATTGTTTTTAGTATTGATATATAAAATGGAGTGGAAATTTAACATGGAAATGAAAGTCCCATCATTTGATCTTAGCAAACAAAACCAGCAGCTTTATGAAGAGATCATGGAGGCTATTGGTAGCCTTATTAAATCTGGACAGTTTATTCTCGGTCCTGATTTAGTAAAGCTAGAAGATGATCTAAATAAACGGTGT
>JAQVYS010000141.1 GCA_028708605.1 Bacillota bacterium
AGCGAAAGTAGGGATGTGAACTTTTTCGCAGGACAGAAGTCCTACCCAACAATTTTCCCAGGTGGTTACAGCTTCCGCTCGTTTCAAGCAGGGAAAAGTTGTCCCATAACCTATGCTGAATTTAAGGTCCCAGAGGACGCAAAATTTGTTAAGGTATCGGCACAAGACTTTGCAGGCAATATTTCTTGGTGCCAGCCTATATTCTTATGAAGATAAAATCGAGGATTGAAAACATGAGCTCAAATATATGGCTGCTTGGATCTAGCTGCTTTTTAGCTTATACTGCCTGTTATGCTGGAAGAAGCATATTAAGTGCAATTATGCCTCAAATAATACTTGATTCTAACTATACAAGGTCAGAGTTAGGCGCCATGGGTTCTGCTTTTTTCTTAGCCTATGGTATCGGTCAGATCCTAAATGGTATTATTGGGGATAGAATTAAAGCAAAGTATATGGTGCCAGTAGGTTTGTTTTTTGCAAGTGTAATACTGATGGTATTTCCCTCTCTAACGAATGTAGCTGCTGGTATTTTTCTGTGGGGACTCTGCGGAGTGTTTCTTTCCATGCTGTGGGGACCTCTTTCTAAGGTAATTGCAGAAAACACATCTGTAAAAGTAGGAACACTGTTGCTTACCGCCTTAAACGTTGCATCTATACTAGGAACAACATCTGCCTACTTAATCGCAACCTACTCATCATCAAAAGAGCAGTGGAAATTATCATTTTATGTGGTAGGTGTTATCTTAGTACTTACCGCTGTAATATGGTATTTAATGTTGTCTTATCTTGAGAAAAGAAATGCGCTAAAAGTAGTCCATCTCAAAAAGGCGGAAGGATTTAACAAAGAGCTTCTAAACGTGCTCTTAAATAATGCAATTATACCGATGCTTGTTGTATCAATGATCAATGGTATTATTCGTAACGCTGTAACATTTTGGATTCCCACCTATATCACAGAAGAGCTAGGTTTTTCGCCTACCTTATCAGCTGGTATTTCCGGCATTCTTCCTTTTGTCAATTTGGTAGGTACCTTTATTGGACTGTATATACTAAATCGATTAGGAGAAAACGAATTTAAGACAATAGCAATCTTATTTGCGACTTCTCTTTTTATGTTTTTATCCATAGGTATAATCAGCGCAAAACACGTCGTTTTTATCATTGGTATGTTGTTTATTGCCTGCGCAACTATGTCTAGTGCAAGCAACATAATCTTTTCCACTTATTGCTTGAAGTTTAAGGAAACAGGACGAATCTCTGCGGTAAACGGGCTAATAAACTTCTCTAGTTATGCAGCATCTGCAGGTGCGAGTGTCCTTTTCAGCAAGATTATTACAAAATATAACTGGAACCTGACTGTACTTGTCTGGGCAATGTTGTCTTTGGTGGGAGTAGCTTTTTCTTTAATAGCCCAAAAACAGTTTAATCGTCAAAGGCCAAAGGTTTTTGAAAGTAACCAAATGTAAACGTTATTTTGTTTTTTGAAAAAGCCTACATTTATTATTTTCCCAATGACAGTACATACAAGTAAACTACTTTCTAATTACACCATTAAATTGACATCCGTAATTTAATACGATCCCGAAAAGAAGCTCCATAAGCGTTGTTTATAAACGCGTTATGGAGCTTCTTAGATTAGATACTGTGCTGATCTTGCAAGATACTTGATTTGTTTTTAGCCAGAGCCAAACAAGGCTAATTTACCTGTCTGTTTGAGTAACTATATAATAAGAATTATTAGCCCATATTTCACCGGCTTTAACAGGCAAAAGTCCACTAGATACAACTCTAGGATAATAGAGCTTAACTTGATCATTCGAAAGATCCCAAATGTAGGCTCCTCCTGAAGTGTGTTGATAATTCTCTACTGCATCTAAGCTTTCTATACCAGCAATAATTCCCCAATTGTTATCGCCATACATAAAGGTCTCAGTAACTTTTTGATAACCTTTACGGCCATCTGTTCTAACGTTGTTAACAAAGCTGTCTTTAAGGCTTCCCATCTCAAAGTGCCTGCCATGTTTTTTCATAATTGGTAGCATGCAGATAAATGCTCTATCAATTACCATATCTTTGTGCCAAACAGTCTCTTGAGAAAAATCAAAGCGGCTTGGGTTACTCATATTGATTACATATTTTCTTATAACACTACCAACTACTAGGTTTCCTTCAGGATAGACTAGATCCGTTGTTTCAATAATTGTAAGGTTGTTTTTAATTTTAACTTTACCGTAAGTGATATCTTTACCATCTACGAAAAACTCAAGAGTCTTAAGCTGTTCGTTGCCATGGTTTCCACCCATCCAGGCAAGTTCTTTGCCGCCAATAGGCTTACCATAATAGACATACTCCCAATCTGTACCAGAGGTGCCTGAGATGAACTCCTTATTGACGGAAACTGCATAGATATTCCATATTCCCCAGTTTTTTTTCATGAATTCCCAGGAAACAGTCTTGTTTTCCCAGGGAATGTGTAGGTAAGCTCTGGTATTATCTCTTACAAAAAGACCTGCT
>JAQVYS010000070.1 GCA_028708605.1 Bacillota bacterium
ATTCATTTGTAACTTCTTCTCCCTCAGGAAAAACTGCTAAACCTCTGCTAGATGAGCTCATAAAATCACCTGAGATTCATTTCTGTTTCCACTTATAAGAGTCCTGCTAGGATAAATCAAGTTAAAGACTAAGAAACATCCGAATCAACTTAAAGTAAAGGCGTTGACATATAACTTAAAATAATCAAATTTACGTTAAGATGGCATAAATCTAATCTCAGATAGATATAATATAGTGGTCACACCAAAAAGAAGGTTGTATTCCTCTTTGAATCGACACTATTTCTAGCCAAACGAAAGCGTTGCGCCTTATTTTTGATCTAGAGGTATTATTTTATTAATTTCCCAAAAACCGTTACTGCCATTGACAAATGCATCCTGCTAAATACTCGGACGTACACCGTCCGTTTTGATTTAAGTCCTTATACATATTTTTATCAGTATCGATTTTGTGCTTTGGTATGCATAGTTTTTTTCTTATAATATAAGTTTTCTAATTGGCTTTATAGGTAGGATTCCTGTGCGTTTTGTGACTCATCGTCCCTTATAAAGACTTTTTAGTCTAGCTTTAGGTGCAAAGTTTGAATTACAAAGGGGGCTGAATAAAAAACGTTTGTCTTTCGTTGATAAAAAAAGGAGTAACGATCTTCTAGGGACTACTAAATTTTGGAGGAGGCTAAGAATGAAAAAGTTTCATTGGGTCTTTATTGTCTTAACTGTCACGGTTTTTTTTATTCTTTCTGGTTGTGGCCCATCAGTTGTGCCGCCAACCAATCATGCACCAGTAATCACTAGTACAACCCCTACTACAAATCTGACTGTCGAAGCGGGGGAAACAAAAACTTTTCGCGTGAATGCAACAGATGCCGATCATGACACACTAAGTTACATGTGGAATAAAACTCTTGGAACATGGATTTCTGAACTAAACGTAGATGAAATAGCTTGGCAAGCACCAAATCAAGAAGGCTTAGCTGAAGTGAGTGTAACAGTTTCAGACGGTAAACTTAATGTTAAGCACACTTGGAAGATAACTGTTAATAAGCAATCTAACATTGTGCATATCACTCAAGACATCATTGCACCTACAACGTTTGAAAGTGGCAAAATTTATGTTATTGAAGATAGTATTACTGTAACAGCCCAACTTACAATACAGCCTGGCACCATCGTAAAATTCGGAAATGAAGCGGGTCTAGAAGTCAAAAATGCCGGCAAAATCATCGCAGAAGGAACACAGGCTTCCCCGATTATCTTCACTTCAATTTGTGACGATCAAAACGGTGGAGATACAAACAAAGATGGTTCAATAACTAGCCCTAACAAGGGAGACTGGGGCGAAATACTCCTAGAATTTGCAGGCAATTCGACCTTTAAGTATTGCCAATTCATCTATGGTGGCGGAGACTATTCGTTTGACTCGACAGTGCGCGTTGACGAAACAGTTGCTACCTTCAGAAACTGCTTATTTGCCTACAATAATGGAGAGGACGATGGAGCGTTATCGCTTGAGTTTGCCAAAACAGGTTCTTACGTTGAATCTTCTACCTTCTATGCAAATACTAAACCTCTCTTTATGAATGCTAATCTCTCGATCGACAACTCAAACATTTTCCATAATCCGAGTCAAACTAGCCAAAAGAACAATATAAACGCCATATGCTTATCTAGCTACTTAAACGATATCTCTCAAAACACCACATGGGGCGAACTCGATGTCCCATTTATCATCGAAGATGAAATTCTCATAACAAGTTACGGCGTTCTTAACTTAGACCCAGGAGTAGTCTTAAAGCTAGGCCGTGATGGTAAAATCAGAACTGACCAAGGAGCCATTAAAGCAAAAGGAACTCAAGCACTTCCTATCTATTTCACCTCAATAAATGATGACACTATCCTAGGAGACACACTAGGAGATGGATCCAACATTACTCCACAAGAAAAAGACTGGGGATATCTCGATCTAGTTGACTCTCAAAATCTAGCAAATGAATTTAACTATTGCTACTTTAGATATGGCGGTGGCGACTACTCATTTGACGGAGTTTTCCAAACAACACTTACTAACGCCAAACTATCTAACTGTTGGTTTGAGTACTGTAATGGCAAAACTAACGGTGCTTTAGATCTATCAAGTGCAACACCTATGTACCTTGAAACTTGTCATTTTAATGGAAACTATCTACCCGTGATGATTAATGAGAACGTTAGCACAAAAAAGAGCAATTCCTTCGAAAACAACACCAAAAACGCCATCTTCCTCTCAGACTACGTCTGGTATTTTACAAGAAACACTTCTTGGCTAGAAACTGCTGTTCCATATGTAATTCAAGAAGGTTTTGAAGTACAAGAAGGTAACACTTTAACCTTAGGAGCAGGTGTGATTATTAAAGCCTTTCGTGATGTGCAAATCAATATCTACTATGGCAACATCTTAAGGCAAGGGCAAGCAATCTTTACAGCTTACACCGACGATACAAGAGGCGGAGATACAGATGGAATGCCGTCGTCTGGCACTCCAGGTTATTGGAACGGTATCTATGACTACGGTACAGACCAATATCTGGACTGGGCAGACATCTACTTTGCCTACTAAACCATAAATCATTAGCACCCTCTATGTTAGAGGGTGCTACTAATTCATAAGAGTTTTTGAAGACTATTATTCTACGTCTACTCTTCTACCTTCATCATTTGATTTGTAAGCTGCAGTAGCAATCTTTACTCCTACTAAACCATCGTCACCATCTACAGGTACTGGTGTACCACTGATTATTGCTTGTACAAAAGCTTTCATTTCAGCGTCCCAGCCACCACCGGTATACTGTTTTAGTTCAACCCAGCCTGGGCCACCAATCTCTTTTTTCTTATCAACGTAGATTCGAATTGGCGTGTTATAATCTACAATCATCGAACCATCATCGCCATAAATTTCGATGCCTAAAACACCAGTCTTTGATGACCAGCCTACCTCAACATAACCCATCGCTCCGTTTTCAAAGTTGACAGCACAAACTGCGTTATCTTCAACTTCAATATTGCGAACTAAGGTCTTAAGGTTAGCAGAAATATCTTTAATCTCACCAATCAAAAAGCGTAGAATATCAAGAGCATGGATACCCATATCTAGAAGTGCTCCGCCACCAGCTAGTTCTTTGTTGAAGAACCAATCACTCTTTGCAGGCCAGGAAATGTATGGGCCTTCGTGTGCAAAACGCACTCTTGCCATAAAAGGCTTACCAATAACTCCAGACTGAATGAGTTCTTTAGCTTTTTGGTTGTAATTGTAAAATCTGTGTGTAAAACCTACCATTAGTTGCACATTGTTGGCTTCAGCTGCTTTAACCATAGCTTCACACTCTTCAACAGTTGTTGCCATAGGTTTTTCGCAGAGAACGTGTTTTTTTGCGTTGCAAGCATCGATTGTTATCGGGGCATGAGTACAATTTGGTGTACAAACAGAAACAGCATCGATATCAGCCTTAGCTAACATCTCTTTGTGGTCTGTGTATACTTCGGGTATATTAAATTTTTTAGCCATCTCTTCAGCACGTTCCTTATTAACATCACAGATTGCTCTAATTTCACACAGATCAGGTATGAGAGCGTATCCTGCTAGATGTGCATTCTCAGCGATGGCTCCGGCACCAACAACGCCGATTTTTACCTTATTAGCCATTAAACTTTCCTCCTTGAAGATATCTTTAGTAAATTATTCTAGAAATGAAGGGACTTCCCTCCTCTAGAAAATTCTATACTTTTTTACCTAGTACACTGAAGAAATCTTAGTCAACCTAACTTCTTTTTTTGTTTGAGTACTCAAACATTGTTTTTTGGTTATTTGATCTTATGATTTGAACCATATTTACTCAAAAACATCAAATAAACTACCATCTTCACTGCTACCCTTATTGCCTGAAAAAATACTCGTTTCCAAGAATCTATCGTATTCAGACCACCCAGAGCTTACCCCTTCTAGGACAGACTGTATTCTAATTAGCTTTGCAGAGGTATAGTCTGCTAAAAACACAGCAAAAGCCTCGGGAGTCTGGGGCACAACAGGAGATCCCCATTCTTTTTTGCCATGATGAGCCAATATGATATGCTTAATGCTTGCCTTATCTACAGGGTCTAACTCCTCTAGATAAGGCAAAAGCATCTCAATTCCAAGCTGCATATGCCCATTTAGTTTGCCCTCATCTGTCAGGGTAAAAGCTACTCCAGTAAACTGATACTCTCTAAGTTTCCCAATATCATGTAGAAGCGCTCCTACAGTAACTAAAGATGGAGAGAGTTGGTAGGACCTTGCTAGAAATTGACACATCTCTGCGACCTCTAGACTATGTTGGCAAAGACCACCTAGCCAGTTGTGATGCACTGAGGTTGCTGCTGGCCAAGTTAAAAACGCAGATCGAATTTTATCATTATTATATATTTTTCTAAGAAGCGTTAGCCCAGAGCTTTTTGGTAGACTATCTATAAGATCTCTCAGTCTCTTATCTAGTTGCTCTTTGGTATATGGACCGGCGGGAATAAAATCTTCAACTTCAACCTCCTCATACGGCACCTTCTGTAGATCATCGACATTAATCTGTAAAGATCCTTTAAACTCTACTACAGAGCCTTTGATCTTATAGGGATACCCGTTTTCCATGATCTCGTTTAGCGAAAATACGCCCTGCCATATTCTGCCACTTACCTCACCAGAGGCATCAGTAAGTGTAAATTTTAAATAATATTCGTTTGGTTTATTATTATAAGGAACCATCTGCTTTCCTGTAAGCACAAATATGTCTTCTACCTTTTGACCTACAGTCAGGTCTTTTACATAAGTTTTTATCTTTCATGACCACCTTTCTGTAGCTAAACAAATACTCTTCCGATAGACCCACTACAATCTGCCCGTGGGTCTTATCTTAGAGCCTACGGGAGTCTGTCCCTTCCATAAGCTTCCTACTAAAATTTAGATTTCATCTAATCCGCTTCCAAAAAACCCCTTGCCAGCGATCTTTAGAACGTAGTTCCTGTCTAACTCTTGTACGATTACGTTGCGTTTTTCAGTATATAATCGAATTTACACTACATCTATGTCATGCTGGTACTCAAAGTCCTTTTCACAAGTACCAAAGCAATAACCTTTTTCTAAATTCAGGTACAACCCATAAGTCACCAACATAAATTATACCTTTTTCCCATCGATCATTTATGACATTATCTAGCCTATAAGACTTCTTTTATAAAAAACAGCAAAAGTATAAAATTCTTGGTGATCCATTTTGGCAAAAGTAGCATCAAAAACTCTAGATTTATTATTAATCTTTTCGTCTTGCGTTTTTTAAATGCCATTCGTTTACCAATCTATCATGTCGTCAAACATATGATAATTGTCTTTATTGATCCGCTCAATTGTAAACCTAATATTTCCCATAGTCAATTATCATCATCATTTATTGCTTGAATCATTGCACCAAAGCTATAATATGATTCCATTAAAATAGGTGAATTAATTCGCTCATCTCTTTGACCAGCTTTTCGCATCCGTTCAACTGATGCATCTCCGTTTCAAGTAAGAACAATATTGCATACCTTAAGACCGAGATCAAGCTTGTTATCTGATTGACAGCTGAAAGCACTAAACCTTTTTTCTTTTCTTTGCGTAGTCATTTGACCTTTTCTCAGCACAGAATACATAATACCCATCCACTTCCTGTAATCGTACTCCGCCAAAAATGGAGTTCATCTTATTTCTATACCACTCTTTTCTTTTTGTAACCATATACATCTTTCCACCTAATACTAATCGGTTAAACCCTTTCTCTATGAAATTCTTTGCTACAGAGAAATCCTCATGATATGGTGGGTTTGACAAAATTTTAGTAAAACCAGTATCTGATAACTGACTGAAACCATCACTTTGTAACACACTAACCTCAGACACACCATTAAGTACTGCGTTTTTTTGCGAAAGATCCACAGCTAAAGTGTCTTTGTCAATCATTACAACATTTTCGGGACCAATGAGTTTCGCAGCTAAAATACCAACAATTCCATAGCCACAACCTAAATCCAACACCTTATCCTCTTCTTCAAAATCAACGAGGGCTAACATAGCTAATGTTCCTTTGTCTACATACGAAGGGGAAAAAACACCGCTTTGAGTTTCGAATTTTAGGTTAACCCCTTTGATAGTTGTTTCGATCAAATGACTCATCTGATTCCTCCATAATAAGTAAACTACGCATTCTTCTTGTAGGTTTCTTCTCAAGTTTGGTTATAAACCGAACTATTTATTGCTTGTGCTAATCGGTGAATTTGGCTTGTTCTCCCGTATGGACACGTCCTTTCTTGATTTAGTTATAGCAACCTTCCAATGTGTCCAAAAAACCCAAAATGGTTAAAACTCCGTTTTTTTATGTCTATCTTAAACAATTTGGGAAAGACTATCAGTGGAGGTGTTTTTTATGGAAGTTCAGTTTTATCCAAAAAAGCCTGAAGGTTACATGCCGCTAACTATTGTTTATCAAGGAAAAGTCGGTGACAATGCCAAGATTATGCGAGTTCACGGTGGATATGGTTCAACTAATTGGGAGGAGGTCTTTGACCTGCCAATGAGTCTCTGGCCAGATAATGGCTGGACAGTAAATATTGCTGTATTGCCACAGAAGCTACTGAATCTAACCTTTCATGACGGCAAAGGTAACTGGGAAGAAACTATCCAACTTTCAATTACCTCCCCTTAAGAAGGAGTTTTTTTCATCATCTTTAACCTCTTTTAGTAGGAGGGGTTATGATGTATGAGAGCAAGTCAACTTTTATAGATCACATAGCTTACTACATCGAAATCTATAAAGAATATGATCTGTTTAAGGTTGTTCTAGTTTTCTTTGATCTTTTCGTTCAATATATTCCTTACATTCTTGCCAGCATTATTGTTAGTGCATTAATCGCACGGTTTTTAACACCAGAAAAGCTAAAAAAAGCTTTAAGTCACAACCGATTTGCCAGTATAATATTTTCTTCTCTTTTAGGAACTATATCCCCTCTTTCTAGTTACGCCTTGATACCATTTGCAGGGACGCTTCTTTTGCTTGGCTTTCCACTTGGTCCTGTCACTGCGTTTATTTTTAGTACACCCCTTATGAATCCCACAATCTTTATTCTTACCTTACAAGGCTTAGGCTTGAAAATGGCTGTAGCTAGAACTATAGCTACATTACTAATCGGTATCTTAAGTGGGGTAATCAGCGAGACATTTTTTAGCAAGTTTTCTGTTTTAAGAGAGAATCTAAAACCCAAGATACCAAAGACCAAAGCCTTCCTTCCCTACGTGTTTTCCATGACTAAATACATGAGTAAAGCTTTCCTCTTAGCCGTCTTTTTAGCAAGTGTTGTTAAAGTGTACCTCAAAGCAGAATATGTTGCAGGATTTTTTGGGGCTGATAAGCCTTGGAGCATCCCTATTGCTGCGCTTCTAGGTGTGCCTTTTTACACCTGCGGAGGAGCTACTATTCCTGTCGTTAGCTCTTTGATGGACCTCGGTATGTCATCTAGCGCTGCTCTAGCCTTTTTCATTGCTGGACCAGCAACAAATCTTCCCAATGTAAGCGCTGTTTTTCTGACATTTAAATGGCAATATTTGGCATTTTATTTACTCCTTAGCGTAGGGTTAGCTGTTCTCTCTGGCTATATCTTTACCATTTTCTAGAATAAAGGAAGGGGATTTTCTGTGTTTATTTTGGTGTTAGTACTTCTGATTTCTCTACCGGTTTTTGGGTATGTAGATCAGCCTTATTATCCGTTAAGTGCAATTAAAAATACCACTCAGAAAACTTCTCCAGTTGCGCTTAAACAAGGAACAGAGCCTCCTAAAAGCCTGAAAAATCATGAGATTAAAGACTTAGTCTATGAGGCTTTGGCTTTGGCAGATTTTGACAGTCTGTTAACAGATAAAATAGAGACTGTGATGTTAAAGCCTAATATTGTTGAGCCTTTTGAAAGTGGCTCTGGCGTTATTACAGACTACCGAGTAGTTGAGTATACTGCTACCTATATCTTTGAAAGGCGGCCAGACATTAAAATAATCATTGGTGAAGGTGCAGGTGGCTGGGTTCCACGTGGCTATGAGTGGGGTGCCTTTCCTGGTGCAAAAGCTTCTGATGGATTTGAAATAGCAGGTTATACATCCATGGTTTCTCGGCTAAAGAAGCAATACCCCAATCTTGAGATAGAGATCATAGATATCAATATACCAGAAGAAGATATAGTCGAAGTAAGACCTAAAGTTCCTTTTGCTGATGATAAATACTACCTCCACAGAGAGGTAAGAGACGCCGAGCTTTTAGTAAGCATACCAGTTATGAAGATCATTGAAACCTGCCAGGTTACTTTGGGCTTAAAAAACAACGTAGGTATTGCTGCTGGAGTAGTCTATGGCTGGGCAAAAAACAGAGGCTTTCCTTACACTAAAAACTCAGGTGGTCTAAGACACACCTATCCTGTTCTCGACGAAGAGATCGTCGATCTTGTTCAAGCAAGAGTCCCAGATTTTACAATTATTGATGGCATAGTTGGTATGGAGCAAGACAAGACTCACATGAGGCGCGGACTAAAAAGGGAGGCTAATTTAATAATTGCAGGCAAAGACCCAGTTGCAACTGATGCTGTTGCCTGTTATGTTATGATGCTAAATCCAAGAGACGTTGAGTACCTAACTTTGGCCTACTATATTGGTCTAGGTTCTCTTAGCCCAGAGATTGTTGGCGATTCATTAGAACAGATAGCTGATCGATGGGTAAAGCCAGATCCAGGATACTCTCCAAGAGGCTACTTTGGCCAAGGGCGAAGGATCTTTGAGGTATCAACAGATGGTGAAGAATTTACAGAGCCAATACTCTTTATGGATACTTTGGTAAATCCTTGGGTGTTAGGCGACGCAAGGAGATACAACCTTAGAACAGGATTTGACTTAGAGGAGACCATGGATGTTGAAGTTTGGGTAGGCAGTGACTGTGCCATGACTATTTATCTTGACGGAAAACCAATCTATAAACATACTGGAAGACGCAAACATGAGCTCCCAAACGATATTGTCTGTCTCTCTGCTTTAGAAGCGGGGACTCATGAAATTGAGATTGTTCTGTCTCAGAAAGGGGCATTTTCCTTAAATATCGCCGAAGCGCTGCCAAGGAATATGTGGGGACGAAACAAATTTGCAGGCACTACCCCACTTAATCTTATCTGGAGATGGGAAGAATGATCAAAAAACTAGCGATTAAACTCTTCGGAATTTTTGCCTTGCTTACAATTACCTGCCATGCCCATACAGTCTTGCTTTCTGGAACTATTAATGAAACCAATAACAGCTGGGGGCCCTCAGGCTCAGGAGCTTTAGTTGCAGCCGATAAAATCCTTTTAACTGATGACATCCTTGTGCCAAAAGGCACTACCCTCACCATACTTCCAGGTACAAGAATTGTTGCTGAGAACCTGAATAACCCTACTCTCTCTCAGCACAATCTATTTGCTGGAATTGAGATTTCAAACTACGGGAAAGTTATCGCAAAAGGAACTAAAGAAAATCCAATTCTTTTTCAAGGTGCTAAAGAGCTTGCTAGAACTTGGCAAGGTTTTTTCTCACTTGGTACGCTAATTCTTGAAAATGTAGGCATAAGTGATGCTACCTGTGGCGTAACTGCCTCAGGGGGGAGCTTACAGATCACAGGATGCAGCTTTTTAAGAAACGAAACTGCGATTATGCTTTGGGGCTGGCAAAACACTAGGATCCAACAAAGTCTCATTAAAGATAATCTAGACGGAATCTCGTGTGCTTCCACACCAGCGATTATCTCTGAAAATACCATAAAGGATAACCAGGTAGGAGTTCGCATTCTCCAAGGCGAGTCAGGACCTTTGATAACTAATAATAGCTTTGAAAATAATAGCCAATACCACATCTTTAACTTAAGCGTAGTGGATATTAATGCTTATCCCAATACTTGGGACCTTGAAGCCACTTCTCTCCTCAAAAAGCTCTATGATGGCAGAGTTGAGCCTGAAGCAGGTGTTATAATAATTGACCCGGAATGCTTTTAAATATCGTTTTTGCAGGTAGTTAATCTACCTGCTTTTTGCAGAATATAACTAAGATCCTTTCTTGCCTATTAAGTAATTATTGTTGCCACAACACTAAAAAGTGTTTAAC
>JAQVYS010000012.1 GCA_028708605.1 Bacillota bacterium
TAGTAAAATGGGGGGTTCGCTGCTACTAGGCAAATAGCCTATGCAGTACTTTTATGCCTGAATTACCTGAAGTAGAGGTCATAAGACGGTTTTTAAACCTCAATATAGTAAAAGAACAGATTGGTTTTGTCGATGTATTATACGAAAAATCGATAGAATGTGCTGGTAGTTTTGGTGTAAGCACTCTGTATGACCAAACTGTAAATTTTGTTAATCGAAAAGGTAAATATTTGCACCTCGGGTTAGATAATAATGATTTGGTGATCCACCTACGGATGACAGGGCAGCTTTATTTTGAGCCCGATACTATTCCCAAAGATCACATAAGATGGGTATTTAACTTTAAAAGTGGGAAAAAGCTCTATTTTAGGGATGTTCGTAAGTTCGGTCGGTTAATCATTTATCCTAAAGGTGAACTAGAGTTTTGTAAAAATGCGGATATTGGCTTTGAACCTTGGGAGATGCCTTTAGATACTTGGGGCGAAAAATTGAAAACAGAAAGAGCTATTAAAATAGTCTTACTAGATCAGCATGTAATAGCTGGCATCGGCAATATTTACGCTGATGAAGCCCTGTATCTTAGTGGTATTCATCCTGAAAGGAAAGCCTCTAGTTTAGCTCACACTGAAGCTAAGGATCTCCTAAAGGCAATTAGAATAGTTTTAGATCAGGGGATAAGGTACGGGGGAACGACTTTCCGTGACTACCTAGGAGGAGATGGCAAAAAGGGAGCTATGCAAGACCATCTCTATGTCTATCAAAAGACAGGTTCCAATTGTCTAAGGTGTTCTAGGCCTATTAGTAGAATTAAAGTTGGTGGTCGTTCTAGCCATTTTTGCTCTAATTGTCAGAGTTAGACAGAAGCTTCAACTTTATAAGATATAACAACCGAATTCTAGTTGGCGGTAGTAATTACTACTACTTAGGAGGTTTACCTTTAGTGGAGAAAAAGCCAGTACGCATGACAGAGCAACGCAAGTTGATTTTGCAAATACTCCGTAACACAAAATCTCATCCTACTGCAGATTGGATCTACCAAGAAACAAGAAAAGTAAAACCTAACATCAGCTTAGGAACTGTTTATAGAAACTTAGGTGTGTTAGTTGATGCAGGTGAGATTTTAGAAATGGATTTTGGTAGTGGATATAGTCGTTATGATGGCAACCCTCGCAATCATTATCACTTTAAATGCCGCAAATGTGGCAGAATGTATGACGTGGAACTTGAAACGATAAGAAACTTAAACAAAATCGTTGAAGAGTCTTTAGATGCTAAAATTGAAGACCATAGACTAGAATTCTATGGTGTATGTAGTAAGTGCTTAAAAGATCAAGATTAAAGAGGCCTTTGGCCTCTTTTTTGGATAACATGTACTGGATTTGTTAAACAGGAGAAACTAAAACATTGTTAAATTAGATTAAATAGGAAAGTATCTGGCAGGAAGTGTTAATATGCAAGAACTCTTAACATCAACTAAACTTCTCTTTTTCTCATATTATCTAGCTTTTGGAGCATATAGCCCATATATAGTTCGTTATATGAGCAAAATCGGTCTCTCTGGAAAGCAGATCGGCTTCTTGCAAGGCTTTACATCGCTTTTAGGTTTTGTTTTACCACCACTATGGGGACTGTTCATTGATGTTAAACAAAATAAGAGACAATCTTTGGTCTTGGCCTTATCTGGTATGGCTATTGGTTTAATGTGTTATTTTTTTAGCTCTAGTTTTTGGCCACTTCTTTTGGCTACCCTAGTATATGCTGCGTTTAATGCTCCTGTAATACCTCTTTTAGATAGTATTGCATTAGAGGCGGCAGATAAAACAAACAGTTATTATGGCAATATGAGGATGTTTGGGTCTTTAGGGTACGCTGTCTCTGCATCTTTTATGCCGTATATCTATAATCATTTTGACAATCCAGGAAGTATTTTTCCAGTTTCTCTGATCTTTACTATTTTGACTATGTTTTTGATCTGCCGCTTATCTCCAAATAGCTTCTCTAGTGTAACAAGTAATCGTTCTAAGGCCTTTAAAAACTTAAGTGGCGATTTTGTTAAGTTAATTAAAAATCCAGCCTTTCTTGGTTTAATGTTAGTTGCATTTATTAATCGGCTTGCTTTGGTACCCTATTATAGTTTTATCTCCTTGTATCTTGAAGGGTTAAATGCCACTAGTTTTATTGTTGGTTATGCCTGGGCTGTAGCTATTTTGGGTGAAATGGTTGTTTTGTTTAATTCAGAGAAGATGCTAAAGCGTCTCGGTGAAAAAAGACTCTTAGTAATTGCTCTTTTTCTCTCGAGCATCCGCTGGATTATTTATGCAAAAGTGCAACTGCCTTGGGTTATCTTTAGTCTGCAGTGGCTTCATGGCTTTAGTTTTGCCGCAATCCACACAGTTACCGTTAAGCTTATACTGAAAATAGCCCCTCAAACGATGCAGGTCAGCGCTCAAAGCCTCTATTCTGCGTTTAATTTTGGCTTAGGTGGCTTTTTTGGCTCCTTAATTATGGGATTTCTTTTCGATTATTTTGGCGGTGCAAAGACGATAACTACCACGATGGGATCTCTTCTTCTTGTCTGTGCATCTGCAAGTTTTTTAGCACTAACAGTTTGTATGATCTTTGTACAGGTTAAGGCACCAAAAAAGCAATCACTATCATAAAAGTCATCTAGCCTATTTTTAGGATAGACTCTAATATTTTAGCATCGGAAAAAGACACTCCTTAAGCGAAGGTATTTACAGCAGAGACTCTCTTTGCTACTACAAAAGCGAGAGATGCTTTGATGATGTCTCCTAGAACAAACGGCAGCATACCGACTTTTAGAGCCTGCAAAAATGTGATGTTAGTTACGATTGCAAGTTGGAAACTACCGATTAAGTAGACTACAATAGTAAAAAGAATGATTCCAAGCAGAGGTTTTTGTTTAGCTGATAACCAGCTTAAGATTAGAACCCCAAGAAGAAAGCTTGAGAGGTAACCCCCTGTGGGACCAAACAGAACCCCGATGCCGCTTTGACCGCCACTAAAAACAGGTAAACCGATTATTCCAAGAGTAAGATAAAGGCTTACAGCTAAGGCTGCATCTTTAGGTTTTAAAACTAGCCCCGCGACAAGAATAGCAAGTGTTTGACCAGTAATTGGAACGCCCCAAGGAGTAGGAACATAGATAAACGTAAATGCACAGATTAAGGTAGCGAACATGGCAATATTTGCGATTTTTCGTATTGACAAACCAAAAACCTCCTTTAGTGGTTATTGTAAGCTGAGAATTAAGAGTTGTCAACCCAAAAATATTTGAGGCTAACAATACGACGTTCTGGGATAAAAGAAACCATATAGTGTCGATGTAGCTTTTGCTCTTAGGCCTTGCCTCTTTAGTGTTTTCTTTTAAACAAAAAAAGACTTCAAAAGAAAGTGGCGATTTTGATGAAAACCACGGTTGATACTGTTGCAGTTGTGCAGTGGCGGTTAGATCTTGCAGATTTTGCTTCAGTAGAGGCGTTTGGTAAGAAACTTGATGAGGTGCTTTTTAAAATTAGATGTAGCAGTAAAGAAAACTTATTGGTTGCATTTCCAGAGGATCTGGTGACTTTTGGGATTCTAACAGAGTTAAAAGCTGCTGGAATTGAGAATGTAGGCCTTGAAGAGGCACTAAGAAAGTATGTAAATAAAAAGCTTTTTCGTCTTGTCATCCCAAAAATAAGGATGGGCACTTGGGTAGGAGCAGTTTTTAATAACTCAACGAATCTCATGGAAGAATATTTCTCTTTATATGAAGAAGCAGCACAAAAATATAACTGCTTTATCGTAGCAGGAAGTGGTCTGGTAGCAGATGGTAGAGAAATCTATAACGAAGCTAGAGGCTATGGCAAAAACAACTCTAAAACTATCCAAAGAAAAGTACATTTAATTGATCTAGAAGGCAAAGATGGACTTGGGCTTACTCCTGCTTCACTAGATGATATTAGTCTATGGCAAACCTCTATGGGGACTGTTGGGGTAGCTATATGTTATGATGGCTTTTTTCAAGATATCCGAGATAAGCTTCAAGACTGCGATATTTTCGTTCAGCCATCTGCCAATCCTGGTCCATGGACAAAGGAGCAACAGGTTGACTGGTTACTCAGTGCTTACGAGTCAGTGCAATCTGTAAGCCATGTGGTACTTAATCCCATGCTAACAGGAAAAGTGTTAGGAATCGAGTTTTTCGGACAGAGTTCAATTTTAGTAAGAGGTGAAAACAGGAATCTAGGTTATCTTGATACTGGAGCACTACCTAATTTTGTTCAGATTGCAAAAAATCCCGTAGAAGAAGAGATTCTAATGTGGCACTTGTAACATTAAAGAGAGCCAGTAGATGGCTCTCTTGGTTAGTTGGGGTATTAGGTGAAATTATCTGTTTGCAAATAACTGAACTTGCAAGTACCCACCTTTTCCATTTGGGATAATTGCAATACCTACGTGAGTAAAATCTTTCCGCAGGATATTACTTTTGTGGCTATAGCTATTCATAAGATACATATGAGCCTCGAGAACGCTTCTAGCACCATACTGTAGGTTCTCGCTGGCACTCTTATAAGTGATATTGTAAGACTTAAGGCTTGTCCAAGGCGAACCTAGATCCGGGATCACATGAGAAATTGTGTTTGTATCTAGCATATGCTGAGCTCTCTTTTTAGCAAGTGCGTTTAGATACTGGTCCTCTTTAAGTGGAGTTGCACTGACCTTTGCTCTGTCGTTATTGATAGCATTAAGGCTCGATTTTTCTAATTCAGTCATCGTAATAGGTTGTAGGGTTGTTGAAGTAGGTGGTGGGGTAGGAGTTGGATCTGTAGCAGGTGGCGGATCTGTAGGTTTAGGATTAGTAGGTGGAGTCGGTGTAACAGAATCTGCGGGAATCCATGAATACCAAGGGAATCTGCTGAAAGTGTAAGCAGAAACCATTGGGGCTGCACTAACCATCAAAAGCAGAATTAATACGAAAAAATAGGATTTATATAATCTGCTTGTCCTTTTCTTTGACAAGACAATCACCTCCAATGTCTTTTAAAGTATAAAACTATTAAGGAGGAGTCTCAAACGTTGCAAAAGAGGATTAGGAGGTGTTAATCTGAAAAAGTGATAATATGCACTTTACTAAACAAAAACCGTTAAGTTTTCGACCTCATACCATAATTAAAGAAGGAAGTTATTTAAGTGCAAAGATAAGAAAAAGCGGGTCCGCTTACGCGGACCTGCTTCTTTAGAGAAGTTCTTCCTGTTGTGGAAGGTTAAATGGTGGGTAGGGAGTTGCTTCTGGATCGAGGAACTCGATACATGGGTTAGGTGCCTGAGTGGTGATTTCAGGCCACAAGCACTCGCCATATTCTTTGATGCAGAGCTCTGCTTGTGCGTGGACTTTCACTTGGATAAAGGCGCCGAAGTAGCAAGAAACGATTACGTCATTGTTTGTGGAAAATGGTGGCAGACAAAAATCTAGACACTCGCAACGAACTTCTGCCAAGACATCCATATTTGGATCTGGTACATATAAAACGAACTCAACAGTCCAAGGGACTTGGCGAATGAATTCGTATTGTACACCATTACCATCAGCAACTACAAATCTTACATTGCATGCAACTGTTGCAGATACGAATGCAAGTGGAGGAATGGTGCCAGGAATTGGAGTAATGTTAGTAGCAATAACTGTACTACTATTGGGGACAATCTCACAGACAAGTACCTGATATGGACCTGCATTAGGTGGTACAGGAGGAGTAGCATCGAATTGTCTTAACTCACATAATCTTGTGCGTCTTGCATCGTAGACTTTATCGACGATAAGACAGACACGAGCTGGTTCTCGATATTCAGGACACCCAGTTACAGGAACAAACTTATCAACCATATACTCATATCTCACCTTTCTTTTTCTTCACACGGCAGACTTGCCATGTTCAACACATACTATGCTTGCTAAAGACTCCGCGAAATATGAGAATGCTCCTATTTATAGGCATTTGGGAAAGAACTGAATATTAGATTAAACTATGATCTCAAAGCTTAGGTAATTTGAAACTTCCTTACTACCTCAATTGAAGTGTTATGGTTCTTTTAAAAAGAGACGATCTAAAAAAGGCTTTAATAGAGAAATTAAACTTTTAAATTGTGTTTTGGAGTAGATTAGAGTTAATGTAAGAATAGAGTATAATTAACCAATTGGTAAATTTTGAGATTTATCGAGGAATTAGCTTAGTTTAGTGGAATAGAAGAACAAAGACTTGACAAAGTGAAGGGAGGGTATGCAGAATGAAGAAAAACGATGGTAAACAGATTCCTCAAAGAGTCGTTTCAAGACTAGCCATGTATTTTAGAGTCTTAACTCAACTTGATGCTTCAGGAATAGAACGGATATCCTCTCGTGAACTAGGCGAGATGATGAGTATAACGCCGTCACAGATTAGACAAGATCTAAGCTATTTTGGTGAATTTGGACAACAAGGATATGGCTACAAAGTAAGGTTTTTACATGAAGAGATATCTAAGATATTAGGGCTAAAAGAAAAGCACTCTATGATCTTAATCGGTGTAGGAAACTTAGGAAGGGCGATCGCAAGCTATACAAACTTCCGAAACAGAGGATTTTACTTAGTTGCGGCATTTGATGTTAGGGAAGAGATTATTGGCAAGAGATTTAGCGACCTTATCATAAAGCCTATGGATGAGTTGGCTCAGTATTTAGATGAAAATCATGTTGATATCGGTATTTTAACTGTTCCTGCATCCCAAGCTCAAGAAATTGCAGATTGTCTAGTTGAAAAAGACATTAAAGGCATCTGGAATTTTGCTCCTGTTAAGCTAGTTGTTCCAGAGGACGTAGTGGTAGAGCATGTGCATATTAGTGACAGTCTATATTCTTTAAGTTTTCGCTTGAGAGAACAAGATAGTTAAGCGGCGCAGTAACTGCGCCTTTTTTTTAAAAACCAAAAACTCTACTATATATTAAGTAGTAAAGATATTGCTCTTAGTTATGGGCTTTGTTACAATCTAATTGAAATAATAGTGGTAGATTTTGAAACAGACTACATTTAGGAGGACTAACATGCTTACAAGCAAACAAAGAGCTTACTTAAGAGGACTTGCAAATACCGAGGATGCTATTATCCAAATCGGCAAAGAAAATGTGACAGATGGTACGGTAAGCTTAGTAGATGAGGCTCTTAAGGCAAGAGAGCTTGTTAAAATCAGAGTGTTAAAGACAGCTAGCGACGACGCTAAAGATATTGCACAAACTTTAGTTGCTAGACTTCCAGGAACCGAGATTATTCATGTCTTAGGCCGAGTGATAGTGCTTTTTAGATTTAACGTAGAGAAACCACAGATAATCCTACCATAGAAGGATTATACTGTTTATTTTATGGTAAAAGGGAAATTGAGGTGAGAACTTGCAGGAGGTTCAAACCGAGACAACGATAATTAAGAATTTAAGGCATAACTATAAGGTAGCTGTACTAGAAGGTGCTACCTATAGTTTGATGTTTGGTCTGACTGGTTCGTTTCTTGGTGTATTAGCGCTAAAGATGGGAGCGTCTCCTTTTCAGCTAAGCTTAATGACAGCTCTGCCGAATTTGGTTAATGTTCTCTTTATGGTTCCAGTTGCAAGTTATTTAGAAAATCGAAACAATAAAATGCCTTATCTTATAGGCGGTGTTTTTTTTAATCGTATTGGTTATCTCTTTTTAGGTTTAGCTGCATTTTTAGGGTTTTCCCCTAATGTATTTTTACTAGTATTGGCTATGATGACTTTCCCATCTGTAATAGCAGGGCTGTCCTATACTGATGTAGTAGCAAGCTGTTTTCCACCTAGAGAAAGAGGAAGAGTCTTTGGCGCAAAAAACGCAGTAGTAGGCCTTTTGACCTTTGTTTGTACGATGATCGCAGGCTTCTTTCTTGACTTAATTGCCTATCCTTATAACTATCTTATTGTATTTGGAATAGCTTCATTTTTCGGTGTGTTAAACACCTATACAATGAGTAGGCTAAGAGTGCCGGAAAACGTCAAAGCTGTAAGAAAAGAAGACAAAGAATCTTACATCACTAAGTTAAAAAACATCTTTGCCCATCCAACACTAGGAAATGAGTTTAAGAAGTTTTTAGTTACAATAGTCTTAGTTCATATCGGTTTTAACGTTCCCTCTGCTCTATGGACTATCTTTTATGTAGAGCAGATGAATATGACCCAATTTCAAATCGGTAACCTTACAGCAATTAGCAACGCAATTATTGTGATGTCTTCGTTTTTTTGGGGTACGAGAGTTCAAAAAAGTGGCGATAAAGCCGTTTATGGTGTTTCGATAATTGGTATTGCTATGGTAGCTGTTTGGGCCACTTTAGCACGAAGTGTTTTTTCTTTGTATCTACTTCAGGTACTAAATGGATTTTCAATGGCTGCTTACAACCTAGCTTACTTTAATATTCTAATATCTTCATCAGATGAGAAATATCGTCCTACTGCAACTGCGACCTTTCATGCATTAATTGGTATCACAGGGGTGATCTTTCCTACTATAGGAGTATGGTTATATAGCTTTATGACAATAAGGCAGATTTTTCTCCTATCAGCTTTGATACGCTTTTTAGCTTTATTTGTTGCTCTAAAGGGCATAACAAAAGGGGATATTAAAGGGTTGTTTAACATGCCAAAGCGCTTTTTTATACAAAGATAAGTCTAAAAAAGCTTTTAGCCTTTTATGAATAAGATTATGGAGTAAAAAAAGCGCCAGAGGTTAGACTCTGGCGCTTGAAAAATACCTGTTATTTTAAGAAATACTCTCTTAAAATCTTATCTAATGCTATAACAAAAGCTTCACGGTTCTTTGCAGTAAGTGATGGCACTTTAGTATTTAATTTGTTTGCAACCGAAGATAAAAATGACTCTGCAGTTTCCTTTTCAGCTGTTATCTTCGCTCCGTCTTTTAAGCCTTTTGCCCAAGTCGCTAAATCACTTGGGGTGATCTCTTTTTCGGGATAAAACTTGAGGTCTGGGTCTTGATCGTACTGGTAGGTTCCAAAAGCTGCTGTAAACTGTAAAGCACTAAAGAGTGGATGCCCAATTGGTACATCAACAAACCAGAAAACAGGGGCTCCATTTGCAATAAGATTTGCTTGGGTTTTGCGAAGTAGCCTCTCATCTAGCCAGACTTGGTGAGGAAGAGCGTTGTTAGACAGTGAAGTTGCAACTAACATACCCGCGGCTTCGCCAATAGACCATTCGATAGGGTGTAACCTGTAAGTGCCATTAGTGATATGGGTAACGGCAAGGTTTTTGCCACCTGCTACAAGGTTTTTCACTCGGCGATGGATCAGAGATCCTAGAGGAATCTGGAACGGATATACAGCAGATGTTTTTGCTGTTTCCTTATAGCCCGAGTCATGAATATCAATAAAGTACCTACCTAAGCCTACTGAGTCTCTAAAGAAACGTGCTCGTGGACCATCTAGGTAGTCGACACTGACGTCCTGTTCAACAACAGTAGTCATCCCTTTAATACGGCGAGATTCGCGGATATAAGGATATTTGCTGAGTCCGTCTTCGGTACCCATTAAATCTTTACGAAGCATAAACTCAGGGTATCCAAAGCCTCCGTCATCACGTTTTACTTCAGTTTGCAGCCAGTACAAAAAGCCTAGAGCTAGGTCTTTGGCTTCCTTTAATAGCCTGTTTTTTTCTTCCTCTGAGGCGTCTATGAAGCTTCCACCAACATAGTCGTTACCAGGCCAGTTGATCATGGCAAGATCATTAGGATAAGCAGGATCATTAAAGTTATTCTTATCGATTAAGCGTCTGTAGGACCAAAAAGAACCGTACAGACCTTCAGCTTTGCCAAACATTAAGTAGGTAGCTATTCTGTCACCATAGTCTACATCTAAGGTATAGGGCTGGTTATCTCTGTTTTTTTCATAGTTATCTGGTTTTTCAATAACATGATATTCACCAGGTCTATATTCAATGACGAAGGGATAGGTGTATGATTGAATCCAGTTTGGTTGAGGAGTATCTGGTGCATGTTCTTCGCCAGTTTCATTTTTAGCTTCAGCACCAATTGCGTATTCAACTCCAACGACAGGCAGAAGATCACCAATTTCGCTGGCATCAATAAAGATCTCAGCACTACAGGTCTTTTCGGTGTTATCATCTAGTCTGTAAGTGACAGACTTAATAACGTCGTTTTCAATCTCTGCATTTACAGGTACAGCATTGTACAAAACAGTTAACTGATCGCTTTCTAGATATTTTTCGAGCATGCCATCGATAACCTTTACGCCAACAATTGGCTCAAAGGATAGACGACTTACCCAGCAGTTACCAGGATTTAAGTGTGATACATATTGTGCAGAGTCACTCAAACGAAAGTTTTTACGGTAGTAGTTACGTACACCTTCTCTAAAAACGTAATAAGATGCAGGTGCACTAAAATATTCAATATATTGATTTTCATCTGGTGCTGATACACCTTGGCTGGTAAGCTGACCTCCTAACCAGTCTGTCTCTTCTGTCATTAGAACTTTCATGCCACTTGCAAGTAGAGATAGTGCAGCAGCTACGCCACCTGTGCTACCACCGGTTATTACTACATCAAAATGAAGGTTTTCTGTCATAGCTGACACTCCTTATTTGTGATTTGATCGCAGCTATTTATTTTATTGATTGCTTTGAAACGTTTTTGAGTTTACGGCTTGTAAAGGCCAAAATAGATAACCATTTCACGCCAAATGTTTAAGATTCGATTGCCGTAACCTACACCAGGAACGGCCCATTTTCCGTCTAGGTCTGGCCATGTGGGAGCAGAGCCACGTCTTACCAAGTGGAAGCGAGGATCCACAATAGGCTGAGATTCTGGTAAAGGTTTTGAGGTAGCATAAGCATAAATATGCTGCATTTGGCCAATCACTCCCTCTTCAGGAGTTCTAAAGTAATGTCCTCTTGTGCCTCCGCCAGTTGCACCGATACCAGCGTAGTTATTTTGTTCTGGGACTACATCCCCTCCAAATCTAAACCAACCTGTCTCATGGATCGACTGGGCAAAAGCTACATCACCACGGATACCATAGTAGTTTCCCCATTCAATATAGTAGCTTCCAAGATTTGGAGCATTAGGGTTTATTCTTTTTACATATTGATCAAGCTGTTTGGCAGAGAGAACTGACTTACCGAAGATTGAGGGATCATTCCAAATCTCTTTGAGATTAGCCTCTTCCTTTTTGGATCGAAGGCTTAACGAAACAAGACCAACTCCAAGAATAATGATCAGAGTCCAAAGTAAAGATTTTGGCATATTATTCGCTTAGAAACTCTCCTAAGTTTGAGAAGAGAATTTAAGCTATAACTCACCTCCAGGCTGTTATACTTTTTGGTAAAAAAAGCTAATATTTAAGATAATCAAGTAGCCTATCGTAGACAGCAATGATCTTTGTTGCATATAAGCTATCAACTGCCCATCTGCCACTTAGGTTCGCTAAAAGGGGAGCACTTCCTTTATTTACCAAGTGATAACGAGGATCGACAATCTTATTCCAAAAACTCGGTTTTGAAGAATAGTTCTTTATAGCTATAGGGTCATCATAACTCTTGTCACAAGCATAGGCATAGAGATGTTGGAACTGACCTAAAACGCCTTCTTCGGGTGTATTAAAGAAGTGCCCTTTTGCTCCGCCACCTACAGCCCCAATACCAGCGTAGTTGTTTTGCTCTGGAACTACATCGCCGCCAAATTTAAAAAAGCCTGTTTCATGAATCGATTGGACATAGGCAAGATCGCCAGATAGTCCAATCTCTTTGCCATAGTAAAGGTAGTACTTTGCAATATAGATCTGGTAGGGATTCCCGTTTTGAGATCTAACAAAATCCTCTAGCTCCCACGGGGCAAAGAAGGTTTTGCTTGCAAGTGGTGCATTTACAGTTTTCCTTACCTCAGATACAGGAGCTGAGGTAAGAGAGATTGGTGTTACAAGACTATCACTAGATAATACTACCATCTCACTAGAGAACACTCTTCCTGGTTTTTTGGCATAGAACCAGTAGATACCACCGTCTTCGAATTGGAAAATCGCATCTTTCTCTATTCTACCTAGAGACTTAGGGGTAGGGTAATCGAGCTTTTCAGGGTTTTTGTCATGCCAGTAAAAAAGCTCTGCATCTCCAAAGTCAACAGTTACAGTTACATTGAACTTATCATTAGACTGTCCTTTAAAATCGACGAAAGAAGTCTCGTTTTCAGTAATTGTAATCTCCCTTTCGTATTCAAAAGATTCTTTTTTAAGTCTTAAATTATAGACTCCAGGTGAAGCTAGTAAAGATACTGCTCCGCTGGATTTTGTAAAACCATAGAAGTCAGCGTCTAGCCAAATAAAAGCATTGCCTAAGTCAGATGTTATCTCAAGAAAACCTTTCCTAGTAAGTGGCTCAAGGTTGGTTTCGATGATGCTTGTTTTCCCTGGCTGAATGAATACGTTTTTATTATAAGGTTGATACCCATTAGAAAAGAGTCTTACTCTGTAAGGTCCAGAATCTAGAGTAAAACTTAAGCTATGATAATCACTGATATAACCATCTTCTGTTTCAATTAAAACTAGAGGATTAGTAGGTGTGCTTTGAATAGTTAATGTTCCTGTCTCCCTTAGGATTTTGCATCCAGAGAGTATAACTAGAGTTATTAGCATTAGAGCTATAAAAGGCTTAGTTTTTAACATAGTTTATCTCCTGATAATTTTTTGCGAGGCAGTTTGAATTCCAGGAAATTTACTTTAATCTTTAGTATAGAGAGATTCTACGTGGTGAAGTTCGAAGTGGATATTACTTAGGCTTACATCTAAAGTTACAAAGCTTTGCCCGAGATAAGACTCTGGAATACCGAAGGAAAGAGGCGGACAGCACAAATGAAGAGTATCAGCATAGTTTACAATCAATTTGTGCATGTGGCCGGAGAGAACAGCTAAGACCTGTGTTTCTCTTATTAAATCTAGGATCTCTTTTCGTGCAAGAGGCTCCGCGTTCCAGTAGTTTCCGCCTGGTTCGTTTTTGTCAAGCAGATATAACGGAGAATGCATTAGAATTATTTTCGGGCAGTCTAGAGCAAGCTGTGCTTTAAGAAACGTTAATTGTGCTTTTTCTTCTTCTAAGCCACTTTGAAACAGCTGAGAGTTTAAGCAGATGATTTGGAAGCCATGGTGTTTTTCACCGTAGAAGTCTGGTCCAAAGTATTCCCTGTATTTAGCCACTTTTTGGCGGCTGATTTCACCTTCTTTGCTTTCTAACCTTTTGTTGCCAATATCATGATTGCCTGGGACAAAAAGCACAGGTTTATCTATGCCTTTGGTGCTTTTTTTAAATGCCTTGGCTCCATTTTCTGAACCAGTATTAGTGAGGTCTCCTGCGATTAAATACAAGTCAGGGTTCAGCTTTTTAGTTTTTTCTAAGGCGTTTTGCCATTGTCTGTAGTTGATGTCATCTGTTTCTACAATGTGTGGATCAGAAAGTAGGGCTATCTTTAACGGTTTTATAGTGTTATTCATTTTGCCCGCTCCTTTGATAAAGAACTTTAAAATCTGTTTTTTGGTCTTGGTAACATAAAAAGTCAAAACACGCTGTTAAAATCTGGATTTAAGTCGATCCAATATTGAAGAGAAAGAAGCAGCTGTTTTGTCAAAGGCTTGCCTCTCTAGACGTTTATTTGGCTTTTCTTGGAACATATCCTGCTCCTTTTTAAACTACATAGAGCAGGATATGTTTTGTGAGTAATTGAACTTAGTGCCTAAGATATTAAAAGAGGGTGAGTTAATGTACAAGGTTCTAATCGTAGAAGATGAGAACACAATATCTTCGATTATGGAAGATACACTAACTAAGTGGGGTTATCAAGTAGCAAGGGTTTTAGAGTTTAAAAATGTGCTTACTGATTTTACCGCATTTAATCCTCATCTTGTGCTGATGGATATTAATTTACCATATTATGACGGGTTTTATTGGTGCTCAAGGATTCGTCAACTATCAAGTGTTCCTATTATCTTTATCTCATCTCGAGACGGGGATGGAGATAAAATTAGAGCAATAGCACAAGGTGCAGATGATTATTTAGAAAAACCTTTTTCAATGGACTTACTAGT
Organism: Bacillota bacterium; assembly: GCA_028708605.1. GTDB lineage: Bacteria > Bacillota > DTU065 > DTU065 > DTU065 > DTU065. The sequence goes on from JAQVYS010000012.1 coordinate 14,146, forward strand.
TGCTAAGGTCCAAGCAGCTCTAAGAAGAACATATTCTTATAGTGATGAGTCTCTAAATGTATTACAGTATAATGATCTTATTCTAAATACAGAAAGACTGCAGGTATACTCTAACGAAAAAGCGATTGAGGTTACACCTAATGAGTCTAAGATTCTTGCTCTTTTGATTAGAAACCACGGTAAGGTTGTATCTCGTACGCGTTTAATGAAAGCTTTGTGGGATGACGAAAGTTTTGTTGACGACAATACTTTAACTGTAAATGTGAATCGTTTGCGCAGGAGATTAGAGATGGTTGGTCTTGATGGTTATATCACAACAATTAAAGGCGAAGGGTATTGTTTAAAATGACATTTAGCAAATACTTAAAAGAAAAGTGGCTTACCTATCTATTTATTGGCTTAGCTTTTTTGTTTTTTTTCGCAGTATATCTGCTAGATTTAGGTCTTAATATGGCTCCTTCTAATGTGGCTTATGTGGCTTTGGGGTGGGGACTTTTTTTGTCTGTTTTTGTTGTAGTTGATTATTATGCATTAAAGTATCGGGTTAGGAAAATGACAAAATTTTGCTATTTGAAAGCTCCAAGTATGGCAGCAGAAGAGTTTTGGTATCCAGTTGACAGAGCCTATGCCTCTTCTGTAAATGAATTAGTGGAAGGCTTCGAAACTTACAAAGCAGGCATCATTAAAATGTCCGCAGAACAGTTAGAGTTTATTACTAAATGGTTGCACGATTTTAAGGTGCCTATTTCAGCTTTGAGACTAATCCTAGATAACCACGAAGAAAACATGGATAGAGAGCTAGTTAAAAGTCTAGAACAAGAGGTTTTTAATATCGAAGAATCAGCAAAAAAAGTATTTTATGAGATTAAATCAGGGAGCCTTCGAGATGACTATAAAATAGCTAGGGTAAGCACTAAAACTTTAATTGCAAATACGCTAAAAGGCTATGCGCGATTTTTTAGTTTTCAAAAATTAGACATCGGTATCTTAGGCGAAGACTACATAGTTGTAACTGATGAAAAGTGGAGTGGTTATATTCTCTCTCAGATTATTTCTAATGCAGTAAAACACACCCCGATATATGGAAAAGTTATTATCAGTACGGAAAAGATAGACAATCGGATTACTATATCGATCAAAAACACTGGAAAAGGGATCTTACCACAGGATATAGGCCAAATTTTCAATAAAGGTTATACCTCCTCTGAAAATCGCATTGCAAGTGGAGCTACAGGCTATGGATTATACCTTGCTAAAAAGTTAAGTGACATCCTTGGGCATATGTTGTCTGTAGAATCTAACTATGGTGAGGATGCAACTTTTAGCTTAACGTTTGTAGATTACTGCGATGGCAAGTAAAGTGACAAAAATGTAAGCTACAGCTCCCTCAATGTAAGGTGTATCGATTTGGCTAAAGCACCAACTAAGATATATTAGAGTTAGTAAATTGTTAGAGGAGTGGAGTTTAGTGGAGATACTGAGAGTTGAAAACATTAGTAAGGTATATGGCTCCAAAAAAAGTGACAAACAATATATGGCTCTTAGTGATATTTCTTTTAAAATTAATGCAGGCGATTTTGTAGGTGTTATGGGCGCTTCGGGATCTGGAAAAACTACGCTTTTAAACATTTTAGGAAGCATTGATACACCAACTACAGGTAGCTATTTTATTGATGGGAAGGATATCACCTCATTTAAGAAAAACCAGCTGGCAATACACAGAATCAAAAACATAGGTTTTATTTTTCAAGATTATAATCTCTTAGAGACCATGACACTAAAGGAAAACATTATTTTGCCTTTAGCTCTAAACGGTTATGGAGCAAGTGAAATGGAAAAGAGGCTTAATGAGCTTTCTAAGAACCTAGGGATAGAGAAGATACTTGACAAATATCCCTATGAGGTTTCTGGTGGTGAAATGCAACGCACTGCTGCTTGCCGCGCTTTGATCACTTCACCGAAAATTATTTTAGCTGATGAGCCAACAGGAAACCTTGACTCAAAGTCAGGCAAAGCTCTTTTAGATCTACTAACTTTCATTAACGAACACTATCAAGCTACAATTTTGATGGTTACCCATGATGTATTTGCTGCGAGTTACTGTAAAAAGATCTTGTTTATCCGTGACGGGGAGATCTATAACGAGTTATATGCTGGAGACAATAAAAAGCAATTTTACGAGTCAATCATCGATGTGATGAGTGTACTTGGTGGTGAAATTAGATGAACCTAACTCAAATTGCTGCTCGCAACATTAAGCAAAATTTTAGTAAGTACGTCATGTATTTTTTCTCTCTGAGTTTTAGTGTGTTTACTGTGTTTTCTTTTTTAGCCTTGATGTATAATGAATCCGTGCTTGAGGCTATCGTGTATGATGCTCGGTACGAATCACTTCTAGGATTTTTTCGCATCATTATTTTGGTTTTTGTGATGTTTTTTCTAATTAGTTCTAATAAAAGCTTTATCAGAGCCAGAAAAAAGGAGATTTCAACCTACGCGTTATTTGGCATGTCTAATTGGAAAATTGGCACACTATTGTTTCTTGAGACTATGTTAGTAGGTCTGGTTGCACTCCTTGTAGGTCTTGGAGCGGGAGTCTTTTTTTCAAAACTAAATGCGATGTTTTTATTGAATCTTGCTTTGGATGGCGTTGTAGATAACATTGCTTTTACATTAGATCCAAGGGCAATTTACTATACAGTGCTACCCTTTTCAGTGGTGTTTGTGTTGATGGGTTTATCTGGACTAAGAGTGGTCTCTAAGTTTGAACTTGTAGAGCTTTTTAGGGCTGGTAAGATGGCTGAGAGTCGCTTTGAAGGTTCAGTCCTAATTTTGCTTGTCTCACTGCTACTAATTGGAACAGGCTATTATATAGCTTGGATTCCCGATGTTCGTGTTGTTTCATCTCAAGCGATTAGTATCTTGCTTTTAGTCATCGTAGGTACTTATCTGTTTTTTTGGCAGGGTTTGCCTAAAGTTTTAAACATTTTCAAAAGACATAAGGGTAAATATTATATAGGAGAAAACCTCATATCTGTATCACTATTTTCCCATCGTATGAGGTCAATTGGTTCTTTGATGGCAACAATTGCGGTATTATCGGCAGTTGCAGCTACCGCAATCTCAACAGGGTTCTCGCTTTATAGAAATATTACTATCAACGCCTATAATACGGTAGGTTTTGATATGTACTTTTATGGTGGGCAGGAAACGATCATGCCAGAGATTGAAGCTGCTTTTTTAAGTGAAGGGGTACAAATACTAGATAGCTTTACAACGGAGCGCTATCAAACCCGGCCAAAATTTGAACCAGTGATCATCGATAATATTGAACTCCTAAATAGTGAGCAAGGTTATTTTCGAGTTTACTCCGAGTCTATCTACAATAAACTTATTCAAATATCGCGCACCGCTCTAGAACCTGTCAATATTCATGAAGGCAAAGCCATGTGGATGATTCAAAAGGGCTATCGAAGCAGTACGGAACAGCTCGTAAGTGCACTTATAGGAAAGACTTTGCAGTTTACTGACAGAGATATAGAAATAACCAGCTTAGAAGACTCAAGTATCTTGCTTTTTGGTGCATTAAACAGCGTCTTGGTTTTAGATGACAATGATTTTGCTGTTCTATTAGAGCAAGGAGAGATAACTAATACTAATCCATCTGGGACGCCTTACGATCAAGTAAGTGTGTTTAGATATGAAAGGCCTCTACACGCTAGAAAGCTAAACAATGACTTGAACAAAATACTAACAGGTAGAGTTTCAAGTTACCGAATAGCTTATAACAACTATATTGAAGCGTTAGAAATATTTGGTCTGGTTTGTTTTATTGGCTTTTTTATGAGTGTGGTCTTTATTCTCATGACAGCAAGCCTCTTATATTTCAAGTTAATTATGGCAGCAGAAGATGAAAAACGTCACTATCAGATGCTTCGCAAAATTGGCCTAGAGCAAGTGGTAGAGAAAAAGGTTATTAGAAAAAGATTGTTTCCAGTCTTCGTAATACCACTTTTAGTTGGGATTATCCACAGTGTATTTGCAATGAAAACTGCAGATACGATGGTCTTTACTCAAATGATTTCAGCACAAAACTCCTACCTTATTGTTTTAAGTTCTTCGGCAGTAATGTATGTAGCTTATGCGCTTGTGTACGGGATATTCTATTACATTACTAGACATCAGTATACAAGGATAGTAAGATTCTAAAAGCTCTCAGAGACCAAATAGTATTTAGCCTCTAAAGTTTTAACAAGGCTAGTTCTTTTCAATGAAGAAAATCGGTTATTAAAACTTAAAAACCTCGTTAGCCTAGGTATTAGACTAACGAGGTTTAATTTACTCAGGGAACGCCAGAATAAGCAATATTAAAATCAAAAAAAGCGTAAAAGCAGTCTTTAATAGGGTTTTAACCTGTTGAGTGTTCACAAAATCCCTCCCCAATAACTTACGCTCGGCTTAGGATCTATGGGAATGACTAAGGAACTAATTGGGACTAAAGGCTATGGGGTACTTGAAATTTGGAGAAAGAAGTGTTGATTTAGAAAGATTGAGAGATCTTTACCTGAGCCTCAAGAGGTTATAAACACTTGATTTTCGACTAGTCATGTTTACCAGGTTCCGTATCAAGGATTGTGGCTTTTTTAATATCGAAACCTTTATTTTGAAGAGAGTCTATCGTTTCCCAAAGCTTTGACTTTTCTTCTTCACTTTCAAAAAGGTTAAGAGTTTCTATGCTCGAAAAGTTAGAAAGGCTTACGCCAAGGAGTCGAAAAGGACCTTTGTACGTTTTAGCAAGTTTTTTTACTTCCTCAAAGAGAATATCGGTATCAGAGGTTGCTTCATCTAGGGTGTGGCTTTTTTCAAAGGTGGTAAAATCAGGAAGACGCATTTTGACTGTGACTGTGCGGCATTTTAATTCTTGTTTTCTAAGCCGTCTTGCGGTTTTGTCTGTGAGTTGAAGCAATGCTTGATGAATCTTTTCTCCCTCGATATCAATAAGAAAGGTTTCTTCGTTCCCGATAGATTTATTTTGGTCTGCTGCTTCCACAGCGCGGTTATCGATACCACGGCTCAGCCTATAGAGCTGGTAGCCTTGCTTACCTAAAGACTTTACTAGAGTGTCTAGAGGAGTTTCTCTTAGACTTGGGATATCCTCTATACCTAGAGATATTAGTTTACTATATGTTGACGGGCCAACTCCCCACATCTTTTTTAGAGGAATACTGTCTAAAAAAGCTAATGGTTCTTTTACAAGGGTAAGTCCATCAGGCTTTTCTTTTTCTGAGGCTAGCTTTGCTAAGAATTTGTTCGGAGCTATACCCACACTTGCGGTAAGTTGGAGCTTGTCTTTAATACGGGCTTTGATTTTTACACCTATCTCATAAAGGTCTTTGTAAAAGTGTTCACAGCCTGTCATGTCCAAAAACGCTTCGTCAATAGAAAGAGGTTCTACGAGAGGAGAAAACTCGTCAAAGATTACCATTAGATCCTTAGATACCAAGGTATACTTTTCCATGTCTCCCTTTAGAAAAATCCCATGTGGGCAGAGTTTTTTAGCCTGAGCGATTGGCTGCGCTGAATGCACACCAAATTTTCGTGCCTCGTAGGAGCATGTAGAAACTACCCCTCTGCTTGATAAAGGGTCTGCACCTATTATGACAGGTTTGCCTTTTAGTTCGGGATTATCGCGAACTTCTACAGCGGCAAAAAATGCATCCATATCAACATGGACAATAGTTTTAGACATAAAATACCTCCTACAATAAAGGAAAGAGGTTTTAGAAGATGCTTATAGTGTTGCTCAAATCAAACCGAGAAGCAAAGGTTCTAAACGGTTACCCAAATATCTACAGAGATGAAGTGAAAAAAGTAGAGGGACTTGAAGAAGACGGTGCTATCTGTAACGTCTTTAGTGATGGGTTTAGATTTTTAGGTAAAGGACTTTATTCTAAATCTAACGTTTCTGTGAGAATGCTTACTCTTAAAGACGAGGAGATAGACGGTAAGTTTTTTAGAAAAAGGGTAGAAGAGGCTGCCTTAAAACGCAAGGGTTTTGGCGACTCTTATCGGCTAATTCATGGCGAAGCCGATCTTTTGCCAGGAGTTATCTGTGACAAATACCAAGACTATCTTGTACTCCAAATCCGAAGTGTTGGCATGGAACGCTATAAAACGATGCTGATTTCCGCAATAGTTGATGTAGTTATGCCAAAAGGTATCTATGAAAGAAGTGATTTTTTAAGTTCTGCTTCAGATATTCTTACTCGCAATGTCGGACTACTTTATGGAGAAAATCCTCCAGATGAAATGTCCATAACAGAGCATGGTATCCTCTACAAAGTTGATATAAAAAAAGGTCAAAAGACTGGGTTTTTCTTCGATCAGAGAGATTCTCGTTTTTTTGTCAGTCAGATCACACCGCAGAACGGACTAGCTTTAGATGCCTTTGCCTTTACTGGCGGATTTGCCTTAAATATGGCAAAATCTGGTGCCTCAAGGGTTATTGCTTTAGATAAAGATGAAGACGCAGTTACACTCGGGATAAAAAATGCAGCGATTAATGGGCTAGCTAATGTTGAGTTTATTACAACACGCTATGAAAACTACATGAAAAGCTACCAGGGTGAACCCTTTGATATTATTGTGCTTGACCCACCATCTGTCATTAAAAAGAAGGAAGAAAGAAAAAAAGGTCTAGAGATTTTTCAAAACATTGTTTCTCTAGCAATTCCTCATCTAAAAGATGGTGGTATATTAGGGCTTTGTAGTTGCGCTTACCAGCTAGACCTCAATTTATTGATCGATGCTATTCGCAAGGCTTATAATGAAACATTTAAAGTGCTACAGGTTATAGGGGTAACCTCTCAGTCTAAGGATCATCCGTGGATTTTGTCATATCCAGAAAGCCTTTATCTCAAGTGTATCTGGGTTAAGGTATCTTAAAAGAGCTCAAACAAGGTTCGAGCTCTTTTTGACTTTAATAGACGGTAGAGTAGAGCAGAGCTTTAGAGGAGCTGTCGAAGAAAGAGACAACATAACTGTAATTTGCTCTGCGATTTGTAGAGAAGCTTACCGGTATCTCTAGTATTCTAATATTTGAGCTATATGAGCGAGTGATAGTGTATTCAAAGACTTCTTTTGCTTCAAGATAGTTTTGAAAGAAAGGTGCTTCTGCTAAGGTTACAAAAACCTTGATATCCCTAGTAAAGTTCGAGGGGACATACTCTACAGTAAGCCTACCACTTACTCTGTTGAAGATTGATGTGTCGGTGTATGTGGTTCTAAGCTCTGGTCTAGTTACACCCCTATATCCACTAGGGGTACTGATAAAGTTAGTTATCTTGGTTTGACCGTTAGAAAAGATAGATGGTAGTTCAATTTTGTCAGAATCTAGGAACCGGTATTTACTTACAAATGACTCATGGAAGTTCTCTTCTCCCCACATTGGGTAGTAGATAGAGGTGGTATTGCTAGTTGTTATATCTCGCAGATAGCGCAGAGCATTTTGATGAGAGTTAAGATAGCTTACTGAAAATAGCTCTGCGATATTCATTGAAGTTTGAGGATAGCCAACTACAGTAACATTAACGTTTCTTCTACTTATTTGTCCTGAGATGTCTTGCACCTCAATTGCAATGGTGTTAGCACCTTCTTGAAGATAGACGACTTCGTTAATACTAGCGGTTCTACCCCAGAAACCACTAATACTTTTGCCGTTTACTCTAATCCAGTTAATGTTATTATTTGCAGTCACTGTGGCTTTAAGGGTTACAGGGGTCTGAGCTTGGTAGCTGACGATTTGGGAATTGTCCAAAGGCTCGTGAACCGTAATTTGCGGAGGATTAGAGACTTTCTTTGTAAAGAGCTCTAAGCGAACATTAGAAAACTCAAAGTCGTCATAGTCGTTTTCGAACTGCGAACTGATTGTCAGGGTATTAGAGCCAGTTCTAAGGACGTTTGTTGGCACTTCTACAACCCATTCACCAGAATTACCGAAATTATTGTTTAGGCGTAGGAAACCTACTCTTTGACCATTAATCTGTACAGGATTGTTAGACTCGGCGCCTTTTACAGTTATTTTAAGGAGCGCTCTTTCAATCTGTCCAACCGCAATAGGTAGGTTAAATGTAGTTTCATACTTAGGCCCTTTTGTAGGCATTTGAAACTGTGAGTTTTTAATACCAGAATAGAGATCATCGCCAAGGTGATGCAGTCTTGGGTCGATGATGATATAGTTTTCTGTCAGTGGCATCATCTTAAACGAGTGCCTGCTTCTACCTAAGTTATTTGTGTAATGGACTTGACTTTCTGGGACATATCCTTCAGCTTCAACCTGTAAAACAAGCATAGTAGGTAGATCACCAAAGGGAAGGTTTAGACGGAAATAGCCCTCCAAATCACTATAGGTTACATATAAATTGGCGCCAACTGAAACAAAGACCTTTCCGTTTCTAAGACTGTCACCACTTGTTGTATAGAGATTGCCTTCAATATAGCTACCACCAGTAGTAGGGACACTAGGAGAATAGGTTTGCCCAGTTTGCAGAGGATCGTTTAGGTCTATTCCTGCTGCCTCTACAAAAACTGTAAGCGTACAAAGTATACTAAACAACAAAAAGAGGCGTTTGAAATTCATTATCATCCCTCCAAACTATTCTTTTTAGACTTGATATCTTAAGAGGGGTTACTCTTTAAGATATCATTATGCACCTACCTTGAGTATAAACGTATTAACCAGTTTTTACTACCTAATATAGGAAAAGTAGGGAATAACCTCTCCTTTAGATTTCAAAAGATAAGCAAGTTTTTTCTTTGTTTACGAAGAGGAATTTTACGAGTTTAAGAAGGTATAACACCTCTTTAGCTGAATATCACAATTGGAAAGTATTTTAAATTAATAGGCGGGGGGAAGTTGTATGAAAAGGTATCTTTTGGCAATTCTTGTGATTTTGGTTTTAGTTTCTGGATTTGCTTTTGCTAAAAAACCACTTGCTGTAGTGCGTTCGCAAAAAACTATTGATAAACCAGTAAATTACCCATCCTACACTGCAGACTTTGAATTTTTTGTAAAATGGTTAGAGGCTTTTGCTGAGTTTGACATTATCACCGATGAGGATGTAGAAAGTGGCGTTTTAAAGAACTACGAGGCCATTCTTTTGCCTGACAATGCTGTTATGGGCGCAGATGAAGTAGACTGCTACTTTGACTTTATCGATCGTGGTGGAAGGCTTTTTGCCTGTTCTTCTACCTCGCTTAGAAAAGAAGATGGCACTTTGACTTCATATCAAATAGCTGATATTATTGGAGTTACTTGGGTCCAGTGGACCAATGCTAAAGATAAACACAATTATATGGAGTTTGGCGATCATAAAATCTTTGATGGTCTTGATGTAGAAGGTATAAAGAGCATTACACCTAGTACCCAGATTGTGACTCTTAATCTTGGAGAACCGCTAGCTACTTGGTATAACGAAGATAAAGTTACCCCAAGTGAAGCTGATGAAAAGAATGCTTGTATTATTGAAAACGAAGGTAGTATCTTTGTAACCTTCTCAATCAATAATTCCATTTATCTTAGCCACCCTGTATTTGGAAAAATAATGAAAAACGTTGTTGCCTATCTTGCACCTAGTGCAATTAAATAATGGGGAAACAAAAATCTCTGGTTTAACTCCAGAGATTTTTGGATATTATAGTAAGTGGTAGTATTTTGATAGGAGGTATATTATGGCAGAATTAAAAGGATCCAAAACTGAAGCTAATTTGATGGCAGCTTTTGCAGGAGAATCTCAAGCTCGCAACAAGTATACTTTTTATGCATCACAAGCGAAAAAAGAAGGATATGAGCAAATAGCAGGGATTTTTGAAGAGACTGCAAACCATGAAAAAGAACATGCTAAAAGGATTTATAGATTCCTTAACGGTATAAAAGATACCCATGCTAACCTACTTGACGCTGCTGAAGGCGAAAACTATGAGTGGACAACTATGTACAAAAACTTTGAAATTGATGCAAAGGAAGAAGGCTTTACCGAAATTGCCACTTTCTTCCATGAAGTTGCTGAAGTCGAAGAAGAACATGAAAAACGTTATCTGAAATTAGCTGATAATGTAGCCAATGGTGTAGTTTTCAAGAGAGATGAACCAGTAAGATGGATGTGCAGAAACTGTGGTTATGTCCATGATGGAACTGAAGCTCCAAAAGTATGTCCTGCATGTGCACACCCACAGAGTTATTTCCAACTTAAAGCTGAAAATTATTAATAAAGACAGCGCAAAAACTCAGGCCTTATCGGCTTGAGTTTTTTTTGGAGGGGCAGGAAGATACATACAGAAAGAATAAATAGATAGGAATAACAAGCATGAAAAGAGGTAAGTTTATGGACTCTAAAACCCTAGCTAGTTATATTGATCATACTCTTCTAAAAGCAGATGCGACAGAAGACGAGATCTTAAAAATCTGCCAAGAGGCAGATGAATTTGGTTTTAAGTCAGTTTGTGTCAATCCTTATTGGGTACCTTTTGCCAGGAATCATACTAAAGCCAAAGTGTGTAGCGTAATTGGTTTTCCTCTCGGCGCGCAGCCTGTAGAACTCAAAATAAGGGAAGCTGCATATTGTCTCCAAAATGGGGCAGATGAGATCGATATGGTCATTAATCTTTCTTATCCTAAAAGTGGTGACTTTACAGCGCTGTTAGCAGAAATATCTCAGATAGTTGTAGCAAGCTCGCCTGCAATAGTCAAAGTTATTCTTGAAACTACGCTTCTTTCCAAATCAGAAAAGATTGAGGCTACGAAAACAGCTGTTAAAGCAGGAGCACATTTTGTCAAGACCTCTACTGGTTTTAATGGTGGTGCGACAAAAGAGGATGTAATTCTTCTCAAAGAGACCGTTAAAGACCAATGTTTGATTAAAGCTAGTGGTGGCATCAGAACAAAAGAAGATGCTTTAAACTTTATCAGTCTTGGAGCAAACCGCATCGGTACTAGTTCAGGGGTGAAGATTGTATGTCCCTAACTGCATATAATATCATTACAAAAAAGCGAGATGGTTTTACTCTCTCAAAAGAAGAAATTAATTTTTTAATCGGTGGTTATGCAAAAGGTGAGATTCCAGACTATCAAATAGCTGCTTTTTTAATGGCAGTTTTTTTTCAAGGTCTAGATGAAGAAGAAACCGCGGACCTGACTCTGACAATGGCCCATTCCGGTGATATGCTGAAATTTGATGATTTAGGCTATGTCTTAGATAAACATAGCACAGGTGGCGTTGGAGACACTACGACTCTTATTGTCTTGCCTCTTGTAGCAGCTGCAGGAGGTAAGATAGCGAAACTCTCCGGGAGGGGGCTTGGACATACTGGAGGCACAATCGATAAACTTGAAGCAATTCCCGGTTTTCGCACAACCTTATCTAATCAGGAGTTAAAGAACCAGGTGCTAGATATTGGCCTAGCTATAGCTGGTCAGACCGGAAATTTAGTGCCTGCAGATAAACTGCTATATGCGCTAAGAGATGTTACAGGGACAGTAGAAAGCATCCCTCTGATTGCGTCAAGTATTATGTCTAAGAAAATTGCAGGAGGAGCTCATGGCATTGTTCTTGACGTAAAGGTCGGGAAAGGTGCCTTTATGAAAGATATTAATGAGGCCAGAAAGCTTGCTAAACTGATGGTAGCTTTAGGCAGCTTAGTGGGAAAAAGAGTTACAGCAGTCCTTAGCGATATGGATGTTCCACTTTCTAAAGCCCAAGGCAATACCCTTGAGGTTATTGAGGCCATCAATGTTCTAAAAGGAGTAGAAGGAAGAAGTAAGAGACTACAAGAGCTCTCAGAGGTGCTTGCAACAGAGATGCTAGCACTAGATAGCTCTCTAGATACTACTTTAGATTTTCCTAAGGGCTATAATAGCTTTGTTCAGGTAGTTGAAAGACAAGGAGGAGACCTTTCAAAACTAAGTCTTAGTGCACCATTTAAAGAGGAGATTATAACTGAAACCAGAGGCTATTTTTCAGATGCAGATGCTTTAGCTGTTGGTAAAGTAGTTAGAGACTTAGGCGCAGGTCGAAGAGTAAAAGGTGAAAAAATTGATTCTAATGTAGGGGTACTTTTTAATAAGGATCTTGGCGACGAAATAAAAGAAGGCGAGCTTCTAGCTACAGTCTATGCGAGTAACAAAAATCAACTAGACGAAGCAGTATCTAATCTAAGAGAAGTCCTAGTTGTTGGGCCTAAGCCTTACGACAAACCAGTAGTCTTAGAGGTTATACGAGGTGGGAGTAGATAATGAAGTGGCTTTTTGTACTCCTTTTAGTCGTCTCTCAAGCGAAAGCAGACTCAGTGATAGAGATAGCTGCTAAACCGTATTTAGTAGCTTCTGCTTTTGGCGGAGATATCTTAGATGCAAACTACAGAGCAGATCTTAAAGAAGATTTAAAAAGAAAAGACTATTTTGGGGTAATTTTAACAGATTATGATATGGAAAATCATCTTGAAAGATTAAAAGACTTAGATTTCAATGGAGATCTCCTTTTAAGTGAGCTTAAAGTGATAGGAGAGAAGATTTTTATTTCCTTTACTAGAGAACTCTATAGTCAGGGTTTTGATGTAGCTACTTATGGAGCACAGGGAATAACATATGTAGAGAGGGGCTTGGTGTCATTTAGCCTTTTAGAAAATAAAGTGTTTTACTCAGACCATCTGTGGTCTTTGCTTCCTCTTGAGGATCTACCTCATCTTAATTGGGAAGATACTTTTACTAAAGAAGTCTGCTATCTCAAAGAGATATCCCTTAATAAAGCTGGTGAAAATCCTTTTTATAAGCTGTCTTTCCTTGCTTTAGAAGACCTTTCTAAAGATAGGGGAAGTGCGATTAGAGACTTTCGTGCAAGTCTTAAAAAGGCAGGATTGCAAGGCAGCCAAATCGATCAAGCTTGGCAAAGATTAGAGGAGATTTTTTTTCAGCTAAAAAGGCAGGAGTTAAGAAACAGATAATGTATACGAGTATACTATAGGAGCTAGTGTTGGATTCGGCAATGTTTGTGATAAAATAGAGTCTAAGAATTTTTCGAATTTCTTGTATTCTGTCTTAATATTCCGGAGGTGCTTTGATGGCTGAACAACTTACGCCAATGCAAATAGCGCAAAGTCAACTTAGAGCTGCTGCTAATAAACTAAATCTTGAAGATAGTGTTTTGGAGATGCTTCTAGAACCCCAAAGGGTTGTTTGTGTAAGAATACCTGTAAAGATGGATGATGGTACAACAAAGGTCTTTAATGGGTACAGATCGCAGCATAGTACCGCTATTGGCCCTGCCAAAGGTGGTCTTAGGTTTCATCCAGGAGTCAACCTCGATGAGGTGAAAGCCTTATCGTTTTGGATGACTTTTAAATGTGGTGTACTTGGACTCCCCTACGGTGGTGGTAAAGGTGGCATTGAGGTAGATCCTAAAAAGCTATCAAGAGGTGAACTAGAAAGATTAAGCAGAGGTTATGTTCGGGCTTTAGCAGATGTGCTTGGCTCTAACAAGGATATTCCAGCTCCTGATGTCAATACTAATAACCAAGTTATGAGCTGGATGTTGGATGAGTATTCTGTTATTAATCGTCAAACTGACTTTGGTATGGTTACTGGTAAACCGATTCTTCTTGGTGGTTCTAAAGGTAGAAATGAAGCAACTGGTAGAGGTGCTGTGGTAACCTTATTAGAGGCTTTAACAAAGCTTAAGATGGATATAAAAGGAAGAACTGTTGCCATACAGGGCTTTGGTAATGTTGGAAGTGTAGCTGCCGATCTTTTGTGGGAGTTGGGTGCTAAAATTGTTGCTATAAGTGACATTAGTGGTGGAATCTACAATCAAGATGGTATAGATATTAAGGCCCTACTTGAGCATACAGCACAAAGCGAATATGTTTCAGGCTTTGCAGGTGCTATTCAAATGCCAGGAGATCAAGTTTTTGAACTTCCAGTTGATATTGTGATTCCTGCAGCATTAGAAAATGTTTTAACTGAAAAAAACGCTCCAAAAGTTAAGGCTAAGATTGTACTAGAGATTGCCAATGGCCCAACAACGCCTAAAGCAGATGAGATCATGGCTAAAAATGGTGTTTTGGTATTGCCTGATATTCTCAGCAATGCTGGTGGTGTTACAGTTAGCTACTTCGAGTGGGTACAGAACAACTATGGTTACTACTGGAGCGAAGATGAAGTAAACGATCGCTTGACTAAGAAGATGCAAGAATCGTTTGCTACTGTTTGGGATATGATGCAAGAAAATCAAGTAGATATGAGAACCGCTGCTTATATGGTTTCAGTACAGCGAATAAGCGAAGCAATTAAGTTAAGAGGAATTGTCTAATAGTTAAAAAGAGCCTTATGATATGATACCTCCAAAGCAGACAGTCTAATTAATTAAAAATTAGATTACCTGTCTACTTGACAAGGGTCAGTTCATTAAGGCTCTTTTTAATTTTTTAATGCTTCTTGCCTAGTCCTATAATGCTAGACTAACTTGTACTTTTTCCCAGTACTGTATAAAAGGGAAATTGAATAGGTAGAGGAATGTTTTACAATAAGGTTTAATTTTGGAGGTATTTGTGTGAAAAAGGCGATATTAGTCTGTTTTTTTGTGTTAGTTGTTTTTGGCACACAATTCATAAGCGCTGCTACCTGGAGAAGTAGAGTGTGGCCTCAAACGCCAGAGGGCGTGCTAAAACCCCACCACCCTGCAGAGCCTGAAGACCCTGAGGATCCCGTTACTCCTTTAGAACTTCAGGGCTGGGTTATTGTCATAGATCCAGGTCATGGTGGCACAGAACCAGGCGCGATTAACAATAATTTAGGTTTAAAAGAAAAAGACATCAATCTTTCAGTCGGGCTACTTTTGAGAGACAACTTGCTAACCTTTGGCGCGGATGTCAAAATGACAAGATCAACGGATGTTAACGTCACAATAGCAGCTCGCAGAAACTTTTCTAACTCTCAAAATGCTCATCGCTTTGTATCTCTCCATGTAAATGCCGCAGGTAACACTTCAGCTAAAGGTATTGAGACTTGGGTTGATACAGATGCAGGTAAGATTTGGAAAGATTATGCTCAGACCCTTCACAATAATATTGTGAGGAAAGCAAGGAGTTACGACAGTAGCATTCTAGATCGTAAGCTTAAATATTCTGGTTCAACACCTCCTTGGAGCGATGGCAGAAAAATCGGCGTTTTGCGCTACGACCTCATCAATGCTCCTGCAGCTCTAATTGAGATGAATTTTATTAGTAATGATGTTGAGGCAAACCGTTTGAGTAGAACTGAGTACCAAAAGACTTTAGCTGATGGTATCGCAGAGGGGTTTGTGGAACACTCGACTCAGTACAACAAAGAAGACGGCGTAATCAAACGATGAGAAATGTTCTTCTTTTTTTGAGCATTCTTTGTTTTCTTGGCTATAGTAGCGCATATGCTCTAGAGTATCCGTTAGGTACGTCCAAGTTAAGCGGTGTTATGAATTTTCGGATCTTTACAGGCGCACCAATAGATGAGGACTTTACATTTAGTCCTCCTGAGATCTCACACAGTCTAAAACTCCGTTATATAAGTCAAATAGATCGTTATCTTGTTGAAATTAATACGTCTAGTTTTGGTATCTTTGGTGCTTCACCATATGTAAATCTGCCAAATATCAAAGAAGGTTTTACAGTTGACGAAGCTTTTGTCAATATACTAACTGATTATGGCTCGGTTATGATTGGGCGCTACGCACCATTTATGCCAGTATCTCCAGATGACTATAGAACAGACGGTCTCCTATTTGGCAATCCATCACTGCCAGTTGACGTAATCTCCCTTTATAGTGAGACTCCAGATTTTGAGTATGAACTAGCCTTAGGTTATTTAAACTATACTAGACAAAGTGCTTTAAATTCACCGAGTGCGGATATGTTTATCGCAGCAAGATTTGGCTTTGATTATTTACTTAGTTCTTCTAGAATAAGGCTTAGCCCGAGTGTTCTCTTTAGCGACTTAGGTCAATCATTTGGTTTTAGCCTTCCTTTTCAGGCTAGTAAAGAAAATCAAGTTTTAGAGGGAGAAGTCGCTTTGTATAACCTTTTTGGCACTGAGCTGCTTAAAGAAGGCATCTATCCTGGTGTGATTTTAAGCTACCGTTCGAAAAGGTCCCCAGTTACAGTGGAGGTGGCCCACATCTCTCAAGGCTTTTTGCCGTATCTCGGGAATTTAGCAAACTTTGGTGGGAATTCAAACTGGAATACTGGTTCTTCTGGAGTAAAAGCAACTCTGCAACTAAAAAACTACACCTATAGCATAAAACTAGAAAAACGGCAAGAAAATTCTATAATTTACCTATTTACTTTAGAAAAGAGAAATTTACCTAAACATTTTTCACCCGTAAAGATCAGCCTTGGAATCCAAGATAGGCAAGCGTTTTTTTCTCTCCAAACAGGTTTACTATTTAATTTTTAGGTGAAGGTGTAAAAATATGAAACTTAAATTTAACCGTCCCTTTTTGATATTGATTTTTGGCCTTGTTTTAGCTTTTAGCTTAAATGCTTTGGCAGGTGATTTTAGTGCTAGCTTTGGCGTAGGTTATGAGGCTTTGCAGCTAGAAAATAGTTCGGGATATAAAGATAAAACCAGCACTTTACTTTCCAGTGCTACTATTGACTGGGCTTTTTTGCCAGCTTTTGACATTTTATTAAATCTTGAACAAGGCTCGACCAAAAGTGCTGAAATAGACAGTGGCTTTTCGCACCCACTTCATAATTTAAAGGGGCATTATAACAGGCAGGTTCTAGCTCTTAACTATTATTTAGGAAATACGTTTAGATTAGGTTTAGGGCTTGGGCTTGATATAGATCGCGAAGGGTTTACTTGGACTGGCGATAATGATGATACTCTCTTGCGTTATTGGCAGTGGAATCGAAATTCACTTGGCGTATCAAGCTTAGTTAGTTTAGTCTATCAAGATGATCGCTTTGGATTCAAAACTAGCTTTAGTTATACACCGTTTTTTAAATCAGATGAAACATTAGTAGCGTTTATTGATGAGGCCTGGGAGGCGTGGCAAACAGAGTCACTAAAGACTACATTACTGAAAGCAAATACCGAAGCCACGATAAATTTAACCCGCAATTTTGGGATTTTGGGCGGTGTAAGCTATAGGAGATATCAGAGTCCAGCTTACAATGTGCCTTCTTTGTATGAAAATAGTGACGGTGAAAAAAGAGAGGTAGATTCTTTAGCTAGTAAAGTCTTAGAGAAGGGCAGTTTTGTTTATCTCGGATTAAAATTAACCATATAAAGAAAAAGCTGCAAAAGTGCAGCTTTTTTTCTTCCCATTTCCTGCTAAGATTAGTCTGCAGACAAAAGGCTTATCTGTGGTATGATAAATTGGAACAGAGTAAGAATTTGGAGGTTACCTTAAATGATCTACCTAGACAACAGCTCTACAACAAAACCCCACCCTCTAGTGGTAGAAGCAGTTAAATCAGCACTCGAAGAAAACTTTGGCAACCCTTCTAGTTTACATAGATTAGGGCTTTTGGCAGAGCGGACGATAAAGGAAGCTAGAGAAAAAGTGGCTGATTTAATCAAGGCATCTGCCGATGAAATCGTTTTTACTTCAGGAGGAACAGAAAGCAATCATTTAGCGATAAGATCAATTTTGTCTAATTCATTAGACAGGCACGTTATTACATCGATAGTTGAGCACCCGTCAGTCATGGCTGTATTTGAAGAGTTTGCTGAAAGAGGCTGGGAGGTAGAATATCTACCAGTCGATAAAACAGGTCATGTTGATCTTGAAGCTGTAGCAAATAGTCTTAGAAAAGATACAGTTTTAGTCTCAGTTATGGCTGTAAACAATGAGTTAGGAACAATTCAGCCTATTGCTAAAATAGGTAAGATATTAGAGTCTTATCCAAAAACTTATTTCCACGTAGATGCTGTACAAGCAGTAGGTAAGGTTCCTTTAGAACTCAACAGAGTTGATCTTCTTTCGATGAGTGCTCACAAAATCCATGGACCAAAAGGGATAGGCGCTCTTTACATTAGAAAAGGCCGTAAATTTCAGTCGATTATGCCTGGTGGAGGACAAGAAAAAGGTTATAGAGGTGGGACAGAAAACGTTCCTGCTATAGCAGGTTTTGGCGAGGCTGCTGAAATTGCTCTTGAAAAAATGCCAGATATTGGTATTCTAAAAGCCAAGAGAGATGAGCTTGCAGCTGAGATCAAAAAACTCGTACCGGAGTGTACGATAAACAGTCCAGACGAGAGTGTTTTAATTTTGAGTGTCAGTTTTCCTAACATTAAATCAGAAGTGCTTTTGCACTCCTTAGAGGAAAAAGCGATCTATGTCTCAACTGGCTCAGCGTGTTCGTCAAAGAAAAAGGCTCATCCCGTACTTACTGCAATTGGTTTAGACGATAAACTTCATGAAGGAACCATTAGGTTTTCTTTGGGGTGGGGTAATGAAGATATAGATCCTAGTTATATAGCCAAAATCACAGCACAAAAGGTTAGAGAGATCCAGCTTCTCTTGGAGTAGGAGGCCGTTAGATGAGTTTAAATTATGAAGTTTTGATTTTGAGATATGGTGAATTAGCTCTTAAAGGTAGAAATAGAGCAACCTTTGAAAATCTGTTAATTAAGCAGACAAGACGTGTACTAAAGGATCTAAAAGGATGGGAGCTAAAAAGGCCGTCAAGGCGTTGGATTCTCTTCCTTGGAGATAATGATCCAGAGGATGTAATTACAAGACTACAGAAGGTCTTTGGTTATGTTTCGTTTTCTCCCGCAGTGGTTATAAAAGAACCAACTATGGAGAAACTGGGGGATACAGCTCGCCAGATGGCACGTGAGATCGGTAAAGAGATCAAAACCTTTAAAGTTAATACTAGAAGAGTTGATAAGAGGTTCCCCGCAGATAGTTATGCTGTTTCTAGAGAGCTTGGAGGAGTTGTACTTAATGAGGCAGATGGACATCTAAAAGTCGATGTCCATAATCCAGAGTGGGTTTTAAGCGTAGAGATTAGAGAAGAAGGAGCCTATTTATATAGCGATTCTTATAAAGGAGCAGGAGGTCTACCTTATGGTAGTGCTAATAAAGCTTTACTGCTTCTTTCAGGGGGAATAGATAGTCCTGTTGCAGGTTATCTGTTAATGAAACGTGGCGCGGTTGTAGAAGGTCTCCATTTTCATAGCTATCCTTTTACTAGTGAGAGAGCCAAACAAAAAGTTATCGATCTAGGTCAAAAGCTTGCTTCATTTGGTGGGCATTTTAGGATTCATTTCATCTCTCTTACGGAGATTCAAAAAGAGTTGAAACTAAAGGTAGATCCTGATTTGAACATCACTATTCTTAGACGCTTTATGTATCGCATAGCAGAAGCTATTTCTGAAAAAGAAGAGGCTTTAGCTCTTATAACAGGAGAGAGTCTCGGGCAGGTTGCTAGCCAGACACTCGAGAGTTTGCGTACTATTAATGCAGTTACTAATCTTCCTATATTAAGACCTCTTTGTGGTATGGATAAGGAAGATATTATTACAATTGCTAGAGAGATTGATACTTATGATATCTCTATCGAACCTTATGAGGATTGTTGTACCATATTTTTACCGGAGCATCCTGAAACCAAACCAAGAATTGAACGAGCGGTAAAAGCAGAAGAAGCTTTAGATGTTGAAAAGCTATTAGAAGATGCCCTACAAACACATGAAATAATGGATCTTAGATAAACAGAATGGAGTCTTGCAAAACTACTAATTAAGTAGAGCGCAAGACTCCGTTTTTGCTGCTTACCTTATATTTTCGCTTTCCTGGAAATTAAAATGTTCCCGTGATAAACAGTTTTATTATTTCAATTGCCTATTACAAGGTGAGCATATCATGTTTTATAAGCGAAGGCTTTTTGACGCATACTTTTTTAACTCCAAATAGTTTTTCTAAGCCAAAGCATAAAGAGTTGCCGATATGCCGGATCTTCTAAAAAAGCACCGTCAAACCAATCAAAACCAGAATATAGGCCCCATCTTGTCTTTAGGACAGCAGAGTTTAATAGATCGATATGTGATTTAGAAGTTCCATCTGCTAAAAGATATTCTGCCAAAACAGAGTCTCTATCATCTTCTGCAATGACGCTGATGGGAGCTGCGTTTTTTGGGATAGTAAACACTTTAGGACTTTGTGTGTAAGTAGGATCGACAATCTCTAGATAGAAAAGATCTTCCCCTACATATTGTTTGCCGAAAAAAGTGATCTCACCAAAGTTTTTAGTGCCTAGCAGAATGAGCTTGCCGCCTTTAGCTAGGAAAGTCTCGATCTCTTCTATCTGTAAAGGGCTTAAGTAATCTAAATTGGTTACTAAGGCTTTACCTCTCAGATTTCCTGTCACTGCTAAGAAACCAGATTGAGCCAAAAATGACTTTGCAGATTCTAGCTTTTTACTATCTGCATCTAGCCAAAGAGTTATTTCATTTTTGGGGGCAAAGGGATCATAAGCTGCAGAAATTGCTACAGCTGTAAGCAAGAAAAAAAGTGCTACAAAAAGGGTTTTTATTTTTCTCATTTACATTTCTCCCCCTTGTAAAAGTAGAGTCGTAAAGGCGAGCTTTTCTAAGACTGTTTTTAAGTTAAGGTTGCTTTTATAAACTGGGTCTAGAGCTTGCGCGCTAATTAGCTTGTTTACTTCACTATGAAAAGATATGTCAAAGATCCTGCTTTCATAGAGGTACTGAGGTATTGTTGAAAAGATGGTTGAAGGAGCGAGTTCCTCTAGCCTTATAAGACAGTTTTCAATCTCTTCAATGACCTCGTTTTGAAGTATCCCTTTTCTACCAAAGGCTAAAAGCCAGCGCTCTAGCATCTGTAAATCACCTGTTAGGTCTAAACTAGCACTAGCATAAGCAGGCTGTAAGACAAGACTTAGAAGGTATCTAACTTGATTTAGACTAGATAGGTAGACTCTGAGGCTTGTTATGCTGTCTTTTTTTAAGGTAAGCTCATTATATTCTTTTTCTAAGATCCTGAAAGCATCTAATGAAAGGGTGTTTTTTGCTTTAGAAAGTTTTTTAGTCAAGTGTGTTAAGAGTGCATCCCAATCTTCAAGAAATAGGCGATGGGCAGGAGCTGCATCTTGACTAAAAACCCCTGCTCTTAGAACTTTTAGACTTTGTAGATCGAAGTGATCGTAGGCAAAGAAGAAACTGCCAAGAGAACCACTAGTCCTACCTAGCTGGCTTACTTGGTTATTCAATGAGAGTCTATTGTAGAGATTGAAACCGCTTACCCCGGCAAAGACTTGAGACGTGGGAGGGGCCTTTTTGACTGCTGAAGAAAACCAGCCTGCGACATTTGCAGGATTAGGAGAGTAGGTCATAGGAATAACAAAATCTACATAACCGTGTTCAAGCCACAAAGGCCAGTTTTGTAGATAGTTTCTCTGCCACTTTGATGGTGGTCCGTCAGGTGCAACTGCTGCAGATAGGTAGATGTCTGGATCTATTTTCTTAATCTTCTTAGAGGCCATTTCCACGAGCTGGTCTATGCCATTGCTTCTATAGTTGATCCAGAGCATTGGGGCAGAGGTTCTTCTCTCATCTGGTAAAAGACCGTAGCGGAGCGTAAAGTTAGAAACGGCATCTTTACTATAATCTGTCTCAGGAACATCCATACCCCCATAACGGACATAATCGAGGTGAATGCCATCCACACCGTATTTGGCAACCTCCTGCATCAGGTTAGTTACATAATCTCTAAAATCTAAATTAAGAGGAGATGCAAAATAAAGGTGGTTACCATCTCGTTTATAACCAAAACTACCGTTTTTATTTACAGCAATCCAATCAGGGTATTTGGAAAGTATTGGTCCATAGGAGTTTAGCCCAACATAAAAGACTGAAAACCAAGGGTGGATTTCGATATTGTTTTTGTTAGCTTCTTCGACTAAAATCTGGAGAGGATCGAAGTTGAGAAAGTTTGGACTTTGGTGATCGATACCATATTCTTTTGCAACGAGTGAAGGGTAGATGGTATAGCCATGAAAAAAGACCTCCGGTAAGATCACATTAAAACCTGCATCTTTGATCATTCTAACCATCTCTTTAATACCAGGTTCAGTCTTAGGGATAGCCTTAGAGCTGATCCAGATACCTCTAGTCTCAACTGGCATACTTTCAAAAGATGAAGCTTTATAAAGCTCGATTTGGTTTTCAACCTCTAACTTTAGAGAGTTAAGAGACCAAATCTTACCTGACCCACTACTTTCAATAGTTTTTGCCTTTGATAAGAGGGCAGTTAACCCGGTTGCTAAGTCATTTGCTGTAGCTTTTTCAGGAATACTCGTATGGAGTAGTGTGTTTTGGATCAGAGTCTCTATCTCTAAGACCCTCTCGTGGATTGTTCGATCTGTTTTTTCTAGAAAAGAAGGATTGATCTCTCGCAAAAGAGTTACGAAAAGCTTCCTAGTAGCATCAGTGTTTATCGAACTGACAATGTTTTCGTGAAAAAAGCAACCACTTTTAAACTCAGTGTAGGAGATTGTAGAATCAGTTCCATCTAGAAGTCTCACAGTAGAAGTTTTGACGGGCGAGGAGTCTATAAGTCTAGAGAAGAATTCTTGATTTGACTCATTTGCCTGGGCAGATAAAGGGTAGAATATGAGTTTTCCGGTCTCTGCATACTCAAGGATCTGTGTGATTTCATTACTAGTTAATTTACCACTTAGAGGAATAATTAAGGCTGAGCTACTGTGGTCACTAGATGACTGAAGTAAAGTTAGATCTTTAATTATCTTGTTATCTGTTAAGATCAGATCTAAAAAAGTCTTAACCGAAGAAAGACTAAGCCAATTTTCTGTGGTCTGGTAGAGATAAACAGGTGTAGCTAGAGCGTTGATGGTCATATATAGACTGAGTAAGATAAAAAACATAAATGCGCGGGTCTTTTTAAGCAAAGATATCACCTAACTTAAGTAGTTTTTTTACGCTCATTAAAGAATGAAGCATGAAGGAATTTACGATAATACCGAGAATTTTTGCACTAAGAGAGAGGTGGAAAGAATTGAGAGAACCAGTGTTTTTTGAAAATGAAGGGCAGCGCCTTATCGGTGTTTTGCATAAACCCCAAGGGCCTGGTCCATTTCCAACTGTTTGCTTCTACCACGGTTTTACAGGCAATAAAGCAGAAGCTCATAGAATCTTTGTGGCACAAGCAGAAGAACTTGAGAAACGAGGCATAGCATCTTTCCGATTCGATTTTAGAGGCTCAGGAGATAGTGAAGGCGAGTTTGGGGAGATGACCTTTACCCGCGAACTATCTGATGCACTTAAGGCTTTAGATTACTTGCGAAGCCGAAAGGATGTATCCTCAATTGCCGTTTTAGGTTTATCAATGGGAGGAGCTCTAGCTGCATCAGTTGCAGGCAAATCCCCTGATCTTAAAGCTGTAGTTTTGTGGTCTGCAGTAGGTAGGTTTATGGATTGTTATGTAGGTGATAATATTAGAAACGCTGCAGTAAATGGGTTTCCTATTGACTGGGGAGGATATGTTCTTAGCAAAGACTTCGTTGATGATATTGTTCTTCATAATCCATTTTCAAGCATTGCAGAGGCCAAGGCGCCGATTTTGCTCATTCACGGCACCGAAGATCAAGCAGTGCAAATAGAACAAGTCTTTGAATATGACAGAGTTTTAACGAACGCCAATGTCCCTCACAAGCTAGAAATCATCAAAGGTGCAGATCACTGCTATTGTCGTCAAGATTGGAAGAGGAAAGTTATCAAAACCAGTGCTGATTTTCTAGAGGAGCAGTTAATAAAAGTATAACTTTAGCTTTTGTGGGGTATATATGTTAATAAGAAAGATCCAAGTAGTTCTTCCAAGATTGTAATTACTTGGATCTTTTTTGAAAACTCTCGAGCTTTGAAAACATGTAGTCTCTACTTAGAATGTATTTGACTAGAGCCTGTACTTCAGGATTATAGGTGAGGCTACTATGCCAAGTTGTATCGGCAGGACCTTTGACAATAAAGGTTTGATCTGCGTTTTTCCAGAGGGCACTCTCTAAAGGGACAATTAAATCACCTGCACCGAAGCGCTCGGAGATTTTTTCAACAAGGCTTTCCGGTACCAGTGCTGAGTCAAAGGCTGGAAGAACTAGTCCTGCAATACAAGTAACGTTAATCTCGGGAGGTATATAATAGTTTTCAAGATTTTTAATAAACTCTCCTTCTGGTTCCATCTGACCTAATGAAGGGTATTCACTAAAACGATAGACTCTATCCAAGAATCTATAGGTTTCTTGGCCTAAAGATGAATCTGGCAGCTCTGCGTTAGAGAGTACTGTTTCAAGGGTAGTAAAAAACCAGCTACTAGATTGAGGTTTGATTTGTTCTGCAATCTCGACCCAATAAGAACCGCGGTGAGGAGTGCCGATTGTAATTAGGTTTTTCACTGGAGGATCTTTGGTCCCGTTTAAATAAGTTCTGGCAATCAGTCCCCCCATGCTAAAACAGATTAAATCTACGCTTTCTGAATTAGATGATTTAAGAAATTCATCTAAAAATGTAGCAAACTCACTTGCGATATGTTCGATAGGATCAAGCGTATCATAGTCATAGCTTAGGAGATTTTCACCTAGAGTATAGCCACTTGATTCTACTAAAAAATCAGTCATACTTTTGCTTTGCAGGTTTAAATATCTTAAAAAGGGAATTCCCTCCCAGGTAAGACCACCTCTTACACCGATTCCGTGAATCAGGATCGCCGGTCTTTCTGGTATGAAAGCTTGAGCATCTAAAGAGAGAATCAAACTGATAAAAATAATAAGGAATAACATGCTATCACCTCATAATAAAAGTCTAATAGCATAAATGTAACGAGTCAACAAAAAAAGGACACTATCTATTCTTTGGAAATGTCACTTCTAGGTACAAGGTTTATTTAGTATGTCTTACATCCCTTTATTAGTAGGCATTTTCGGCATCAGTTTGACAATAAAGTAACACAATATTGCTACTAAAAAAGCAAGACTTGACATAGAGCATTAGGTCAAGTACAATTTTACAAGTAAGTCTTTGTACTCATTTTTGAAAAAATTCAGAAAAATTGTTGATATATATGGGTGTTTCCCATAAGGAGGTCATAAACTTGGCAGCAAACATTACCTGCCGCCTATGGAGGGCAAGCGCCAAGATACTTATTCCTCTCGCAATCTTTAGTATTGGAATATTGATTCTAGTCTTTTCTTTAGATTTGGACTCTAAATCTTCGTCTATTCTTTTTAGTTCGTCTGAGTGTATTACTCCACAAGATTTAGAGCAAGCAGGGGATAAGTCAGGTGAACCCTTAATTGAACTACCGCATCCTTATGATTTAATAGTAGCTACTGCTACAGAATATGCTGTAGATCCAGCACTAGTTTTAGCAGTTGCAGCCATCGAATCTAACTATAAAGTTGATGCTGTATCTCATAAAGGGGCGATAGGAATTATGCAACTTATGCCAGCAACAGCAGAAGAGTTAGGAGTAAATCCTTACATTCTAGAAGAAAACATTGAAGGCGGAGTCAAGTAC